>DBPQ01000017.1:12632-18061 GCA_002304945.1 Actinomycetales bacterium UBA1416 | reverse complement strand
GGACCGCTGCTTCCACTGCAAGGACGAGCTCTTCACCCGCATCTCCGCGGAGGTGGCCGCCGAGCACGCGCTCGCCACCGTCGCGTACGGCGAGAACGCCGACGACGCGCTCCGCCCCGACCGCCCGGGCGCCCGGGCCGCCACCAACCACGCCGTGCGCCGCCCGCTCGCCGAGGCCGGCCTCACGAAGGACCGAGTCCGCGCCATCGCCCGCGCCCTGGCGCTGCCGTGCGCGGACAAGCCGGCCGCCCCCTGCCTCGCCTCGCGGATCCCGCACGGCCAGGAGGTCACCCCCGAGAAGCTCGCCCAGATCGAGGCCGGCGAGCGTGCCCTGCGCGCCCTCGGCTTCACCGACTCGCGGGTGCGCCACCACGGGGACGTCGCCCGCATCGAGGTGCCCGCCGCCGAGATCGGGCGCTTCGCCGACGAGGAGGTCCGGACCACCGCGGTGCGCGCGCTGCGGAACGCCGGGTTCCGCCACGTGGCCGTGGACCTCGCCGGCATCAAGTCCGGTGCCTTCACCCTGGAGGTGCTCGCCCGCCGTGCGTGATCCCTACTCCGACGCCGTCGCCTGGCTCGACCACGACCGCGCCTCCCGCCGCGGGTACCCCGAGGCCGTGTACTGCGAGGGCAAGACAACCGCACAGCTCGCCCACATCGCCGCGCGGGTGCGGGAGCACGGCGCTGCCCTGGAGGGCGGCGCGGCGGCCGACGGCGGCCGGACACCAGCGCCCACCCTGTTCACCCGGGTGAGTCCCGAGGGCACGGAGGCGATCCTGCTGGAACTCCCCGATGCATTCCACGACCCCGAGGCCCGCCTCGTGGCGTGGCCGCCGGCACCACCGTCGCCCACCGGGGAGCTCGTGGTGGTCGCGTGCGCCGGCACCTCCGACCTCCCCGTGGCCCGGGAGGCGGAGCTGACCGCCCGCTATCTGGGACGGGCCACGGAACTGCTCGTCGACGTCGGCGTGGCCGGCATCCACCGCACCCTCGCCCGGCTGGACGTGCTGCGGGAGGCGGGGGCGATCGTCGTCGTCGCCGGGATGGACGGGGCGCTGCCCTCGGTGGTGGCCGGCCTCGTGCGCGTGCCGGTGGTGGCAGTGCCGACGTCCATCGGCTACGGCGCGGCCTTCGGGGGGATCGCCCCCCTGCTCGCGATGCTGAACGCCTGCGCACCCGGCGTGGGCGTGGTCAACATCGACAACGGCTACGGCGGGGCCCACCTCGCCGCCCAGATCACGGCCCCCCGACCGGGGGCTGACGGACACCACACTCCCCGCCGGGGAACAACAGATGAGGAGAACACGCAATGACGTCACCAGAGAACACGGGACGGGCCGACATCGGCGTCGTCGGGCTCGCGGTCATGGGCTCGAACCTGGCCCGGAACTTCGCGCGGCACGGTCACACGGTCGCGCTGTACAACCGGACGTACGCCCGCACCGAGGCGATGATGGCCGCACACGGCGACGACGGCGACTTCGTGCCGTCTGAGACCATCGAGGACTTCGTGGCCTCGCTCGCGAAGCCGCGCGTCGCGATCATCATGGTGCAGGCCGGCCGCGGCACCGACGCCGTGATCGACCAGCTCGCCGACGCGATGGACGAGGGCGACATCATCGTCGATGCCGGCAACGCCAACTTCCACGACACCCGCCGCCGCGAGGCCGCGATCCGAGCCCGTGGTCTGCACTTCGTGGGCACCGGCGTGTCCGGCGGCGAGGAGGGCGCGCTCAACGGCCCGTCCATCATGCCCGGTGGCACCGAGGAGTCCTACTCGCGGCTCGGCCCCATGCTGGAGTCGATCTCCGCGCAGGTGGACGGCGAGCCCTGCTGCATGCACATCGGCGCCGACGGCGCCGGCCACTACGTGAAGATGGTGCACAACGGCATCGAGTACGCGGACATGCAGCTCATCGCCGAGGCGTACGACCTGCTCCGCAAGGGCCTCGGCGCCACCCCGCAGGAGATCTCCGAGATCTTCGCGGCGTGGAACGAGACCGACCTCAACTCCTACCTCATCGAGATCACCGCCGAGGTGCTCAAGCAGGTGGACGCCGAGACCGGCAGGCCGCTCGTGGACGTCATCGTGGACCGCGCGGGCCAGAAGGGCACCGGCACCTGGACCGCGCAGAACGCGCTCGAGCTCGGCGTGCCGCTCACCGGCATCACCGAGGCCGTGTTCGCCCGCGCCCTGTCCTCCGGCGTGGAGCAGCGTGCGGCGTCCGGGCCGCTCGAGGGGCACTCCGCCGAGCTGACCATCGAGGACCGCGAGGCGTTCGTCGAGGACGTGCGGCAGGCTCTGTATGCCTCGAAGATCGTGGCCTACTCGCAGGGCTTCGTGCAGATCGAGGCCGCCGGCAAGGAGTACGGCTGGGACATCGACCTCGGTGGGCTCGCGAAGATCTGGCGGGGCGGCTGCATCATCCGCGCCGGCTTCCTCAACGACATCACCGACGCCTACGCCCGCAACGAGTCCCTGCCGCTGCTCATGGCGGACGAGGCCTTCGCCTCCAAGATCAATGCGTGCGTGCCCGCGTGGCGCCGCGTGGTGGTCATGGGCGCCCAGGCGGGCATCCCGCTCCCGGCGTTCGGCTCCTCCCTGTCCTACTACGACGGCCTGCGCGCCGACCGCCTTCCCGCCGCCCTCATCCAGGGGCAGCGCGACTTCTTCGGGGCGCACACCTACAAGCGCGTGGACAAGGACGGCGTGTTCCACACCCTCTGGTCCGGCGACCGGACCGAGATCGAGACCACGCCCTCGTCGCACTGAGTTCTCGCGGTTCCCGGCGCCCGTCCGCAGCAGCGGGCGGGCGCCGTCGTCGTCCAGCAGGTTCACGCGGCGCCGGACCGGCCTGTTCGAGACCTCCGAGCCGGGTCGCCCGGGCTGGTGACCCACGGCACAGTGTGCGATCGTGGAGGCATGGACGTCCCCGAGAAGGTCGCGTACACGGCGCGAGTGACCTCGACCGGTGGGCGGGCAGGCCACGCCGTCTCGCATGACGGCTCGCTCGACGTCATCCTCGCCGACCCGCGGGACGACAGCCCCACCGGCACCACCGCGGAGGAGCTGTTCGCGGCCGCCTACTCCGCCTGCTTCAACGACGCCATCTCCCACGTGGCGAGCACGGTCGGCATCGACTGCTCCGGCTCCACCGTGACCACCACGATCCAGCTCGGACCGCACGGGGAGTCCTCCGCGTTCTCGATCATCGTTGAGGTGGCCGTGCCCGGGCAGGACGTCGGCAGCATCCAGGATCTCGCGAACCGCGCCCACCAGATCTGCCCCTACTCCAAGGCCATGAGGGGCAACGTGCAGGTGGAGGTCGTCGCCATCGAGGGCTGATCTCCCTGGTCGCACGGTGGGGGCGCCGACGGCGTCGCTCCCGCCGTGCCTTCGTCGCGCCGTCCGGCTGACGTGTGCGCGAGAACGTACGCGGACACGCCGAGGGCCCCGCACCGGACGTGCGGGGCCCTCGGCGAGAGGCTCAGTACGCCTGCGGCGGGTACGTCTGCTTCTGGTCCTTCTTGCCGACCGTGTTGATCTTCTCCTTCACCACGGAGGCGACCTGGTCGGTGAGCTTGGAGCCCTGGTTGCGGGCGAGGTCGCCCACGGTCTCGTCCGCCTTGTGGACGATGCCCTGCACCGGCTTGGACTGCCACGCCGAGGTGGAGGCCTTCTTCAGCTTCTCGTACTGCCCGCGCCCTGCCCGCGTCCCGAGCACGTACCCGAGTCCGGCGCCGATCACGAATGACATCTTGCTCATCAGATCCTCCTGGGAGTGTGGATGACCACCAGCTTACGAATGACCGCCCGAGTCCGCGACGCGATGGCACCAGCGGCACACCGGCACATCTGCGCCGGCCACCACCAGCCCTTGCGCGCTGCCTCCCGCTCGCGTAGGAGTGGACCATGGTGCGACGCAACCTGCAGACCGTCAGCGACGAGCGCGTCCGCGCAGCCACCGGGCACGGCCGGGACCACTGGTTCGCCCTCCTCGACGACGCCGGGGCCCGCGACTGGCCCCACCCCCGCATCGCCGCCCACCTCGCCGAGAACGGGGTCCCGGCGTGGTGGGCGCAGGCCGTCACGGTCGCCTACGAGCAGGAACGCGGGCTCCGCCTGCCCGGGCAGCGCCCCGACGGCACGTTCGACGCGAACGCCTCGAAGACCCTGCGCACCTCGCGCGCCCGGCTGCGCCACCTCCTCGCCGACGACGGCGCCCGTGAGGCGTGGTCCGGCGTCACCCTCCCGCTCGCGGGCCTGACCGAGGACAGGTCGGTCCGGTTGGACGGCCCCGGCGGGTCGCGCGTGACGCTGTGGCTGGACTGGCCGGAGGAGGACAGGGTGCGGGTCTCCGTGCAGCACTCGAAGCTCCCGAGCCTCGCCGAGCTCGAGAGGTGGCGCGATCACTGGCGGACCGCCCTCGGCCGGCTGGCCGACGCGGCGGCGGCTGACGCCGTCGCGAGCTGACGCCGTCGCCGTCTGCCAGTTGGGACGGCGGACCAAGGGGTGGACAGCCTTCACTACCATCGGGGCTGAATCGGCTGACCCCGGGACGTCGGCCCGAGCCAGGGAACGCGCCCGTTGGGGGCGCTCCGTGAAAGGAATCCCCGTGAAACTCCTCCAGTCCACCCGGCTGGCCGGCCTCGCGCTGGCCACCGCGCTCCTCGCCACTGCCTGCGGTGGTGGCACCGCCACCGAGGACGAGACCACCCCCGCGGCCGGCGGCGAGACCACCACTGCCGCCGAGGCAGGCGAGTCGGTCACCATCGGCATCACCCAGATCGTCGCGCACCCCTCGCTCGACGCCTCCCGTGACGGGTTCAAGGCGGCCCTCGCCGACGCGGGCTACAACGTCATCTGGGATGAGCAGAACGCCCAGGGCGACCAGTCGACCGCCGCCTCGATCGCGGGCACGTTCGCCTCCGCGGACCTGGACCTCGTCCTCGCGATCGCGACCCCGACCGCCCAGGCGGCCCTCCAGGCCATCCCGGACGTTCCGATCCTGTTCACCGCCGTCACCGACCCCGTCTCCGCCGACCTCGTGGAGAGCCTCGAGGCCCCGGGTGGCAACGCGACCGGCACCTCGGACGCGAACCCGGTGAAGGAGCAGCTCGAGCTCGTCAAGCGCCTCAAGCCGGAGGCGACGCGGGTCGGCATCGTCTACTCCTCCGGTGAGGTCAACTCGCAGGTCCAGGTGGACTGGGCGAAGGAGGCCGCGGACGAGCTCGGCCTCGAGATCGTGGAGGCCACGGTCAGCACGTCGGCCGAGGTGCAGCAGGCCGCCGAGTCCCTCGACGTCGACGCGTTCTACGTGCCCACCGACAACACGGTGGTGTCCGCCCTCGAGTCGATCATCCAGGTGGCCGAGGACAAGCAGATCCTCACCATCGCCGCCGAGGGCGACTCCGTGGCCCGCGGCACC
>DBPQ01000017.1:12461-12619 GCA_002304945.1 Actinomycetales bacterium UBA1416 | reverse complement strand
ACGGGCGAGGCCGAACCGGCCACCATGCCCGTGGAGACGCAGTCCGACCTGCAGCTCTACCTGAACCTCGACGCCGCCCAGCGCATGGGCGTCACCATCCCGGAGGACCTCCTCGCGGAGGCCGACCCGGAGAACATCACCGAGTGACGACGGCGGGG
>DBPQ01000017.1:0-12445 GCA_002304945.1 Actinomycetales bacterium UBA1416 | reverse complement strand
CATGATCACCGCCGTCGAGCTGGGCCTGATCTACGCGGTCATGGCCATCGGCGTCTACCTGACGTTCCGCATCCTCGACTTCCCGGACCTGACCGTGGACGGCAGCTTCACGACGGGTGCGTCGGTGGCCGCCGTCGGGCTCGTCAACGGGATGAACCCGCTGCTCGCCACGGTGCTCGCCTTCTTCGCCGGCACGATCGCCGGCATCGTCACGGGACTGCTGCACACGAAGGGGAACATCAACCCGCTGCTCGCGGGCATCCTCACCCAGATCGGGCTCTACTCGATCAACCTGCGGATCATGGGGCGCGCGAACGTGCCCCTGCTGCGGGAGACCACCCTCTTCACCCCGTTGCGTGACGCGGGCCTGACCGGTACGTGGGTGAGCGTGGCGGTGCTCCTCGCGGTCGCCGTCGCCATCCTCCTGGTGGTGATCTGGTTCCTGCACACCGACACGGGCCTCGCGATGCGGGCCACGGGGGACAACCCGGACATGATCCGCTCCTTCGGGGTGAACACCGACAACCAGAAGCTCCTCGGCCTCGCGCTCTCCAACGGGCTGGTGGCCCTCTCCGGCGCGATGATCGCCCAGTTCCAGGGCTTCGCGGACATCGGAATGGGGATCGGCCTCATCGTGGCCGGGCTCGCCTCCGTGATCATCGGGCAGGCGCTCCTCGGCCGTTCCGGCATCGCCATCGCCGCCTCCGCGGTGGTGCTCGGCTCCATCATGTACCGCGTGGTGATCCAGCTCGCCCTCATGGCCGGCCTGAACCCGAACGACATGAAGCTCATCTCGGCGATCCTCGTCGTCCTGGCGCTGGTCCTGCCGCAGTGGAAGGGCTTCGCGCGGATGGGGGGCGTGATGCGGAACCGGTTCGCCGCCGCCGCCGAGAGCTCCGCGCTCCAGAAGGAGGACTGAGGGATGCTGCGCATCGAGAACGTCGGCAAGACCTTCGCCCCGGGCACGGTCAACCAGCGCGTCGCACTGAGGGACATCACCCTGCACCTCTCCCCCGGCGAGTTCGTCACCGTGATCGGCTCCAACGGGGCGGGGAAGTCCACCCTCCTCAACGTGGTGGCCGGCACCTACCGCGCGGACACCGGCACCATCACCATCGACGGCCGGAACGTCACGAAGCTGAACGACCACCAGCGCGCCCGCTACATCGGCCGGGTGTTCCAGAACCCCGCCTCCGGCACCGCGCCGCACATGAGCATCGAGGAGAACCTCGCCATGGCGCTGGAGCGCGGGCAAAGGCGGGCCCTGAAGCTCGGCGTCACCAAGGCCAAGCGGGAGCGCTTCGCCGAGGAACTCACGGCGCTAGAGCAGGGCCTCGACACGCGTCTCAAGGACTGGGTGAGCCTCCTGTCCGGTGGGCAGCGGCAGGCCCTGTCCCTGCTGATGGCCACGTTCTCCGAGCCGAAGATCCTGCTGCTGGACGAGCACACCGCCGCGCTGGACCCGCAGCGCGCGGCCCTCGTGTCCCGGCTGACCACCGAGGTGGTGGACCGCTTCGGGCTCACCACGCTCATGGTCACCCACAACATGGAGCAGGCCCTGCGCATGGGGACCCGGCTGATCATGATGCACGAGGGCGGGATCGTCCTCGACCTCGACCAGGCGCGCAAGGACAGGATGACGGTGCAGGACCTGCTGCGGGAGTTCGGCCGCGTCAAGGGAAGTGCCCTGGACGACACCCTGTTGCAGTAGGGGATCACACGCTCAGCGCGATGCCCTCTCCGTGCGTCCCGTCCCGCCGACGGCGTGGCAGCTTCACGTGGTACCGGCCCCCGGCAGCGGAGACCACGTCCGAGATCCTGTCGGTCGCGTAGTTGAAGTAGAACACCGGCTTCAGCCGCTGCGTCACCACGATCCGCGCGATCGCCTCCGGGTCCGGGTGCCCGAACTGCGCCCCGTTGGTCGAGACCAGCCACTTCTTGGCCTGCACCTGACGCCCGAACTCGAGCGAGGTGTTGCGCCGCGAGCCGTGGTGGGACATCTTCACCGCGTCGAACCGGTGGGGCCCCGGCTCCAGCCGGTCCAACGCCTCGAGCACCGGCCCGGCGGGGTTGTCCCCCAGCAGCAGCACCCGCTTGCCCCCGTACTCCGCGATCAGCACGATCCCCGCCCCGTTGGGCTTCCCCCGGTCGGCGCTGAACCGGGACTCCGCGAGCAGGTCCGGCTCGAACCCGCCGAGCAGCTCGTCACGGATCCACTTCTTTCGCACGATCTCGGCGCCCTCGCCCGGCACGATCCCGGCCCGGCGGCACGCCTCCTCCCACTCCGGCGCCAGCCGGGCGAGGGCCGTCCGGTCCGGCGCCACCACCGTCAGCCGCAGCCCGCCCGGCAGTTCCACCACCGGCAGCGGCCCCTCCTCCGGGATGGCGACGGCGCCGCCCCCGAACGCCGCGTTCCACCTCTCGGGGTGCTGCAGCAGGGCCGTGGTGAGCCGCTCGGCATCGGGGCCGCCGAGCACCTCCGGCTGGTGGTGCTTCCACCCGTTGAACCAGATGTCCCCGAACAGCGGCACCCGGTCCGCGTCCGACAGCAGGGACACGGCCCCCTGGATGTGGTCGGCGTCGATGTGGGTGATGACGAACAGTTCCACCCGGTCGGTCTCACCCGGCAGGGCCCGGATCCGCTGCTCCAGCTCGGGCACGAGTGTCGGGATGGTCTCCTGCGGTCCACCGTCCACGAGCACGTGGTGGGTCTGGCCTCCGCGCTCCCCGTACGTCAGCCACAGGGCGTCGCCCCGCTGCGCGGGCAGCATCTCGATCCGGAACACCTCACACCTTCCAGTCCGCGTCGCCGTAGGCGGTGACGGCGAGCGCGCTGATCAACCCACCCCGGACCGCCTCCCGCCGGTAGGCCGCCACGAGTTCGCCCAGCGGTTGCTCGGCCCGATCGGGAGCGCGCAGCGCCGAGGCGAGCTGTTGTGACATCGCCGCCGCGTGCCGCGCCAGGAGCATGGTGAGGGTGGAGAACACCACCGCCGCACCCTTCTTCATGAACCAGGTGGCGAACCCGGCCGGATCGTCCCGCGAACCGTCCGTGTCGCACCCGAAGAGCACCACCACGGGGCGGACCTCGTGCCCGCCCGTCACGTGGCCGGTCTTCACCCGTTCGATCCGGAGCGACTGCCCGGTGATCTCCATGGTGCGGACCTTCGGATCGGTGTGCGGCATCAGCACGAGGAGGTCCGACGGCGCCGCCTTCAGTGCCGCGACCCACTCCTCCCAGGTGGCCACCCGGGTGGCGTCCTCACCGAGCGCCTTGGCGGTGCGGGTGACGTCCGTGGCGCGGACCTTCTCGCTGGCACCGAGGACCGCGTGCGTCACGGTCAGCAGGCGCTGCTCGCGGGTGGGGGTGGCGGTGACGAGGAACGCGGTGCCCTCCCGCCCCGCGAGCGTGGTGTGCTGCCGTTCGATCACCCGGCTCATGCCCCAGAACACGGCCGGGCACACCACGGTGGAGTCCTCCTCGTCGGCGAAGCAGTGGGGTCCGCACTCCCTCCCGGCCACCCAGTTGGGGCACAGTTCGGCGTCCTCGTCCGGGGCGGGACGGTCGTAGACCAACTCGAGCGGCAGGAACCGGCCGGCGCGCGCCGTGACCACCTGGATCCGCCGGGCGGCGGAGAAGCCGGCGAGATGGTCCTCGAGGGTGACGTACAACCCGTACCCCTCCACGGCCACGTCGATGAGGATCCGCCTCGCGGCCTTTCGGGCCGCCGCCCCCGTGGAGGTGAGCTGGGTGGCGCGCAGCAGGTGCGCGCGGATGCGTTCGGTGGTGGCGTCGATCTCGGCCATCGCCTCGATGGTGGTGGCACCGTCGGCGTGGCTGACGACGGCGTCCCGCCCCTCGTCGTCGTGGTTGAGGACGAAGGNNGTGGCTGAGCCGGTCCCAGAGCACGAGCCGCCCCCGCATCACCGCCTCCTCCCCCACCCGGCCCGTCAGCACGGCGGTCTGGAGAACGCGGTTGCGGTGCAGCACGAGGATCCTGGCCTGGACGCGGCCGCTCTCGGGCAGGTCCCACCGCAGGCGGGCACTGCCGGACCGGCCCGTGCGCGGCACGTCCAGCTCGGCCCGGCTCGGCTCGCCGCGCGGAACCAGCGGAGCAAGCACCACGGTGAGGCGCACCCGGTTGACGGCTGGATCGGTGAAGCCCAGCTGTTCGTCCGTGACCTCGCGGGCGACCAGCGCGCCGGCCTCCTCGGGCCCGATGAACACGTCGACGGCGTTCGCCCCGGCCCGCAGCACGTTGTCCGGCACCACCGGCTCGTCGTACGGCCCCACCCAGGCCTGGAGCAGCCGGGGGACGGCGGCCTCGGCCGCGTCGAGGGCCGCCTCCACGGCCTCCGCCGGGGCGATCGCGCGGGAGGCCTCCTCGGACTCGTGGTCGAACGCGCCGTCGGGGAGCATCTCCAGCTCCTCCAGGGCGGGCGGCTCGGCCATCGCGTGCCCGAAGGCCTCGATGTCGGCGCGGTGCTGGCGGGCGCGGAGCCGCAGCTCCGCGGGCAGCGCCGCCTCCGCGAGCGCGTCGATCTCCGCCGCGAGCAGGATCCGCCGCTCGAACGCGGCGGTGAGCGCCACGTCGAGGGGGTGCCCGTGCGCGATGAACCGGAGCAGGAGCCGTACGCGGTGGGCCACGGCGTCCACGTCGTCCGCGGGGGTGACTGCGGTGGCGACGGCGCCGGTCGCCGCCCGCACGAGCGCCAGGTGGGCGTCGAGCACGGGCCACGCCCCGCTCGCCTCCCCCACGCAGACGACGGCGCCCGCGAAGTACCGCCGGATGTTCACCGTGGCGGCGGCCTCACCCGGGGTGGCCCGCAGCACGAGGATGTCCACGCGGCCGGGGTCCACGCGCACGTCGGCCAGGTCGAGCAGGTCCGGCGGCACGGTCCCGTCGTCCTGCTGGGCGCGGAGGGCGTCGCGGAGCTCGTCGTCCGCCACGCCGATGCGGGCGGGCCAGTTCCAGGCCCGGCGGCGCAGCGCTCCCGGCGGCCGGCTCACCGGGAGGACCGCGGAGCCGACCCCGGGGTGGGCGAGCAGCCATGGCACCACCTCGGCAGGGATCACGTCCCCGGCCACCACCAGGCGCAGCGGCGGCTCCTGGCGGCGCGCGGCCGTCTCGGCGTCGAACCACCGGGGCAGCGCGGGGCCGTCCGACGGTGGTGGGAGCGCACGCCGGTCCGCCGTGAGGTCCCACGTGACGAAGCCGTCGGTCGTACGTCCCTCGTCGCGCTCGCCGCGGGCCGGGCCCGGCCCGGCAGGCGCCGCGAGGTCGAGCCCGCCGAGGACGACAGCCTCCGTTGGGTCGGGTGCGGTGGCGGCCCAGGCGTCCAGGTCGGCAGCGGTGAGGGGAGGGGTGTCCGGGAGCATTCCTATCCGATCCCGCCCGGGTACGGGAATCCCGCAGGCTCGGGCGTGTCCTCGACGTGGGTGCGCAGCGCGGCGTCCGCGAGCGCGTAGCCCCAGTTGGCGAGATGGTGCCGGGTGTCCGGGGTCATCGCCTTCAGCCGGGTGGGGGTGGCGGCCAGTGCGCGGGTCCGCTCCGCGGGGCACGGGAGGGTGGCGGCACGCCGTGAGAAGTCCGCGTGGAGGGAGTTGACGGCCCAGAAGGCGCCGGCCCGCTGCCCGGAGGCCAACGCCCCGACCACCTGGCGGCGGCGCAGCCGGCGCACCTGGACGTCCACGGTGGAGAGCACCCGGAGCGTCCCGCGGAGCCAGTCCCCCGGCGGGCGGGCCTGCTCCTTGAAGGTGCCCCCGCCGTCGGAGACGAAGAGGGTGGCGCACCGCTTGAGCACGGGTTCGAGGCCGAGGTTGTCGAACACGCCGCCGTCCGTGAGGGTGACCACCTGGCCCGCCGGCAGGGTGAGGCGGTTGGGGGACAGCACCGGTGGGAACGCCGAACTCGCGGCGACGGCGTGGGCGAGCGGGAGGGTGGGGTTCCACACCGGCTCGGTGCGCCAGTCCCGCATGTACGGGCGGGAGAAGCGCCAGAGGGTGCCGTTGGACAGGTTGGTGGCCAGGAGGATGAACCGGGGCCCGGCGTCGTCGTCGGGGAGGTCCTGGAGGGTGGCGCCGTGGAAGAGGTGGCGGTCGTAGGCCGCCTGGACCCTCCGGGAGGCACCGCCCGCGACGAGGCCGAGGAGCACGGCCGGCACGTCGACGGTGGTGCCGGAGAAGCGGAGCACCGGCTCCTCGACGAGCTCGCCGAAGCGGCGGGCGACGCCGTCGCCGTCGAAGTCGAGGTCGCGCCACGCGAGGGCGAGGACGCCGGCGATGATCGAGCGGCCGGAGACGGAGGCCACCCGGGTGAGCCGCGGCAGCCAGCCGGCCTCGTTGAGGCGGCGCAACGCCCCGAGGTGGAACACCATGGCCCGGTAGCCGCCCCCGGACAGGCTGAGGCCGACTCCCCCGGCGGGGCGACCCCCGAGATCCAGCTCCTCCAGCGCCTCGAGTGTCTCGGCCGGCTCGGATGTCGCGTCCATCACATGCCCCCTCCGTGTGGCGCCAAACGTACCGCAGCGGCGCGGGGACGGGAAGGGCCCCGGGGGTGGCGGGGCGGAACCGGAGGGCGAAGCCGGAAGGCGGAAACGGAGAGCGGCAGCCGCCGGCGCACCTCCCCGCTGCGGGGAACACCCGGGCGGAGGGGGCGGACCGTGGGAGACTGGATGACCGACGCGGGGAGGACCGATGAGCGAACTGACCGAGATCCGGGACCACGTTGCCCGCTTCCCCCCGTTCGACTCCCTCCCCGAGGACCTCCTCGGCCGCGTGGTGGAGTCCATCGAGGTGGCCTACCACCGTGCCGGCCAGCAGATCACCGCGCTGGGGACGGAGAACCATGCCCTGCGGTACATCCGCAGCGGCTCGGTGGAGGTGCGGCGGCGGGGTGGCGCCCTGTACAACGTGCTCGGCGAGGGGGACATCTTCGGCCAGTTCGGCCTGCTCCGGGGCGGCCGGGTCCGGTTCCCCACGCGCGCGCTGGAGGACACGCTCGTCTACGCCATCCCCGCCGAGGTGTTCCACGAGCTGTGCGAGCAGGACGAGGCGTTCGCCGAGTTCGTGGAGGTGGACCGGCCCCGCCTCGGAGCGGGGGCGGAGCAGCAGCGCGGGACCACCGCGATGGCGGTCGCGCCGGTGATGACCCTGGTCCACACCCCGCCCGTCATGGTGACCGCTGATTCCACCGTGCAGGAGGCGGCGCAGCGGCTCTCCGAGTCGAGGACCACTGCCGTGCTGGTGATCGACGAGGCCGGGGACGGCCCGTCGCGCTACAGCTTCGAGGATGACTCCGGGCGGCAGTGGCGGGTCAGCGGCATCCTCACGGACTCCGACTTCCGCGGCAAGGTGGTGGCGGCCGGGCTCCCCCCGGACACGCTCGTGCGCGAGGTGACGGGCGAGTCCATGGTGACCATCCGGTCCGACGAGTCCGTGCAGGAGGCCATGCTCTCCATGCTGCGCAACCGGATCCGCCACCTGCCGGTGGTGCAGCGCAACACCCCCGTGGGGATGATCCACCTCTCGGACATCGTGCGCCACGAGACGAACTCGAGCCTCTACCTGGCGAACCGGATCCACAACGCCTCCTCCCCCGAGGAGCTGGCGGGCCTGGGGGCGGACGTCCGCGCGACGTTCCTCCGGATGGTGGACGACGGCGCGGACTCACGCGCCGTGGGTGCCGTCCAGACCGCCATCGGCCGGTCCTTCACGCGGCGCCTGCTGGAGATGGCGGAGGACGAGCTGGGCGAGCCACCGGTGCCGTACTGCTTCATGGTCGTGGGCTCGGCCGCGCGCGACGAGCAGTCGATCGTCACCGACCAGGACAACGCCCTGGTGCTCTCCGACTCCTACGACCCGCACCTCCACGGCGAGTACTTCGCCGCGCTGGCGCGGCGGGTCTCCGACGGCCTGGCCACCTGTGGGTACGCCTACTGCAAGGGCGGGATCATGGCCACCACGGAGCGGTGGCGCCAACCGGTTGCCGTCTGGGAGCGCTACTTCCGCGACTGGATCACCCACCCCTCCCCCGAGCGGCTGCTGCACAGCTCGATCTTCTTCGACATGGACGCGGTCCACGGCGAGGGCGAGTTCGTGGAGCGGCTCCAGGACCTGGTCTCGGGGATGGCCCCGGACCACCCCCTGTTCCTGGCGGCCATGGCGCGCAACGCCGTCGCCCGCACGCCCCCGCTCGGGGTGTTCCGCACGTTCGTGGTGGAGAAGGACGGGCGGCAGCGCGAGTCCTTCAACATCAAGAGCCGCGGCACGGCCCCGATGGTTGACCTCATCCGCATCCACGCCCTGGCGTCGGGGTCGCGCGAACGCAACAGCTTCGCGCGCCTCGACGACATCGAGCGCACGCAGCTCCTCGGGCCCGGGGTTGCCACCCGGTTGCGGGACGCCCTCGAGGTCATGGCGATCGTGCGCATCCGCCACCACGTCATCGACCTGCGCGAGGGGCGGGAGCCGGACAACCGCATCGCCCCCGCCAACGTCACGGACACGGAGCGGCACAACCTGAAGGATGCCTTCCAGGCGCTCAGCAACGCCCAGAAGTTCCTGAAGTTCCGCTACCCGATGCCGAACGCCCGCCCATGAGCACGACGGCGGGGGCCACCTGGCCCGAGTACCTCGCCGAGCGGGCACGCACCGCGCGGGATCCCCGGCTCGGGCGGTTCCTCACCGCCGGGACCGCGGATCCGGCCACCCCGGTCGCGGCGGTGCCGCTCGTGGCCCTGGACCTGGAGACCACCGGCCTGGACCCCGGGCGCCACGGCATCGTGAGCATCGGGCTGCTGCCGTTCACGCTGGACCGCATCCCCCTGGCCGCACGCCGCCACTGGGTGGTGCGGCCCCGCCAGCCCCTCACCGACTCCTCCGTGACCTTCCACGGGATCACGCACAGCGCGATCGCCGCCGCCCCGGACCTGGACGAGGTGCTCGACGACGTCCTCGCCGCCCTTGCCGGGCGGGTGGCGGTGGTCCACTACCGGACCATCGAGCGGGGGTTCCTCGACGCCGCGGTGCGGGAGCGGACCGGGGAGGAACTCCGGTTCCCCGTGATCGACACGATGGAGCTCGAGGCGCGGCTGCACCGGGCCTCGCTCGGGGCACGCCTGCGCCGGCTCGTGGGGCAGCGCCCCGTGTCCCTGCAGCTCGGGGACGCCCGCGCCCGGTACGGGCTCCCGACCTACCAGGGGCATCACGCGGTGATGGACGCGCTGGCCACCGCCGAGCTGCTGCAGGCGCAGGTGGCCACCCACCACGGACCGGCGACGGCGGTGGGCGACCTCTGGTGCTGAGGTGGCCCGCCGCCGTCGCCGGTGAGGAGGGTCAGCGCTGGGGGATCGCACCCTTCATCGCCCTCGGCTCGCTCATGAGGCCCCGCACGATGGCGTAGCACGCGGCGAGCAGGACGAGGGTGAACGGCAGTCCGGTGGAGATCACGGCCGCCTGGAGCGCGGTGAGCCCGCCGCCGATGAGCAGGGCGATCGCGATCACGCCCTCGATGACCGCCCAGAACACGCGCTGCGGCTTCGGGGCGTCCACCTTGCCGCCCGCGGTGATCGAGTCGATCACGAGGGAGCCGGAGTCCGAGGAGGTGATGAAGAAGACCATCACGAGGACGATCGCGATGAACGAGGTGATCTCCCTGAGCGGGAGCTGGCTGAGCATCTCGAAGAGCTGGAGGTCGAGGGCGGCGTTGGCGACGCCCTCGAAGCCGTCGTCGACGAACTGGCTGATGGCGGTCTCGCCGAACGTGGTCATCCACAGCACGGAGACCGTGGACGGGACGATGAGCACGGCGATCAGGAACTCGCGGACGGTCCGGCCCCGGCTCACCCGGGCGATGAACATGCCCACGAAGGGGGACCAGGAGATCCACCACGCCCAGTAGAACGCGGTCCACCCCTGGGTGAAGTTCACGTCCTCGCGGCCGAACGGGTTGGCCAGGGCGGGCAGGTGCACCAGGTAGGAGCCGAGGTTCTGGAAGAAGCCGGTGGCGATCGCGAGGGTGGGACCCACGATGATCACGAAGGCCAGCAGGAGGGTCGCCAGCCCCATGTTGATCTGCGAGAGCCGCTGGACGCCCTTGTCGACGCCGGCCACCACGGAGGCGAGCGCCACGGTGGTGATCGCGATGATGAGGAGCACCATCGTCGTCGTCGTGTTGGGGAGGCCGAACAGGTGCTCGAGCCCGGCGGAGGCCTGGGAGGCGCCGAGGCCCAGCGAGGTGGCCAGGCCGAAGAGGGTGGCGAAGACGGCGAGGATGTCGATGAGGTGGCCCGGCCAGCCCCACACCCGTTCCCCGAGGATCGGGTAGAAGATCGAGCGCATCGTGAGCGGCAGGCCCTTGTTGAAGGAGAAGATCGCGAGCGAGAGCGCCACGACGGCGTAGATGCCCCACGGGTGGAGGCCCCAGTGGAAGATCGTGGCGGCCATGCCGAGCGAGGTGGCGGCCGCGACGTCGCCCTCCGCGCCCCCGAGGGGCGCCCAGTCGGTGCGCACGCCGTTCTCCGTGGTGATGCCGGCCAGCGACGTGCCGAAGTGGCTCATCGGCTCCGAGACCCCGTAGTACATGAGGCCGATGCCCATGCCGGCGGCGAACAGCATGGCGAACCAGCCGCCGCGCTTGAAGTCCGGCTTCGCGTCCGCGCCACCGATCCGCACCTTCGCCAGGGGGGTGAAGATCAGCACCACCGCGAGGATCACGAAGATGTTGGCGGACAGCAGGAAGAACCAGTCCGTGCGGTGGATGACCCAGTCGAACACGGCATCGAAGATCGGGCTCACGCTCTCCCGGAAGGCCAGCGTGATGAGGACGAACGCGGTGATCACCACCGCGGAGACCATGAACACCTTGCCGTGGAGGTCCACGGGGAAGCCGAACCGGGACGTGGTGATGTTGTCCTGGCCGATGACGTAGTCGGTGTCGATGAGGTTGGCGGCGCCCGTCGGGGCGGGAATGCCCTCCGTCGCCTCGGGTTCGGGCTCGACGAGGGGCGTCGGATCGTGCTGGGTCATGGGTGGTCTTCCTGGCAGCGGCGAAGAACTGGTCTCTGGAAATCCCGACCAACCCTGCCAGAAATCGAGGAGAAGGCAAAGCCCGGGCCAAGAATCGGCCGGCATCACGTAGACCGGAGATGGCGGCCCGGGCGGCGCACGGGCGACGGCGGGGCCTGGGTGAGCCCCGCCGTCGTCGCCGCTACATCGCCTCCACGACCTTCTGCCACGCCCCCTCGATGGCGGCCGGGCGGAAGCCGAGTGCCTCGTTGATGTCCAGCATGAAGCGGTTCTCGGCCGCGTTCCACGTGTGGATCCGGGCGGCACGCGGGTTGGCGGCGAGCAGGTACTCGAGGTTCGCGGCCTTGGCGAGCATGCCGAGGCGGTGCCCCCGGTGCTCCCCGTGGACCAGGGTGTCCTCCTGGTACACCGCGTGCGGCTTGGTGTTCGGCCACTGCAGCTCGGTGTAGGCCACCAGCTCGCCCGTGGGGACGTGCCGGATCGCGGTGAAGGCGTTCGAGTGGTCCCCCTCCAGCATGACCTCGCCGAGGTGCACCACGCGGTCCGCGTCCCACTTCTCCTCACGGAAGTCGAACCCGGCGCTCGGCGCGTCCACGCTCATCCGGGTGTGCAGCACGGCCATCCGGTCCCGCCACTGCTCCGGCGTGATGCCGCTCCACTGCACCATGTCGTAGCCCGGACCGGCGGTTTCGGCGGCAGCGGCCCGCAGACGGCCGATCTCGGTGAGCCACGCGTCGCGGTCCTCCGGGATCGTCAGGATGGAGTACCGCTCGCCCTGCTCCAGCTCGAACCCGAGCCCGAGGAGCCAGGCCGCACCCGGTTGGGTCCGGTCGACCAGCCCCACGCCCGTCTTCGGCGCCAGCGCGCCCGGGTGGTCCGGCTCCAGGAGCGGGTTCGGGAACCAGCACCCGACCGTGGTGCGGCCGGATCCGCGCAACCCCTCCTCGACTGCGGCAGCCAGCGCCGTCGCCACGCCGTGGCGCCGGAACGCCCGGCGGACCACCACGCTCACCTCGCACAGGTGGGTGTTGTCCTCCAGGGGCAGAGCCACCTGGGCGTAGCCCACGGCGCGGCCGGGGTCCGCGGTGAGGGGGTCCGAACCCGCGGGGTACGCGACCCAGAGGTGCTTCCGGGTGTACCGCTGCCGGGCGTAACGCTTCACGTACACCTCGACCGGCTGCAGGAAGTCATCGTGCCCGTAGGCGTCCTGCACCCACTCCTCGTCCAGGCTGTTCATGGCCGCGAACAGGGCGTGGGTGAGCCGCTGGTCCGTCTCCGTCGCCTCGGTGGAGGGCGCCGGGGCCGCGTGAATCTCGATGTCCATGCTCGTCAGTGTCGCAGCGGGCCGGGTGCCGGGGCCACGGAATTTCTGTGAGGGAGAGACCACCCCGACCCACCCCTCCCTCGCACGACGGA
>DBPQ01000040.1 GCA_002304945.1 Actinomycetales bacterium UBA1416 | reverse complement strand
AAGCCGCTCAGTGCCCGCTGCGGCTCTCTTGGGCTTGGCGACGCCGAGGTCAACGCTAGGGCCGCGGTCGGAGTTCACCGAGGCATCGGGATCGACCGGCTCATCGCACAGCCAGCAACGCCACGAGTCTCGGTCGCCCACTGCGCTCAGATTGCTCATACACGCACCGTAGCCCCGTAGCTCAACCTGCCGCTGGTGCGGACACTGCCCTCCCCGGCATAGCGGCAGCGGAAGTCGCGCAATGGTGCGCCAGCCGAGGAGCGAAAGGGCCCCGGACGCGGCTATGTGCGGACTTTCGTCGACCGGCCCCTTTTCTATCCCGGTCGACGGATCGCTGCCGAGTCAGACGAAGCTGAGTGGCCGACTCCTACGGGCTCTTGAAGACGTCGTGGTCTCCCACCCGGCGCCACCGGCAGCGCAATTCGCCGTCCACGGTGACGAGTTCGAAGGTCGCCCGCCCGTCAGGGCTGGCGAATGACCAGGTCATCTCGAGGATGCCGGGAGCGGACCGCACCGATTTCACCCGCAGTGTCGGGGGCCACGGTGTGGTCGGGTCGTGGGTGTAGGCGTCACAGGCGGGGGCGAACCTCTCCTTCACGACCGCCTTGAACGTGGCGGCGTGCTCGCGTTTGAGGCGTCGGAAGTCGTTGTCGAAGGCCGGCGTGGTCTCGAACTTCACTCGGCCTCGAGTTCCTCGAGGTGGTTGAGGAAGTCCTCGGTGGACTCGTGCCGGGTCACGCGGCCGGCGGCGACGTGCTCGTCGACCTCGCGTTCGCGTTCCTGCCAGCGGTCGGTCCAGAACCAGCGCTGGTCTGCGGGGATGGGCAGGGCCGCCCGCAGTTCGATCACGCCGTCGTCCCGTTCGGTCATCTCCACCTGGGCGCCCGGCTCGTCCAGGTGCAGTCGGCGTCGCACGTCAACGGGCAGCGCGATCGTGCCGCGGCCTTGGACGCCGAGGTAGCGGGACGTGGTGGATGCGCTCATGTGCTCAGGATACGCCGCTCAGCGGCGCAGCAGCAATGCAGCAGTACTGCCATCGGCGATGATGCGGTCGAGGGTAGGAGGCACACCCACACCAACGGCGGCAGAAGTGAGCGTTCGAGGTCTCGCCGGAGCGATCTCGAGTTGCTTGTGCCACCATGATCCAGACGCTTGGTTCGAGTCTCCGGGGGCGGCGTGAGTCCATCCATCTACTACCTGGCTCCTTCGGACGCCGACGCGGTGCGGTTCGTCGGCCACTCCGAGGAACTGCTGGCGGCCGACCATGTGGTCGCCTATGACATGATCACTCAGCCCCACCTCACGTCGCTGCCGGACTTGGCCGAAGGCGTGCCGATCGCGATCGACATGTCGGCGACTCAGCACCTATGGCCACCGATGCCCGAGGATCCGGAGGCTGATCTGGCGTGGATGGCGGAACCGGTCATTGAACGCATTTCCGATTCCCTCCGGGACCGTGTCGCAGCCATCCCCCCGGGTCAGGTTCGCGCCCTCGCGGAGGATTGGTCCGTCGAGGTGAACGGGGCGGTGGACGAGGGCGCGTCGGCCCAACTCGCGCGGGACCTGATCCTGCTGGCCCAGCGGGGACGCGACGGCCACCTCACCCTCTACAACTGGTACGAGTTCTGACCGCTCCGCCCGCACCCCGCGCGGAAATCGAGGACGTTTGGGTGCCGCGACCATCATGCCGTGATGATCTCGGACTCTTGTGGGAGGGCAGGGCCCTGGGGCGTCGTGAACGCGATCGGAAGACCGCGAGCGGTGTTCCACTCCGTGCTGTCGGTCGCCTGGAGGTGGACGTGCGGTTGCGTACTGTTGCCCGAGTTGCCGCACCCAGCGACGACGTCGCCCTGACGAACACGGTCACCCACGCGCACCCGAGCAGACCCCTGCTGCAGGTGCGCCAGCAGAACGAACGGGCCCTCGGTGCTCGTACGGATCACGACATGGTTGCCGGCGATCGCCGACGGGCCACCCAGCAGGCGACCGGCCTGACCAAGCATGTAGGGCAGCAGCGTCAGCTGCGACCGGCGGGCCTCATGGTCGATCTCGCCGTCATGGACGATCACGACCTCGCCTCCGCAGGGCGCCAGGACCGGGGCACCGAACCCGACGAAACCCCGCGGGTCCTCCGTGGCCACCACGGCCCGCCAGTTCCACGGCGCTGAACGGCCCGCTTCGTCCACGGGCACAAGGTCGATCGCGTAGGTCGTGCCCATCAGGTGGGTGCCATGACTGGGGACTCTGCGCGCTGGGCTGTTGCGGGCGCGGAACCTCCCTCGCAGTGGATACCCCAGGATGACCGGAGCCGGGGAGATGGCAGTGTCCTTCACGGCCCCAGCTTGACGCAGACCACACGCGGCGGCCAGACGCTCGCATCCAGACAACCGCCTGAACGCGCAGAGGCCCGCCCGGACACCCCGCAACCAGGAGGTCCTCCGTGCGGCAAATGAGGTCGCGGCCGGGCCGTCAGGCTATCGTCCGCGGCGCGGCATAGACGTTGTGTGCCCGTGCTGTGAGGGGGTCCCGCCGCGGCCGCACGACTCCAGATTGTTCAGTTCGTTTCGTCGCGCCGTCAGGTTAACAAGGTCGGTGCAGGGTAGGGTTTGTTTAGTTCATTTCGCTACCTGTAAGGGTGAACAAGGTTGAGGAGGCGCGATGGCGAGAGGCCGCCCCTCCCGCGCGACGGTCTATGCGAGGCTCGACAGCCAACTGGCCGAACTCCGTACCCGACTCGGTGGACTGCCTTCCCCGGAGGAATCGGCGTACGTGTGGGCCGACATCTGGCACCTGGAGGCACACCACTCCACGGCCCTGGAGGGCAACACCCTGGTCCTGCGTGAGGTCGAGACCCTGCTCGACCAAGGCAAGGCCGTCGGCGCCAAGCCGCTCCGTGAGTACATGGAGGTCAAGGGCTACGGCGACGCCGCCTCCTGGGTGTACCGGGAAGCGATGGGCGCCGGTGACCGGACCGCCGACACCCTGATCACCGTCCAGGAGATCCGCCACATCCACCACTTGGCCCTGACCCTGGTCTGGCAGGTCTCCCCGCACCCGGACGCGTCGGACGCCGAATCGCCCGGCAACTTTCGCCGCCACGACATCCACCCCTTCGAAGAAGGCATGACCCCACCATCGTGGCCGCTGGTGCCCGCCGCCCTCGATGAGTGGGTCACCGTCATCAACGGGACTCCCGCCGACCTGGAGGCCGGCGGCAACCTGCCCGAGTTGTTGGCGGAAGCACACAACCACTTCGAACGGGTCCACCCGTTCCTCGACGGCAACGGTCGTGCCGGACGGCTAGCCCTGAATCTGGTGCTGGTCAGGCTCGGCTACCCGCCGGTCGTGATCCTCAAGGAACAACGCGCCGCCTACCTGCGGGCCATGCAGCAAGCAGACAAGGGCGATGTCGGAGCTCTCGGTGAGATCCTGGCCCGGGCGATGATCGACAACCTGAACCGTTTCATCATCCCCAACGTCGCCGGACCCGCGAGACTCGTCCCTCTCGGAGCACTCGTCGACTCCGACCTCAGCCTCGTCGCCCTCCGCGCGGCAGCCCAACGCGGACGACTCGACGCTCACCAACGCAGCGACGGCCAATGGCTCAGCACACGCAAGGCCGTCAACGAGTACAAGAAGTCACGCCGTCCTGGGGCCCGCCGCACCACCCAATAGCGCACCGCACGCGATGAAGCCAGTGTCCCGATCCCGTTGGGCCACCGTGACGGCCTGTGGTCAGCTGCGGCACCGTCGTGCAACGTTCGTAGGATCCGTCGCGCTGTCCGCGGCAAATGCGGATGTTCGTCCCATAACTAGCTTCCGTCAGGTTCGGTGCGCGATCGGCTGCGCGGGGTCGTGCACGAGTGTTGTCCGGGTGTTGCGGGGACGAGGGATCAGGACGCGTGGTTCAGTTTCCGCACGACGTATTGGTTCAGGCTGAGGTGTTGCTCGGCGGCTTCCGTCGCGAGCCGGCGGTGAAGGTGCTCACCGAGGCGGAGGTTGAACTTGCCGGAGTAGGCCTTGGTGGACAGTGGTTCGGGTATGCCTTCGCCGGCGTCATCCAGGTCGGCGATGACCTCGGTGACGAGGTCGCGCAGGCCACGCAGTGCGTCTTCGGGTGTTCCTGCCAGCCACGACAGCGACGGGAACTCGACACAGGTCGCGACGAACTCGCCGTCTTCCTCTGACCAGGTCACCCGGTAGAGGTAGCGACTGGCGTCATGTGCGGTGCTTGTGCTCACTTCTCCTCCAGTTTCTCGATGGCAGCCAGGACTTGGCGGACCTGATAGGCCTTGGCCTTCCCGTGGTCGTTCTGGATGTTGACCCGCGGGTCGCCGGGCCAGGGGGTCTTGTAGACGGCGTGTGACCCACCCGTCGTTCGGGGTGGGCCGAAGTAGTGCCCACAGACCTTGGCGAGATCGGCGTAGGCGACGCTGCGAGGGTTCGCTCGCATCCCTGCGACCATCTTCTCGACTGAAGGCACAGCTCATGGTACCACCAGCGGTACTAGACGAGACAAGGGTGAACCGCACCGTTTGCGGCAGAAGCGGACGTCGTTGAGCGCACCACGCAGACGAATCATGGGTCGTTGAGTGGGGCTCTTCCGTCGGGGGGTTGGCGGGCGTACGCTCGGACGTAGCCGGATGATGGAGTTCCGGTCGGGGAAGATCCCGACGACGTCGGTGCGACGGCGGATCTCCCGGTTCAAGCGCTCGTTGGGGTTGTTGGACGAGATCTGCCGCCAGTTCGCCTTCGGGAAGGCGGTGAACGCGAGGATCTCCTCCCGGGCGGACTCGAGGTGGGTGAAGGAGGCGGGGAGCTTGTACTCCAGGGCGGCCAGGACCCGGTCGAACTGGGCGTGCACGCTCGCGGCGTCGGGTTGGTCGTACACGGTGTGCAGCAGGGTCTTGACCCACGGCCAGGAGGACTTCGGGGTCACGGACATCAGGTTGGCGGCGTAGTGGGTGCGGCACCGCTGCCACCCCGCCCTGGGCAGGGTTGCCCCGGTGGCGGCGACCAGCCCGGCGTGCGCGTCACTGGTGACCAGTTTAGCCCCACCTCACCTCGCTGCCGGACTTAGCCGAAGGCGTGCCGATCGCGATCGACCTGTCGGTGACGCAGCAACTCTGGCCGCTGATGCCCGAGGATCCGGAGGCTGATGTGACGTGGATGGCGGAGCCGGTCATTGAACGCATCGCCGATTCCCTCCGGGACCGTGTCGCAGCCATCCCCCCGGGCCAGGTCGCCGCCCTCGCGGAGGCTTGGTCCGTCGAGTTGAACGGGGCAGTGGACGAAGGCGCATCGGCCCGACTCGCGCAGGACCTGATCCTGCTCGCCCAGCGGGGACGCGACGGCCAACTCACCCTCTACAACTGGTACGAGTTCTGACCGCTCCGCCCGCGCGCTTGCGGCATGTGCGCGCGTTTGGGAGGTGAAGATCCACTCGGGTTCAAAGCCGAAGTGTGCTTTGAGAGGTGGTGATAGCCGCCGTCGCAGTAAGTCGCAAGATGACGGCTGTCACCGCACCGGCTGCCAGCAGGACCGGAGCCACAAGCGCGATTCCACCGAGAGTGCCGTGAACCGCGTAGCCGAGCAAGGGCAACACCGCCCCCGCGATCAAGCATCCGATGGCGACCCACGACGGAAGGGATCTGCGAAGGCCCACCAGGAGCAGGATGACTCCGGCGATGCCTGCCAGGAGCGCCAGTGGCGCATCCAAGCGCGCGTAGCCCAGCAGGAGTGGGTCGAACCACGAGTGCCTCGTCACAGGCGGATCGAGGCCCAAGGCGGGGTCAACGCCCCACCGCACTTCCATCGTCGGGAGCAACATCACGACGACCCCGCCTGCCGCCAAGAGAGGAGCGACGACGCCCAGCCAGCGCTTCATCGCCCAAGCATCCCCGACACCACGCCCCATGGGAAGCGCACTCCCTCTGGGCTGGGCGGCAGACGAGTGTGATTGCCGGGAAGTCGTTGCTGTAAGTCCGTCTGCGTCGGCCCATCAGTACCGTGGGCCCTCGTTGGGGGTTAGCGTCGTCTGTAAGGCGACGATGGATCCGGGGTCAACGACGATCAAGCCGCTAACCGAGGAGACCTGGGACCTGTTCGCAGCACTTGTCGAGAGACACAACGGCATCTTCGGCGGCTGCTGGTGCGTCTGGTTCCACCCCGACTGCGAGGAACGCAACAAGAGCTACGACCGCAACCGCGCACTGAAGCAGCAATTGGTCACCAACGGCGTCGCGCACGCCGCGCTCATCATCCGCGACGGGGACGACGGCGAGGAGGCGATCGCCTGGGCCGAGTACGGCACGCCCGTAGAACTCCCGAACATCCACCACCGCAAGCAGTACCTGGCTGACCTGAGGGCCGAGGGTGAGGATGAACCGGACTGCCGGATCACCTGCATCTTCGTCGATAGGCGCTTCCGCCGTCACGGGTTGGTGACCGTCGCGCTCAAGGGAGCACTCAACCTGATCGCCCAGGCAGGCGGCGGAGTGGTCGAGGGTTACCCGCGCATGCCGGGCGAGAAGAAGACGTCATCCTCGTTCCTCTACAACGGCACCCGGGCGGTCTACGAGCGTGCCGGGTTCGACTTCCTCCGACCCAAGGGCTTGAAGAACACCGTGATGCGCCGAACAGTCGAGCCCGCCTGACCACCACCAAGAGGAAAGCCGCCCCGCGCACACTCCTCGGCATGAGCGACCGCGTACCTCGCGGCAGATCCGCGCATTGCGGAGCACAGTGTTGTGGCTACACTCATGGCCATGACAGTCGAGGGTTCGATGGCGTTGAAGGATGTGAAGAACCACCTCTCCGAGGTCGTGGAGCAGGTGGAACGTGAGCAAGACCGTGTCGTGATCACCAAGCACGGCAGACCGGCGGCCGTCGTGCTCAGCGTCGATGACTTGGCCTCGTTGGAGGAGACGTTGGACATCGCGGGCCGGCCCACGCTGATCAAGCAGATCCGGGCCAGCCTGGGAGACCTTGCTGCCGGCGAGGCCGAGGTGCTGACCAAGGATGAGATCCTGCGCTCGCTCAGCGAATGAGCGAGGCGCCGCTGCCAATCGCGTGGACGCCCACCGCACGACGCGCCCTTGCCAGGCTCCCCGAGAAGACGGCCACCGCGGCGGTCGAGTTCATCTACGGCGCCATGGCCGGTAATCCGTGGCGCGTGGGCAAGCCACTGCGCAACGAGTTTGAGGGCCTGCACAGTGCGCGACGCGGAGCCTTCCGCATCATCTACCGGATCTCGAACGTCGTGACCATCGTCGCCATCGACCACCGCGCGGACATCTACCGACGACGCTGACACCCCGAATGCTGTCGGGTATTTGGCCGACTCATGTAGGCGGCGAGGATGTAGTTGGCCGTCGACCTGCGACTACCGCTACTGGGCATGACAGCGCGTCCACCCTCATGGGCTCCAGATCCGGACGGTCACCTGCCTCGGTGTCAGCGCCTGGGTAGAACGTCGGGCAGGGTGAGAAGCCCGGCATAAAAGCCGAGGTAGCCCCACACCGCACCAGAGAGCCCTACCCTTGCCGACCGGGCCGACGTCGGCCGATAGCAGTTGTTGACAACACACGCTTCATGCAACTGCAACCGCAACTGCAACCGTTCGTTGCAGGCCGCCATTCAGCCCGGACAGCCGAAGGGCCCGCCACCTGCATCACCGCAGGTCACGGGCCCTCTTCATGGCGGAGGATGGGGGATTCGAACCCCCGAGGGCTTGCACCCAACACGCTTTCCAATTGCGTGTTCCGATGTTCGTGGACGTCGACCAACGTCTATCTGCGCAGGTCAAAGTCGGTGGCCGACGACGACCGACGCCGATCGACGCCGGCGAACACGAGGGAACTGCAACCGAAACTGCAACCGGCCGGGGACAGCCCACCGCGATGCGACTGGCTCCACAAAGACTCCGGAACCAAACGGCATATGCGCCGGCCTCCGGATCACACGGTGCCCCGCGGCGCTCCTCGTGCACTCGACTCGGGGGCCCACGACTTCATGTTCGAACGGCCAAGCGGCGGAAGATGGCAAGGCCTGAGCGAACGAAGGAGGCGTCAGGTACGTAGAGGTCCTTTCGGATGGACGGCGTACAAGCCTCCATTCGGGAGCTCCTCGTTTCCTCCGCCGCCACGAAGCGCAAGTCCAGCTGAGCCAGGCCTCAACTGCAAGGGGGAAAATGACACTCCTCATCACGAGTGCGTTGAGTATCCAAGGAAGTTGTAGTAATCCTCTATAGAATTCATCTGGGTGTGATCGAACTCTACAATCCCGATGTAGCTGCCAATGCGAGGTTCGCCTTCCGTGTAGCCGGCGAAATGCTGACCGACTGTTCCGTCTGGCAGTTCCTGTAGCGAACCAAAGACGCCGACATCGAAACGAATGCGACGGTGCGCCGCGTCTGGCAAAAGAGCTACGTTGACGACTTCAGAATCGAGTGTCGAAGCAAACATCCACCCGTGCTCCGAGTGCGGCTCCAAGGGGAAGAATTCTCGAAGTATTCTGCGTGTGCGGTCATGTGTGCGCCCGGTATCGTCGCCTCGTGCACACGCTTCTTCAGCCAAGAAGGTTGTGATGGTCTGCTCGATCTCTCTGTGCTGTTTGCTCAGACCCTTGTCGGGATTTGTTTCACCAATGCGGCGAACAACGAGTGGATGCTCGACGAAGTAGAAGCAGAGTAGGAAACCTTGGTTGGGCTCTGTGACGCGCGCTTCTGCGAAGGTTCCCCGTGGCATGCCGAGGCAGGTGTAAAGAAGCGGTTCGCCGGCTGTGTTGAACCTACCGCCCTGCACATACGCGGCCGGTGGCTCCCAGAGGTCAGATTGTGTAAAATTCCCTTCAAGCACCTGCTCCCATGTCATTTCCCGGACTCGGAGGAGCGTAGATCCTCGCGGAATTTCGTCCCAGCTGTAGGGGATTATAGACCCCCCGGCAGTCGGCGTAAACACTGCTTCGAGCCTCTCGAAGTATCCTTCTTCAGATAAGAATGGTCTTGACCTCCGGAACATCGCTATCCAGTCTCGCAGTTCGCTCAGGTCAAACTGGCGGTAGTACGACTCCTTCAGTCTGAGAGCATTATCCCAGTTGTGCGGTAGTTCAACTTCAATATCCCGAGGTGGGCGAAGTACCCGCGGGGCTTCGGCGTCCATGATTCATTATAGGCGTGCGAGGTGCTCGCGGGCGTAGGGGAGATTAGGCCACCCCGTGGGCCATGAAACTGTGAAGACCTGAGGAGACCGTTTACCCCCAGTGTAGAAGACCGTTGCCGAGTCGTCGGAAACTCCGAGATACGCTTCGGGATGCCGCAAACCCATCCAAGTCCGGAAACATTGATTCGGGATGGAGGCCGTAGTTTGTATCCAGAAACTGCCGAAGATCCGCCTTGAGAGAGCGCGGTATCACTACAACGGTGGCGAACTTGCGAGGATGGCTTAGCCGGTAGGCAATGGCGGGAGTTTGTGAGCCATCCAAGACAGAACATATGAACAGCGCCCGTTGAGCTTTTACCCTATCGTCCATCCACGGCGGGTCGTAGACTACGAGAAGACCGGGATTGCTTTCATCGATGATGTCGCGGTATCCCGGACGCTCTCCAGCACTAACAAATTTCGCATCGGTCACATCTATGCCGATAAGGGCACCATCGCTTTCCACTCCCTCGTCCTCGATGGCGAACCAAAGTGCAATTATAGGATCACGCGTTACGTCTAGAAGACGGGTGGCAGCGCCATGGTGCTGGAGAAGGGCGTAGGTCGAGGGATGGGACTTGCCGTCGTAGTAGTCCAGTCCCATAGAACTGGCCATAAGGTCCGTCTCGAGTTCTTGCATTGTGTTTTCGGTGGGAGTTCCACCAAGGAAACGAACAATGCGTCTATATAGGGATGGCGCCAGACCCCAGCTTGCGTCGCCTTGGCCTCGCCACACGTATCGTCGCGTCGTGTCGCGGGCGGCGATATCAACGACGGTCGTCATCAGCGACCGGATGGACTCTGGTCTCAGGACCTCGAAGTGATTGTCATTCAGGAGTGGGCGATCGTCATCCGACTTCACGTTGGCATTCTGGCACAGACGTCACTCGCCGTTAGAAGTACTGGAGTCACCCATGTCGATTCGTGGCATGATGAGGTCGCCCGTCTCAGGTTCCGTGTCCGTGCGGAGCTTGAGGAAGTCACCTTGCTGGCGCGCTTGGGGTTAGCGAGTCGACGTAGGTGTTGAGGTCGGTTCGGCGGATGCGACGCAGGCGACCGCCGAGGCGGACCGAGGGGAGTGCTCCGGCCGTGAGGAGGGCGTAGACGGTGTCGCGGCCGCAGCCGAGTTCGGCGGCGACTTCGGCTACGGAGAGGAGCAGGCGCTGGGGAGGGGCGGAGGGTGCGGCGGTGGTCATGGGTTCTCCTCGTTCAACGTGCCAGCGCGGCGGGTGCTGACGGCTGGGCGGGTTGGTTGGGGTGAAAGGTCGTGCGGGCGATGGTGTCTCGCGCGGACTGGACGGTGCGGGACGCCTGCCGTTCGGGCAGGCCCGCAGAGATCGCGGCGGCGATGAGCGGGTCGAAGTCGCGGGCGCCGGCTTCGGCCGCGCGGCACGCGGCCCAGAACAGGGCGTTGTCGCGGTTGCCCTCGGACTGCCGGGCGACGTGAGCGGCTAGCCAGGGGACCGGGTCGACGCCGTCCCGCCGGGCAACCACCGCGGGTTCCCGGCGGGGGGAGGGCGGCTGCAGCAGGGCTGTGACGGCGGCCCAGTCGAGTGGGCGGCCGAATCCGGGGCGGACTTCGAGGAGTTCGTAGCGGCGGGAGTAGGCCTTGCACTGGCCGAGGGAGGGTGGGAGGAGGACGTACCCGCCGGTGCCACGGAAGTCGAGGTGCTGGCCGGGGAGGGTGCCGTTGCGTTGGTCGCTGCCGGGGTAGTGGAGGTGGAGTCCGCTGGAGGGAGTGCGCACCGCGCGGATCCACCCGTCGAGGAGGCCGGCGGCTTTCGCCTGGTGGTAGGCGGGGTAGCCGCTGCCGGTGGGCCGCATGTCGACGTCGAGAACGTCGAACGTGGCGCTGCCGGTGGGGGTGGCAATGTTCCCCTCGGGGCGCCACCGCCACCACCCGCTGATGATCTCGGGGTCGGTAGTGGCGTCGTGGAAGCCGTTGCTGGTCAACGGGGTCTTGCCACCGGGGACGCAGGGAAAGACGGGGATCCCGGCGTTCGCGTAGGCGAGCGCACGGGCGGGCAGATCTGGCGCCGAGGACGCCGACAGTGCGGTCACGATGGCCTCCCAGAGGGTGCGGGGTGTTCCTGCCTCAGAGAGGGCCGCGGGTGCGCACGAGGCTGACGCCGCCTCGCCGTGGGCGAGTCAGATGACGTCGACAACCGCCCAGGCGGGCGGGACGGGAGCGCGGTGTTCGGTGACCCGGCAGCCGGTGCGCGCGACCCAGAGCTGCAACCGTGCCCTGGTGTTGGCGAGGACCTGGTGCCACTCAGCCGGCCCGGTCGCGGGGCCGGTGGGGTCGTAGGCGGCTTGGTGGGCGGTGTGCAGGGCGGAGAATTCCTCGATGAGATCACCGTGCTCGGCCCAGCAGGGCGGGATCTCGCGGTGGTCCAGGCAGTAGCGGGTGACGAGCCACCGCACCCACCCGTCCAGGGCCTCCCACTGTTCAGTGAGTTCTGGCTCTTCGAGGCGCGCCCAGTCGATGGGTCGGGGTCGGCTGCCGAGGACCTGGTCGACGAGGGCGTCGAGCTCCGCCCCGTCAGTCTCATACCCGGTGGGGACCCCCGTCATGGTCGTCACCGCTGCGGGACGGGCCCGTAGCAGTTGATCATCGGGTGCGCGGGCCGGACTGGGCGGAGGGCGTCCTGCCGACGTCGGAGCGCGGCCTGCAGGTCGAGGAACGCACCCCCGGCGGCGACCCGGGCCGCGGGGATCGTCACGGTCGGGGTGGCCCGGATCGGGGGTGGGGCGGTGCGTGCCGCGGTCACGGCGTCGTCCAAGCGGCTGATGAGGGCGGCCAGGTCGCCGGGGGTGGTGCGCCGCCACCCGGGTGCGTCCTCGGAACGGTCCCGCACCAGAACGAGCCCACGGGCGTCCAGGTCCGCGAGTTCCCGCCGGAGCGTGTCGGTGATGGTGGGGATGAGGTCGGCGTAGGTGAGCAGGTGGGGTGAGGCGGCCTCCGCGGCGCCGGGCCGCCCGTGCAGGGTGCGGAGACCGGGGACGGCGATCGCGCCGATCTCCCGCGCTTGGGCGATGAGGAGCGGCGACCCGGGGGTGATGGACCCCAGCAGGGTCTGGTGGGTGGTGACCGCGGCGGTGAGGTGGTCGGCGTGTGCCTCCAGCGCCGTTGCGGTGGCGGTGAGGTGGTCGGGGATCCCGGACACCTCGGCGGCTGCGGCCAGCGCGGTTGCGGTGGCGCGGGAGGTTTGGGCGAGGACCCGGGTCACGGCCAGGAGGTCGGGGACGGAGGCCTGCTCACGGGTCAGGATGTCGGCGAGGTTGGTGACGGCGTCGGGTAGCCGGCTGGGTCGTGGCACGGTGACGATGCCGGTGGCGCGGGGTCCGCCCGCCGTGGTTAGGGGGTCAGTGCGACCGGCCGCGGTGGCGGCGAGGCGGGTGACTTCGCGGGCCTCGACGGCCAGCGAGGTGGTGAGGGTGCGCGCGGTGCTGAGGCGCTTGTGCTCCGGGGGCTCGGGTGGCAGCAGGTCGGTCATGGTGGTGGCGAGGGTTTCGGTGAGGGCGGCGACGTCGCCGATCACGGCCCACGCCCGCCCCGGCGTTGGCCGGCGGCCCACCTCGGTGGCCAGCGCGTGCCGGGCCTGCAGCAGTTCGACGACCAGGCCGTGCCACGCCTGCACCGGGGTGGTGACGGTGGCCGGGTTGTCGGGGCGGCCGGCCCACCGCTGCGACGGCGCCGGCCGGTCATCCTCCGCACGGTGGGGGTGGGCGAGGGTGTTGAGGTGGGTGAGCATCACCCGGGCGGGATGGCGGGCGAGTTCCTCGACCCGGACGCCGTCCCGCCGGTTGGGGCGGAACCCGGTGACCAGGGTGCCCGTCTCGGTCAGCAGTACCGCGGCGTCCCGGTGGAACGACGCCAGGGCCTCCCGGTCGACGTCGCCGGTCGGGCGTTCCACCAGGGCGGTGGCGGCGTAGCGGAACGCGCGGGCGATGTGGGCGTCGTAGCTCACGCCCCACCCGCCGTGACGGTGAGGCTCGCCAGGGCGTCGTCGAGGTGGCGGACCGACCGGGCGTACGCCATCGCCAGGGCGACGGAGTCCGCGGTGTGCAGGGCGTCGTGCAGAAGGGCGCGGGCAGTGTGCAGTGCGGTGGCGGCGTCCACGGGCTCGGGGACGTCGTGCATGGTGGGCAACTGGGCGGCCTCGTCGAGCTCGGCCCATGCGGCACAGACCTCGAGGGCGGTATTCGAGGTACGGGGGAGGAGGTCGAGGGCGGCGGCGAGATGGCCCCGAACCACGGCGACGACCTCTACGGGGAAGCTGAAGTGGCAGGGGTCGGTGGTCAAACCGGACATGTCATCCATCACGGGTGCTCCTAACGGGGGTACTGGATTCCGCTTGATGAGCAGCAGAGCCGCGCACACCTGAGGGGTCGACGCGGGGGACGACCTTGGCGATGGTGGCGTCCCAGAGGTGCCTGCGGCGAAGCGTGTTTGCCAAATCCGTCCATCGCTTCGGGCAGCGACCAGCACCGCGAGCGTCGTGCTCCTCAACCCGTCACCGACATCCGCGACGGGGTGACGGTTCCGTCCGCTGTGGCTCCTTGGACACTGATTCGGCCAACTGGCAAGGTTGGAGTGAGGAGGCAGGTCGGTGGTCCGGTTCGAAGGAACAGTTCGGGAGTTCAAGCGATTTGTGGGCCCGTTCTTGCGCAATGTGGTGAATGAGATCTCCCGCGAGCAGAAGAAGACGCTGGGTGCCTGCGAGCATTGCGGAGCAACCGGCAATCTGGATGCTGCTCATGTGCACGGACGAGGCCGCACGGACATCATCAATCTCCTGTTGGGTGCTTCAGACCCCGCGGCCGAGGTTGACGTTGGACCTCGCCGACTTTGAGGCCGCGTTCAGACGCGAGCACATGCCGGTGGAGCGTGCGATCCTCCTCCTCTGCCGGCCGTGCCACCGCAGGTACGACTCGGTGGGTGCTGCGGCCCGTGTAGGCGGCGACTCCACCATGGTCAGGACGGCGCGGCAGGATGGCACGCCTGCGAAGGGTGACGTGCTGCCGATATCGCTGTTCCCAGCGGGTCACGAGGAGTTCAAGGACCTCCTGCTCGACCGTGGGGAGGCCGTGATCGAGATTCTGTACGTGGACGGCTCGGTGGACCGCCGGACCTGGAGGATCTCGCGGTTCACCCGCGACTCCAACGTGCGCGGCAACCTCCGTTCGCGGCCGGAGTTCCGGCAAGGAGTGTGGCAGCACAACGGGATCGTGAAGGTCAACGTCCGCGTGGGTGACTGATCCGCGCCTTCTGTCGCACGACGTGCCATGCAAGACAGGGCTGCTATCTCCACGCTACTGTCCGCCACCGCGGCTGCGGAACTGATCCTCGACGGAGCTCCGTGCGGCGGTCAGCCTCCCGGCATCGCGGCGGGCGGTCCAGGGGGTGAGGTCGAGGACGATGGGTGGGGCGGTGCGGAGCAGGAGGACGGCGGTGCCGAAGGGCAGGGTCCGCAGCCGGGAGGTGTCCATGACGGGGACGCGGCGGACGGAGGTGGAGGTGGACTTGTCGCCGTAGGCGCCGCGGGAGACCGCGGTGGTGTGGTCGTCGCGTTCCCCGATCAGCTGGGTGAGGTCGGTGAGGTCGCGGGCGTTNNCCACCGGTCCCGCGCCTGGGACAGGGACTGCAGCACCGCCAGGGTGGTGATCCCGGAGCCCCCGCCCTCCGACATGAGCGCCGGGAGCGACGGCAGTGGGGCGAGGTTGCCGATCTCATCC
>DBPQ01000037.1:3243-14338 GCA_002304945.1 Actinomycetales bacterium UBA1416 | reverse complement strand
CACCCGCGCCGCGACCCGGGGGCGTCGTCGTCGGCGCAGTGTTGGTGAGACGGTGGCTGGCGGTGGCGTTGGCGATCTCGTCGGAGTTCAGCTTCGCGATCTGGGCGGTGGCCCGGCTCGTGGACAGCGGGCTCGGCGCGGGGCGGGCGGCCGCGGCGGGGGCGGCGTTCCCGATCGGGATGGCCGTGGGTCGTGTGCTCGGCCCGTGGGTGATCGCGCGCGTGCCGGCGGTGCCGGTGGGGGCTGGCCTCGCGGCGGCCGGGACGGTGCTCGTGGTGGTGGGGAACGGCTGGCCGGTGATCGCGGCCGGGCTGCTGCTCGCCGGGCTCGGCATCGCGACGCTCTATCCCGTCACACTCGTCCGACTCATGACGGTGCCGGGCCTGCGGCCGGAGCTGGCTTCCTCCCTGGGGACGCTCGCCGCGGGTACGGCCATGACCCTCGCGCCCGCGGGACTCGCGGCCCTCGGCGGGGTCGTGGAGCTGCGGTTCGCCTACCTCGTGGTCCTGCCGTTGCTCGGGGCGCTGGTGCTGCTGCACGGCGGCCGCGGGGGCGGCGTTCGCACGCAGTAGCGGGGCCACGGGATCGCCGGCAGGTGGCGTGGCCGCCGGCAGGAGTCCGGGCCGCTCCGGTCACTCCGGACCGTGAGCACCTGCGTGCGCATCCGCAAGCAACTGCTCACAGACCGTTGGTGGAGCGCGGGCGGCGGCCGGCGGTGGAGCGCGGGCGGTGGCCGTCGGTGGGCGCGGGCGGTGGCCGGCGGTGCGGGAGCCACTGCCGTGACCCGGGCACTCCAGGCCGTTGTGGTGGCACTCCCACCGGAGGAGACTTGAGCCGGAAGTCCCCTTCCACCCCCAGGAGGCCGCAGATGTCCGACTACTCCACCGACCCCCAGATCGTGATCCTCGGCCCGGCCGACGCCGCCGTGCTGCGCGAGACCGTCCCCATGGACGCGCTGGGCGAGTTCTTCAACCGCGCCTTCCACGCCACGATGGCCGCCGCGCAGGCGCAGGGCGTGCCGGTCGTCGGGCCGCCGTTCGGCATGTACTTCGGCATGCCCTCCGACACCGTCGACGTCGCGGCCGGGTTCCCGACGGCGTCGCCCGTCACGGAGCGCGATGGCGTCACCGCCGTCGAACTCCCCGGAGGCCAGGCGGCCCAGGTCCTCCACGTCGGCTCCTACGACGACCTCGAGAAGACCTACGGCCGGCTCATGGCCTGGCTCGGCCAGCAGGGCCTCGAGCCCGGGCCGCTCATGTGGGAGAGCTACCTCAACGAGCCGGACCCCGACCACCCCGAGAGCGCCGAGACCCTCGTGACCTGGCCCCTGGCGTAGGTCGACGACGACGGCGCCCCCGCACCGCCGTCGTCGGGCCTGAGCCGCGGCCGCGGCGGGACCCGCGCGTCAGTCGTCGAAGGGGTTGCCCGGGTGGTCGTGGTGCCGCTCGGCGTGGGTGGAGTGCTTGGGGTGCCGGCCCGTGTGGGTGCGGGAGGACCCGACCTCGTTGCCGGTCTGCCAGTCGTGCCAGTCGGGGCGATCCTGCATGAAGGCCTCGATCTCGGCGGCGGTGGCCTCCAGTTTGGGGTCGTGGGTGAGGTAGTGCCGCGTCTCGCGCACGATGAGCCCGGAGAGGATCAGCAGCCCCACCAGGTTGGGGAGGGCCATGAGCCCGTTCATGATGTCGGAGAAGGACCAGACGATCGTGAGCGGCACGGTGGCCCCCACGTACACCACGAGGGAGAACACCACGCGGTAGGGCATGACCGCCCGCTGCCCGAAGAGCCGCTCCACGTTGCGCTCGCCGTAGTAGGACCAGCCGAGGATCGTGGAGTACGCGAAGAGCACCAGGCCGAGCGTGACGATCCAGTGCCCCCAGTCTCCCGGCAGGCCCTGGGAGAAGGCGTCGCCGGTCATGGTGGCGGCGGCGTCGGAGCCCTGCTCCCACACGCCGGTGGTGACGATCACGAGCCCGGTGCAGGTGACCACGATGATCGTGTCGATGAAGGTCTGGGTCATGGAGACCAGGCCCTGGCGGACCGGGTGGGTGGTCTGCGCCGCCGCGGCCGCGATGGCCGCCGAGCCCATGCCCGACTCGTTGGAGAAGATGCCACGGGCCACGCCGTACTGGATCGCGATGATCAGGGCCGAGCCGGTGAACCCACCCACGGCAGCGGTGCCGGTGAACGCGTCGGTGAAGATGAGGGCCAGCGCCGCGGGGATCGCGCCCACGTTGGCAATGAGGATGTACAGCGCACCGAGCACGTACAGCACGATCATGACCGGGACCAGGCCGGCCGTGACCCGGCCGATCGAGCGGATGCCCCCCACCAGCACGATGAGGGTGGCGACCGTGAGGATGAGGCCGGTGATCCACGGGTCGAGCTGCATCGTGCGCTCGACGTTCAGCGCGATCGAGTTGCCCTGCGTCATGTTGCCGATGCCGAAGGAGGCGAGGAACGCGAACACCGCGAAGCTGAGGGCCAGGACCTTCCCCAGCGATCCGCTGATCCCCTTCTGCAGGTAGTACTGCGGGCCGCCGGACTTCTCGCCCGCCTCGTCGGTGGTGCGGAACCGCACGCCGAGGAACGCCTCGGAGTACTTCGACGCCATCCCCAGCACGCCCGTCACCCACATCCAGAACAGCGCCCCCGGGCCGCCGATCCCGATCGCGGTGGCCACGCCCACGATGTTGCCGGTGCCCACCGTGGCCGCGAGCGCCGTGGTGAGGGCCTGGAACTGGGAGATGTCGCCCTCGATCGTGTCGTCGGAGCGGCGGATCAGGCCGAGGCGCAACGCTGCGCCGAGCTTCACGAGCTGGAGGAAACCCAGCCGGATCGTGAGATAGAGCCCGGTGCCGAGCAGCAGCGGTATCAGCAGGAACGGGCCCCACACGAAGGAGCCGATACTGTCGAGGGTTGCCTGCAGGCTGTCCATGAACTGGTCCACGCGTTCTCCTGACGTCGCCCACTGCCTTGCGGGGTGCTTCCGGGGGATGTGGGCAGGGTAGCGGTTGGGGGCGGTTCGCGGCGCCGGACCCGCCCGGCGGCGGGCGATCCGGGTACGCGCCACGCCCCCGGCAGCCCCGCGATCCGGGTGGCCGGACCCGCCCGGCGCGGTCTCGTCCGGGTGCACGATAGGAGGATCCCCACCCCGATCGGAGGAACCAATGCCCCGCTTCGACCTGCCCCTCGACGAGCTGCGCACCTACCGCCCGGACGTCTCCGAGCCCGCCGACTTCTACGACTTCTGGTCCCGCACCCTCGCCGAGGCGCGGGCTGCGGCATCGGCGTCCCGTGGCGCGGAGGGTTCTGGGACGACGGCGGCGGGCCGCGGGACGACGACGGCGGCGGCGACCGGCGGGACGACGACGGCGGGGGCGGCGCCGTCGTCGTCGATCGTGGAGGGACACCTGCGGGACGTCGAGATCCGGGACGTGCGCTTCCCCGGGTTCGGGGGCGAGCCCGTGGCGGCGTGGCTGCTGGTGCCGCGCGGGCTGGAGGGGCCGGCGCCGGCGGTGGTGCAGTACCTCGGGTACGGCGGCGGGCGCGGGCTGCCGTACGACAACTGCCTGTGGGCGTGCGCGGGGTTCGTGCAGCTGGTGATGGACACGCGGGGGCAGGGGTCCGGGTGGGGGTCCGGCGGGGCGACGGCGGACCCCCACGGGTCAGGACCGGCGGCGTCCGGGTTCATGACCCGCGGGATCGAGGATCCGCACGAGTACTACTACCGGCGGGTGTTCACCGACGCGGTGCGGGCGGTGGACCACGTGCAGGGGCTGCCGGAGGTGGATCCGGCGCGCGTGGTGGTGGCCGGGATCAGCCAGGGCGGGGGCATCGCGCTGGCGGCGGCGGCGCTGGTCGGTGGTCGGAACGGGGAGGGGCCCGGGGTGGCCGCGGTGCTGCCCGATGTGCCCTTCCTCTGCCACTTCGAGCGCGCGGTGGGGATGACCGATGCGGACCCGTACGGGGAACTGGTGCGGTACCTGTCGGTGCACCGGGAGGCGGTGGACCGGGCGTTCGGGACGCTCGCCTACTTCGACGGGGTGAACTTCGCGCGGCGGGTCACGGCACCGGCGCGGGTGTCCGTGGCGTTGCTGGATCAGACGTGCCCGCCCTCGACGGTGTTCGCGGCGGCGAACTGGCTCGGCGGGCCGGCGGAGGTGGACGTCTACCCGTTCAACCAGCACGAGGGCGGGCAGGTGGTGCAGTGGGAGCGGCAGGTCGGGTGGGTGAAGGGTCTGCTCGGGATGTGAGGAGTGGGGTGGCGGTGCGGGTTCCGGCTTCACCCTCCCTGTCACGCCCCGGCCAGACCTGTTCGATCATGGAGGCTGTGAGTGGTTGGTCCCCTCGCCGAGATCTCGGAGTTCTCGACAATCTCCCGCACCACGATCGTGGGCGCGGTGGACGGCATCTCGATCCCCGCGGCCTCGAACTCTCGCAGGATGGCCTGGATGACCCGGTCGCGGGTCTCGAGCGTCTCGAGCTGCTTCGCCCCGGACCAGAAGCGGAGCTCCATCTCGATGACCACGTTCCCGAGCCCCGTGACGAGCGCCTGCGGCGCCGGGTCCGCGAGCACGCCCGGCACTGCCGCCAGGGTGCGAAGGCCCAGTTCCCGGGCCTGGTCGAGGTCCGTCCCGTACGCCACCCCGACGTGCACGGAGGTGCGCACCCGCTCGTACCCGGTCTGGACGGTGACCACGCCGTCGTGGACCACGGAGTTGGGGATGATGACCCGCCTGCCGTCGAATGTGCGAATCTCCGTCTCGCGCAGGTTGATGCGCACCACGGTGCCGCGAACGTCGCCGATGGCCACCTGGTCCCCGCCGCGGAACGGCTCCCGTGTCAGCAGGATCACCCCGGCGAACAGGTTGCCCAGCACCTGCTGGAACGCGATGCCGGCGGCGATGGAGACGATCCCCAGCCCACCCAGCACGTTGACGGGCCGCACGCTCGGGAAGGCCACCGTGAGGGCGGCACCCGCGGCGATGGTGACCACCGTCCACTTCCCCAGTGAGGCGAACACCGAGGCGAAGCTCGGGCTCCGGCCCCGCCAGTTCCAGTACCGCTGCAAGGCGAACTGCGCGAGCCGGCCGAGCACGAAGCCCCCGAGCAGCACCAGCACCCCGACCCCCACCTGGGCAGGCTCGATCTCCGGCAGTCCCCAGTCGGTCGGATCCATCGCCGCTCCCTCTCCCTAGCGCTCCAGCAGCGCCTCGAGGACCCATGCGAGCCCGTCCTCGGCCACGGTGCCGGTGACGTCGTTCGCGTGGGCCTTGGTCTCGTCGGTGGCCTGGCCCATCGCCACCGCCCAGCTCGCCCAGTCGAACATCTCGTGGTCGTTGGCGCCGTCACCGACCGCCACGGTCGCGAACGGCGAGATCCCCAGGTGCTCCCGGACTCGCTCGAGCGCGGACGCCTTGGTCACCCCGTCCGGGGCCACGTCCAGCCACGCCGTCCACCCCACCGCGTAGCTGACGCCGTGCAGGCCTGCCTGGTCGAGCGCCTCGTGGATGTGGGCGGCCTCGAGGTCGGGGGCCCGCAGGGTCACCCGTGTGGCGCTGACCTGGCAGAGTTCCTCGAAGTCCACGATCCGCGGCTCCCCGTGCAGCTCACCGTCCGGGAACGGGGCGCTGACCAGCCGTCCCATGTGCGCGTCCTCCACCAGGAAGAGCGCGTCCGGCAGCACCCGGCGCAACTTCCGCAACGTGGCCTCGGGGTGGAACGTGACCGCCTCGAGGATCTCGTGCCCGCCGTCCAGGCCGGGATCGAGCCGCAGGGTCATCGCCCCGTTCGAGCACACCGTGTAGCCCTCGCTGAGGGCGAGGGCGTCGAGCACCGGGGTGGTGGCGACGACGCCGCGCCCCGTCGCGATCACCACGTGCACCCCCGCCGCCGTGAGCGCCGCCACGGCATCGACCACCCGCGCCGTCGCCTCACCGAGGTGGGACAGCAGGGTGCCGTCGACGTCGAGAGCGACCAGCAGGTCCGGGCCGGCCGACGGCAGGTGGTGGGGGACGGCGAACGGTGTGGTCATCGCACGCCCCGGCCGACGGCGCCGCCCCGGCCCGCCGTCATCACGCCACCCGATCGTGCGCCAGCCGGCCCGGAGCCACTCGCGCGCGGCGCGGACGTCATCGGGGCTCCAGCACCTCCAGCCCACCGAGGTAGGGCTGGAGGGCGGTGGGAACGCGCACGGACCCATCCGGGAGCTGGTGGTTCTCGAGCATGGCGACCAGCCAGCGGGTGGTGGCCAGCGTGCCGTTGAGCGTGGCGACGGGACGGTTCCCCTCGTCCGTGCGCTCGCGGATGGCGAGGCGGCGGGCCTGGAAGGTGGTGCAGTTCGAGGTGGAGGTGACCTCCATGTAGCGCTGCTGGGTGGGGAGCCAGGCCTCGCAGTCGTACTTGCGGGCGGCCGAGCTGCCGAGGTCCCCGGCGGCGACGTCGATCACGCGGTAGGGCAGCTCCACCTTGGCGAGCATCTCCTCCTCCCAGGCGAGCAGCCGGGCGTGCTCGGTCTCGGCGTCCTCCTGCCGGCAGTAGGAGAACATCTCCACCTTGTTGAACTGGTGCACGCGGATGATGCCGCGGGTGTCCTTGCCGTAGGAGCCGGCCTCGCGGCGGTAGCAGGTGGACCAGCCGGCGTAGCGGATCGGGCCGCCGGCGAGGTCGATGATCTCGCCGGCGTGGTAGCCCGCGAGCGCCACCTCGGAGGTGCCGGTGAGGTAGAGATCGTCCGCGGGGAGGTGGTAGATCTCGTCCGAGTGGGCGCCGAGGAACCCGGTGCCACCCATCACCGCGGGGGTCACGAGGGTGGGGGTCATCATGGGGATGAACCCGTACGCGAGGGCCTGGTCCAGCGCCGCCGTGAGGAGCGCGAGTTCGAGCCGGGCGCCCACGCCCTTGAGGTAGTAGAAGCGGGCGCCGGAGACCTTGGTGCCGCGCTTGACGTCTATGGCGTCGAGGAGCTCGCCGAGGTCGAGGTGGTCTCGGGGGGTGAAACCCTCGGCCGCGAAGTCCCGGGGGGTGGGGCCCTCGTGGCGGAGCACCTGGAAGTCGGCCTCACCTCCGGCGGGGACGCCGTCGATCACCAGGTTGGGGAGCTGGAGGACGAGGCCCTCCGCCGCCGCGGCGAGTTCGTTCGACTGCGACTCGAGGGCCTTGACCTGCTCGGCGAGGGCGCGGGCGCGCTCGAGGACGGCGGGACGTTCCTCCGGGGCAGCCTTCCCCACGGAGCGGGAGGCGGCCTTCTGCTCGGCGCGGGCGGTCTCGAAGGCGGTGAGGGCGGCGCGGCGGGACTCGTCCGCCTCGATGATCCGGTCCACGAGGGACTCGTCCGCCCCCCGGGCACGCTGGGAGGCTCGTGCCGGTTCGGGGTTCTCGCGCAGGGCTCGCAGGTCGATCATGGGACGAGTCTATTCGGTGGGGCTGACGTGGCCCTCACGCCACTGACCACCTCGCGGGGGCCACCCACACGCCACGGACCACCACCGGGGGCCGCAACCGTCACCGCGTGAGCAAGCGGAACCCCTCCATCACCGTGCACCCGGGCCCGCACGGCCGCGGCGCCCCCGTCCATCCCCCACGTCGTAGCCCCCCGCCGACCTGCGCCGCCGCCACGCACGCCTCCGGGACGTACGTGTGCGGCCACCGGAACCGGAGCGTGCGTTCGTCGCGGCTGACGAGGGAGTCGTTGTCACGCGTGACGTCCGCGCTGGTGGCACGGCCAGGATGGGCGAGCTCGCCGTCGAGCTCAACCAGCAGGCCGAAGCCCTCGTACGAGCAGTCGGACCGGATCCACCGGCCCCGGACCTTCTCACGCCGCTGACGCACCGCCGTCGGCAGGCCGTGAGCGCGCTCGACGACGTCGTGATAGCGACGCTCGAGCTCCGACTCGACACCGTCCGGGGTCTCGGCGATGATCCGCAGCAGATGGGACCGATGGTGGAGATTGTGGCGCCGTCCTGCCCTGCTCGCGAGGAGCCTGTGAGAGATCCGCTGTTGGAAGGCGGCGATGACGAGGCTCAGGACCTCGCGATCGGTGGCTGCGACGTCGACCATGTCGAGGACCGTCTCCACTATCTCCCGGCACCGCAGGCCCCTGAAGTGCTCCCCTGGACGCGATGGCTGGACCGCTCCCAGGGAGCGTCGCGTCCGATGGATGGCCACCTCGGGAGCCGCTCGCAGCACCACGGAGTACGGGACGAGGATCTCGATGGAATCGGGTGGCTCCGCGAGGAGCCGGTGAAGGTACCCGGCGGACCGGTGGGAGAGCACTGCGCGGGGACCGCCGTACAGGAGGGCCGCCCGCGCGCGTTGCTCCCAGGTGAGGGTTCCGGGAGAAGTGGCGTAGACACCGCGGTGGACTCGCTGCCACATCCCCGAAGTCGCGCGCCGCGAGACCCAGCACTCGGCCATACCTGCGGCTTCGATGTCGTTGCTGGTCACGAGCCCGTGCTGGCCGGCAGCCGTGTCGAGGAGCTGGGAGAGGTCACCCTTCATGAGATGAGCATGCTGCGTGGGAGGCGAGGACGGGGATGGTCATCCACAGGGCTGTGGATAGCACGACCACCCGCCCACCACGGCCTCCCGCCCACCCGTGAGCACTTACGTGCGCATCCGCAAGCAACTGCTCACAGACCCGCGTCCTCACTGGGGGAGTCGTCTGACCGCCGCGCGGCGCGTCCCAACGGCGGGTGCAGGATCGTCCAGCGTGCGCACTTGGGGTTCAGCGGACCTCAGCACGGCACGAAAAGCAGTTGGTGGGTCGCCGCCAGCCAGCGAAGGGGGAGTCAGCGGAGGCGGGGACGATCCAGAGCCAGCACGAGCTCGAGCGCCTGGTCGACGGCCGCCATGTCCGCCAGCCCGAGATGCCCGACCAGCAGGCCCAACCTCTCCACGTCCACGGTACGCAGCTGCTCCACGAGGACACAGGTACGCTCCCCGGCCACCTCGATCTCCGGGCGGAAGATCCGCGGAACCGCGGACCGTGAGGTGGGTGCCAGCAGCACCGTGGAGAGCGGCAGGTCGTCGGACTGGACGACGACGCCGAGCCGGGGACCCCGTTGCTCGTGTCCCTGAGCCGATCGCCTGGCCGGGACGGCGTACACGTCACCCCGGGTCAACATCGGCCCACTCCTCCATCGCCTGCCGCACAGCTTCCCGGTCGGCCGGATCGGCCATGGATCGCAGCGCCTCGGCCCTCATTCGCTCCCGACGCCGCAGCATCACGGCATCCATCAGGGCCTGGCGCACGGCGTCGGAGGTGCTGGTGCCGTCCGCGGTCAGCTCCTCGAGGGCTCGCTCGGCCTCACCCGAGATGCGTACGTTCACGATCCCCATGATGGGAGGCTAGCCGTCTGTCACACAACTGTCACACAAGGTGACTGTGCCAGCCCGGTGCAACGGAAGGCAAGCAGCGGGCGAGCCTGCCGCACGCCGTCAGGGCTTCTCGTGCAGGGAGAGGGGCGAGCTGCGCTGGTAGCGCCTGCTCACCCCTCCACGAAGAAGGACACCGGTCCGGCCACGATCAGCCCAACCTCAGCGCCCTCCTCCGGCAGCGGCCCCTGCGTGCGGCTGAGGACCGGCACCACCGCACCGGTCCCGTCCCCCGCCGGCACCTCCAACCGGATCGTGGCGTCGTGGCCGTAGAACGTGGTCCCCACCACCCGGCCGCTCACGCCGCCGCGGCCGGAGCGCACCACGTGGACCTGTTCCGGGCGGAGGGAGACGAGCCCCCGGCCGTCCTGGACCTGGTCGCCACGCAGCAGGGCGAGGCGGCCGAGCGGGGTCCACGCCACGCCCCCCACCACCTCGGCGGGCAGGACCACGGCCTCGCCCACGAAGTTCGCCACCGCCAGGTCCGCGGGCGCCCGGTAGAGCTGCTCGGGGGCCGCGGACTGCACCACCCGCCCGTCGCGCACCACCGCCACGAGGTCCGCGATGGACAGGGCCTCCTCCTGGTCGTGCGTGACGAGTACCCCGGTGGCCCCCGCCTCGTGCAGCGCGGTGCGCACGTCCTGCCGGACGGCGGCCCGCAGGGCGGCATCGAGTGCCGAGAACGGCTCGTCGAGCAGGACGACGTCCGGCGCCGGCCCCAGCGCCCGCGCCACCGCGACGCGCTGTTGCTGCCCGCCCGACAGCTCCGCCGGCATCCGGTTCCCCAGCCCCGCGAGCCCGACCAGGTCGAGGAGCTCGTCCACCCGGCGGCGGCGCCCGGTGAGCCGGCGTGGCACGCCGAACGCCACGTTGTCCGCCACCGTCAGGTGCGGGAACAGCGCACCCTCCTGGGGCACCACCGTCACCCTCCGCTTCTCCGGTGGCAACCCGCGCGGCCCATCGACGACGACGCGGTCCCCGAGCCGCACCTCGCCGCCGTCGGCGTCCTCGAAGCCGGCCACAACCCGCAGCAGGGTGGTCTTCCCACAGCCCGAGGGGCCCAGCACCGCGGCGAACGCGCCGGACGGTACGTCGAGGTCGAGGCCGCGCAGCACCTCGGTCGCGCCGAAGGACTTCCGCAGGCCGGTCACGGTCAGTCGCGTCATCGCGCTCCTCCTGGAGGGCTGGCGCCGGCGGCGCGATCCGCGGCGAGGACGCGGGCGCCGTCGTCGCCCGCGAACTGGGAGAGCAGGAAGGTGGGGACGGCGGCGAGCACCACGAGGCCGACGGCGTAGGGCGCGGCGGCGGCGTACGCCCCCACCCCGGTCTCGGTCCAGAGCCGGGTGGCGAGGGTGTCCATGCCGGTGGGGCGGAGCAGGAGGGTCGCGGGCAGTTCCTTCATCGCGGTGAGCATCACCAGGGCGAACCCGGCCGCCACCCCGGGCGCCGCGAGCGGCAGGGTGACCTCGCGGACCACCTGCATCGGGCTCCGGCCGAGCGAGCGGGCCACCTCCGTGAGCGAGGGCGGGCTCTGCGCCACCGCGGCACGCACGGAGGCCACGGCGATCGGCAGGAACAGCACCGCGTACGCGAACACGAGCAGCGGGGTGCGCTGGTAGATCGGCTGCGCGAACCGGATCCCCAGGAACACGAGGGCGAGGGCCACCACGATGCCGGGCACGGCGTGCCCCGCCCACGTGGCGTGCTCGATCCAGCGGGT
>DBPQ01000037.1:2998-3197 GCA_002304945.1 Actinomycetales bacterium UBA1416 | reverse complement strand
GAGCCGCCCCCAGTCGACGCCGGCGGACTGGCCCCGCACCACCCAGTGGGCGAGGACCGCGGCCGGGAAGCCGAGCGAGACGGCGGCCACCGCCGAGGGGAGGAGCAGCCCGAGCGGGGTGGCCCGCCCGAGCTGCACCACCCGTGCCCGGCGGGCGCTCCCGGAACCGACCCGCGCCTGCTCCGCGCGGCCGCGGCTG
>DBPQ01000037.1:0-2953 GCA_002304945.1 Actinomycetales bacterium UBA1416 | reverse complement strand
CGGTCGAAGGAGGCGCGGTAGGAGGTGTGGATGACGCGGGTGAAGATGTCGTACCGCATGAGCGAGGGGGTGCCGAAGTCGCTGAGGGCGTACAGCGCCACGAGCAGCGAGCCCGCGGCGACGGCGGGGCGCACCTGCCGCGTGGTCACCGTGAGCCACGTCGCCCACGCGCCCCGGCCGAGCGAGCGGGCCACCTCCTCCAGGGCCGGGTCGGCTCCGCGGAGCGCGGCCACGGCGGGGAGGTAGACGTACGGGTAGGTGCTGGCGGTGAGCACGAGGAAGGTGCCCCAGAACCCGGCGATCCCCGGCACCACGGACACCCAGGCGTAGGCCGCCACGAAGCTCGGCATCGCGAGCGGCAGGGCGGCGAGCACCGCCCACACCCGGCGCCCCGGCAGGTCCGTGCGGGTGACCAGCCACGCGAGGGACACCCCGACGACGGCGCCCGCTCCCGTCACCGCCGCGGCCAGCCCAAGGCTGCGGAGGACGAGCGTGACGGTGCGCTCCCGCGCCAGGATGTCCCACACCGCCGGCCAGCCGGCCTCTGCGGTGCGGAGCAGCAGGTAGGCGATGGGCAGCAGGGCGATCGCGGCGGCGAGGAGCGCGGGCACCAGCAGCCCGGCCGGGGGCCGGCGGGTTCCGGCCCCGCGGCCGAGCCGTGCGGGGGAGGCGGTGGCCACGCGTGTGGTCACGCGGGAGGCGGCGGTCAGGTCAGCCCCACCTCGTCCAGGAGTGCGAGCGTCTCGGCGAGCGAGTCGAGCGAGTTCAGGTCGATGGCGAGGCCCCCGGCGAGGGGGGCGAGGTCGTGGACGGTGGTGGTGACGCCGTCGACGACCGGGTACTCGGCGGTGGCGTCCGCGAAGTACTGCTGTGCCTGGTCCGAGAGGAGGAACTCCACGGCGGCGAGCGCGCTCTGCTCGGCGTCCGAGCCGGCGAGCACGCCCACCCCGGCGACGTTGACGAGGGCCCCGGGGTCGTCCGCGCCGAGGAAGTGGATGCGGGCGGAGACGGCGTCCGCGCCCTCCTCGGCCACGCGCTCGTACCAGTAGTAGTGGTTGATNNCGAACGCCTCGAGCCACTCGCGGGCGCCCTCCTCGCCGCGGTCCACGCGCAGGGCGGTGACGAAGGTGTGGAAGGAGGCGTTCGTGGGGGCGTAGCCGATGAGGCCGCGGTAGCGCTCGTCGAGGAGCTCGTCGATGGAGGTCATGCCCTCCACCTCCGGGGCCTGGGCCGGGTCGTAGGCGAGGACGCGGGCGCGGGCGGAGGTGGCGACCCAACGGCCGTCGGCGTCCCGGAATCGCGGTTCGGCGCGGTCGAGGACGCCGGACGGGAGTTCGACGAAGCGGCCGGCGTTCGCCAGCGCACCGAGCGCCCCGGCGTCCTGGGAGAGGAAGAGGTCGGCGTCCGTGCGCTCGCCCTCCTCCAGCAGCTGGGCGGACAGTTCGGAGGACCCGGCGTACCGGACCTCGACGTCCGTGCCGACGGCGGACTCCAGGTCCTCCAGCAGCGGCCCCACGAGGTTCTCGTTGCGGCCGGAGTAGATCGTGAGCGTGGAGTCGTCGACGGCGCCGGCGGATGGTGAGGACGGTGAGGTGCCGGCGGTGGGGGCGCCGTCGTCGCCCGTGGCGGAGCAGGCCGCGAGGACGGTGGCGAGGGTCAGTGCCGTGGCGGCAGCCGTGGCGCGGCGGGGGAGCAGGGTCATGGTGGTCCTTGCTGGTGTGAACTGGCAGGGCGACCTTCGAAGGTAAGCCTTACCTAACCAGCTGTGCCGCGATTTACGCAACATCGATGTTGCGTAATGGGACGGGATGAGCGACCAGGCGGGCGGACGGCGTCAGCGCGCCGGACGCCGCACTGCACCTCTGGGCGGAGCGCCCACAGCACCCCGCGGCGCGCGGCGACGTCGCAACTCGGCCTCTGCCCGCGCCAGCCCGCCGTGCTCCAGGCCCGCCAGGACAGACGTCCCCTCCCAGACCACGCGTCCCCGCCGGCGGACGGCCACCTGGAGGCGGCCGCCGAGGTGTTCGATCGCACCCGCGGTGTTGCGGTGCTCGCTCGGAAGCGGCACGGGCAGCACGTGCGCCGCCCGCAGCGGTGCGGAGGCGTCCACCTCGATCTCCCAGCCGTGCCCGCGGCCGCGCAGGTGCCACTCCGTGTCGCTGACGTGCGCCTCCACCGGCGAGGCCACCGGGTTTCCGAGGCGCACCACCGTGCCGTCCGGCAGGCGCACCACCAGCCCGGTCACCTCGGTGCGCAGCGGCCCGGCGTGCACCTGGCCGCCGGCGAACGCGACGCAGGCGTCGTCGTCGGCGAAGGCCTGGGCCTGGCCCCACCACCACGAGTCCGGGAAGCCCTCCTTGCCCCAGTTCTTCTCGCCGTACACCTGGGCGTCGGTGAAGGACCACTCCTGCCCGTCGACGACGGCGCGCCCGCTCGCCCGGCCACCCAGCAGCCACGGGTGCCAGTACTGGTTCAGGCCGGGCACGGCGTGGAACACGCTGGAGCCGCCCCACCGGCGCATGGGCCAGAGCACCGGGTCCTCGATCACCGCGTCGAGGGATGCGCCGCCCAGGCGGACGTGCAGGGAGCGGTGGTCGCCGTGGAAGGCCCGGCCGGCGCGGGCCCCCAGCCGGTGCGGGTGGGCCTCGGCGCCCTCGTGCGCGTCGACGGCGAGGAAGCGCTGGGGGTGCGTGGCGAGACCGAGGGTCGCCCACGGCCCGCGCGGCCCACGATTCACGCCGATGAGCGCGATCGCGGTGCGTCCGGAGGCGGTGTCCGTGATGCGCCAGAAGTAGCCCTCCATCGCGACGCCGTGCGCGGCGAGGGGATTGCCGAAGGGGAGGTCGGCGCCCGAGGCGCGGTAGGTGCGGAGCAGGTCCATTGGGTGAGGGTATGCGCCGGGCGGGTGGGCGCGCGACCGTGGGTGGTGCCCCGCGGCCTGAGGGAGGCTCCG
>DBPQ01000117.1 GCA_002304945.1 Actinomycetales bacterium UBA1416 | reverse complement strand
CACCAGCTGGACCCGCAGGTGGGGGCGGGCGGGGAGGGTCTCGGAGCGGGGGGAGCTGATGAGCCAGGAGCGTGTCGCCATGCCCGCCAGTCTAGGTCCTGACCCGCACGATCTCCTTGCCCCGGGTGCGCCCCTCGGCGAGCGCACGGATCGCCTCGGGGAGTTCCTCGAACGGACGAACCGCGGCGATCACGGGGGTGACGTGCCGGTCGACCACGAAGCGTTGCAGCACCTCCAGTTCCGTGCGAGTGCCCATCGTGGACCCGATCACGCGCAGCGAGCGGAAGAAGATGCGGTTCAGCTCCGCCGGGGGCATCGCGCCACTGGTGGCCCCGGCGACGACGACGGTGCCGCCCGGGCGCAGCGCGGCGAGCGAGTGTGCCCAGGTGGATTCCCCCACCGTCTCGATCACGCCGTCGACGCGGCTCGGCAGGCGCGCGCCCGGGTGCAGCGGGTGGGCGCCGAGACCCTCGGCGAAGGCGCGCCCCTCCTCCGTCCGGGACGTGGCCCACACCTCGTGCCCGAGGGCGTGCCCCAGCACGATCGCCGCCGTGGCGACGCCCCCGGTGGCGCCCTGGACGAGTAAGCTGCCGGCGTCGCCCAGGTGGCGCGTCAGCATCCGCCAGGCGGTGAGCCAGGCCGTGGGCAGGCACGCCGCGTGTTCGGCGCTGAGGAGGGGGCTGCGCTCCACCAGGTTCCCGGCGGGCACCCAGACGTGCTCGGCGAAGGTGCCGTGGTGCCGCTCCGACAGCAGGGTCCGGCGGGGGTGCAGCGTCTCGTCCTCCACGCCGTCGCCGCCCTCGCCGGGGGTGAGGACCGCGTGGACGATGACGGGACGGCCGTGCTCGTCGGTGCCGGCGGCGTCGGTGCCGAGCACCATGGGGAGCCGGTCCGCCGGGAGCCCCACCCCGCGCAGCGACCAGACGTCGTGGTGGTTGACGGAGACCGCCTCCACGTCCACGCGCACCCATCCGGGTGGGGGTTCCACCTCGAGGTCCCCGAGCCGGAGACCCGCCAGCGGATCGGCGTCATGGAACTCCTCGACCCAGGCACAGCGCACCATGGGTCGAGCCTAGGAGCGGGAAACGGAACGGGCCACCCCGAGGGGTGGCCCGTCATCGTGTCTGCTCAGGCGTTGGGGCGCTTGCCGTGGTTCGCGGCGTTGCCCTTGCGACCCTGGCGCTTCCGACCGCGCTTGCTCATGGTGTGCTCCTTCCGGGAGCGTCTCGTCAGTTCCGGACGCCCCATCCTAGCCGGTGGCGCGTCAGAACTCAGAACGGCCCTGGGCCCGCAGCACCGTGATCTGCGTGATCACCCGGGTGCGCAGGGACTCCGGGGCGTGCTCCACGCAGGAGCGGCGGATGAGGGTGCGGATGTGCTCCTCGGCGTCGGCGAGTTCGGAGCAGTGGGGGCACCCCTCGAGGTGGCGGCGCAGCCGGGCGCACTCGGCGCCCTCGAGTTCGGCGTCGAAGAGCTGGAAGAGGTGCGACACCAGGTCGTCGCAGCCGCAGTCGTCCGTCATCTCGCCTCCTTCATGCCGAGCTCGCGCGCGTAGTCGTTGAGGGCCTCCCGGAGCTGGCGGCGGCCCCGGTGGAGCCGGGACATCACGGTCCCGACCGGGGTCCCCATGATCTCGGCGATCTCCTTGTAGGCGAACCCCTCGACGTCCGCGAGGTACACCACCATCCGGAAGTCGTCGGGCAGGGCCGCGAGCGCATCCTTCACGGTGGAGTCGGGCAGGCTGTCGAGGGCCTCCATCTCCGCCGAGCGCAGCCCGGTGGAGCTGTGCGACTCGGCACTGTGGAGCTGCCAGTCCTCGATGGTGTCCCCGTCCGAGCGCAGCGGCTCGCGCTGGGCCTTCCGGTAGTTGTTGATGAACGTGTTGGTGAGGATCCGGTACAGCCAGGCCTTGAGGTTGGTGCCCTGCGTGAACTGGTGGAAGGCGGCGAACGCCTTGGCGTAGGTCTCCTGCACCAGGTCCTCCGCGTCCGCGGGGTTGCGCGTCATGCGCAGGGCGGCGCCGTAGAGCTGGTCGAGGTAGGGCAGGGCCTGGATCTCGAACAGGTCCTGGAGGTCCAGGTCGAGCTCGTCATCATGTCGGGAGTCCATCACCCACGAGCCTAGCCGCTCCCCGTGCCACGGCGCGTCCAGCGGCGCGAGGGGCAGGGTCAGGGTGGTCACATCGGAGAGAACGCATCGGGGGCCGGGAAGATTCCGCACCCCGGCACGCGGTACCGCTGGCGGGGCGTCCCCGGCTGCGCCCACAATGGAGCATGAGCCTCACACGACTGATCGCCCGACCGATGCTCGCCGCCTACTTCGTCGCCGACGGCCTCGACGCCGTCCGCGCCCCCGAGGCCCACGTCGCCCGGTTCCGCAAGGTGCAGCCGCTCCTGGAACGCGCGGGGGTGCCGCCGGTGCTCAGCTCCGACGCCACGATGCTCGCACGGGCCTCCGGTGCGGTGAGCGCCATCGCGGGCCTGTGCCTCGCCACGGGGCGGAAGCCCCGCACCGCCGCCCTCACCCTCGCCGTCCTCAACATCCCCGTGACCGTGGTCAACAACCCGTTCTGGGAGGCCGACGGCGAGGAGCGCAAGGAGCGCCTGAAGGGCATGATGCGGGGCCTCGGACTCGGCGGCGGCCTCCTGCTCGCCGCGGCCGACCGCGACGGCAAGCCCTCCCTCGGCTGGCGCTACCACAACTTCCTCGAGCACCGCGCCGACCTGCGGGACACGAAGTCCACCCTCAAGGACCGCTACGCGTCCGCGTGAGGGACACGGGCACTGACGACCACCGGGTCCGGATCCGTCCCGGCCGCGGGTCCCGGCCGCGCACCAAGAACCGTCCGGACCACAGCGGAGCACCCCGCGGCCGGGTGATGGCCGTGGACCGGGGCCGGTACGCCGTCGCCACCGACGACGGCGTGGACGTCACCGCCGTCACGGCGCGTGAGCTCGGCCGGGGGGCCGTCGTCGTGGGCGACCGGGTCGCGCTCGTCGGGGACCTGAGCGGCCGCAAGGACACCCTCGCCCGGATCGTCACCGTCGAGGAGCGCCGCTCGGCGCTGCGCCGCAGCTCCGAGGACGGCGACGCCGCCGGGGTGGAACGCGTCGTCGTCGCCAACGCCACCCAGCTCGTCATCGTGGTGGCCCTCGCGGACCCCCCGCCCCGCGCCCGCCTCGTGGACCGCTTCCTGGTGGCGGCCTACGACGCCGGGATGCGGCCGCTCCTCTGCCTCACCAAGGCGGATCTGGCCTCCCCGGACCGGTTCCTGGCCCAGTACCGCGGCCTCGACCTGGCGGTGGTGGTCACCGCCGTCGACGGCGACTCCCGCGAGGGGGTGGACGAGCTGCGGGCGGCGCTGCGTGACGAGGTCTCGGTGATGGTCGGGCACTCGGGGGTCGGCAAGTCGACCCTCGTGAACCTCCTCGTCCCCGGGGCGGACCGCCGCACCGGGGACGTGAACGAGGTGACCGGGCGGGGGCGCCACACGTCGTCCTCCGCCGTCGCCCTCCCGCTGCCCGGCGGCGGCCTCGTCATCGACACCCCCGGGATCCGGTCCTTCGGCCTCGCCCACGTGCAGCCGGAGGACCTGCTGCGTGGCTTCGCGGACCTCGCCGACGCGGCGGCGGAGTGCCCCCGCGGGTGCACCCACCAGGAGGGATCCCCCGACTGCGAGCTGGACGCGTGGGTGCGCGCCGCCACCGGGCCCGACGGCGAACCGCTCAGCGCCCGCGACCACGATTACCGCCGTGCCCGGCTCGCCTCGTACCGGAGGCTGCTCGCCGCGCGCTAACGTGGCGGCCATGGCATTCGACGACGACCTCCGCCTCGCCCACGTGATCGCCGACCAGGTGGACGCGATCACCATGGCCCGCTTCCAGGCCCAGGACCTCGCGGTCGAGTCGAAGCCGGACACCACCCTGGTGACCGATGCGGACCGGTCCGCCGAGTCCGTGGTCCGCGCGCAGCTGCAGCGCACCCGGCCGCGTGACTCCATCCTCGGCGAGGAGTTCGGGGCCACGGGGCACTCGCCCCGCCAGTGGGTGGTGGACCCCATCGACGGCACGCACAACTTCGTCCGCGGCGTCCCCGTGTGGGCCACCCTCCTCGGCCTGGTGGAGGACGGCCAGGTGGTGCTCGGTCTCGTCTCGGCCCCCGCACTCGGCCGGCGCTGGTGGGCGGCCACCGGCAGCGGCGCCTGGACCGGCAAGTCGCTCGCCACCGCGCACCGCATCCACGCCTCCCGGGTCCCCCGGATCGCCGACGCCTCGCTCTCCTACTCCTCGCTCGGCGGGTGGGCGGAGCGCGGCCAGCTGCGCGCCTTCCTCTCCCTCGCCCAGGGGTGCTGGCGCACACGCGCCTACGGGGACTTCTGGTCCTACATGCTCGTGGCGGAGGGCGCCGTGGACATCGCCTGCGAGCCCGAGCTCGAGCTGTACGACATGGCGGCGCTCGTCCCGATCGTCACCGAGGCCGGGGGCGCGTTCACCTCCCTCGACGGCACGCCCGGACCGTGGGGTGGCAACGCGGTGGCCACGAACGGGGTGCTGCACGACGCGGTCCTCCGCCAGCTCGGGTCGCAGGAGGACTGACCGGGCCGGGAGCGGTCAACGGACGGCCCGGGCTCGCCGGGCCGCCGGGCTCTCAGGCCACCGGGTTCTCAGGCCAGCTGCGCCACGACGGCGTCGCGTTCGGTGACGTCGAACCAGAGCAGGTCCTCCTCGCCGAGCGCGTCGAGCGCCTCCGCGTCGCCCGCTGCCGCGGCCGTCACCCGCGCCGCGGCGTCGGGGCCGTCCACGTGGATGGAGACCACGGAGTCCCACGGCACGGGGCCGTCCGGCACCAGCACCGTCGCGAGTTCGTCCTCGCCGCCGGGGGTGAGACGGGCGTCCGGGACGTCCGCGGCCAGGACCACCCGGCGCGGCGGGGCGCCCCGCTCGGCGATCAGGCGCACGGAGTCGTCGGCGGCGGCGAGGAACGCGATGAGCTCGAGCGTCTCCTCGTCCTCCCCCGGGAACTCGGCGCGCACCGCGGGGGTGACGGCGTGGACGAGCGGGGGACGCAGCTCTTCGGTGAGGTCGGCGGCAACGGCGGGCAGGTAGACGCGCATGCTCCCAGTAAAGCCGCTACCGCCGTCGCCTGCGCAGGGGACGGGCCGCGCGGCGCGAGACCGGTGCTCCCGCCACCACGCGGGCGAGCTCCTCGATCCCGGCGAGCGCCGGCGAGCGCGGGGCGGTCATGGCGAGGTACTCCCCCGCCATGAGGGCGGCGTCGAGGCCGGGGCGGTCGTCGTCGACGAGCACGGGGTCCGCCACGCCGGCGAACCGCGCGAGCGCCTCGCGGACCGCGCGGTCGGGGGCTGGCCCCCCGACGGAGGGGCGGACCCCGGTCACGACCACGACCTCGCGGCCCTGCGTCCGCGGCCTCTCGGCGAGCAGGCTGATGAGGCGGTGGATGCCCACCGGGTCCGCGGCACCGACCACGACGACGACGTCGGCGAGGCGCAGGGCCGCCAGCTGGGCGCCGTCCCGCGCCGGCGCGAACGCGGAGTCGAAGCCGGGCGCCTCTGGCTCCCAGCCGCCCGCGACGTCGACGACCGTGAAGCCGAAACGCGCGCGGGCGCGCTCGAGCACCACCTCCAGCCCGGCGGCGGGCGCCTCCCGCCACCGGTCCGGCCGGGTGAGCCCGGTCATCACCGCGACCTGCCCCACCCGGGGGAAGCTCCGGTCGAGGGTCGCGGCGTCCAGGCGGCCCTGCGTGGCCGCGCGCACGGCGAGGGCGAGCGCGGAGGACTCGTCGACGAGGCCGAGCACCTGGGCGACGCTCGGGGCGCGCGTGTCGGCGTCGACGAGCCCCACTGTCCCGTGGCGGGTGAGGGTGTGGGCGAGGTTGACGGCGAGGGTCGTCCGCCCCGGCGCGCCCGTCGTCCCCCACACGGTGACGAGGACGCCGTCCGCCGCCTGCGGCTCCTCCGGCGGGGGCGGGGGCGGCGGCAGGTCGCGCACGCCGGTGAGTGCGGCGAGCACGGCGTGCGTGCCGCCGGCCTGGTCGACGACGGCGTCCACCCCGAGGGCGGCGACGCGTCCGGTGTCCTCGGGCGCGGCGAGGCCCACGGAGAGCACCCCCATCTGGCGCAGCCGGTCGACGACGACCCGGTCGATGCCGAGGTGGGAGGCCGACACGACCGCCACCGTCCCGAGCCGGGCGCCCGCAGCCGCCAGCAGCTCGGCGACGTCGCCGCAGCGGCGCGAGACCGTGAGCCCCGGGGCGCGGCTGATGGCGCTGACGAGGTCCGTCTCCCCCGGGCCCTGGACGGCGAGGAGGACCTGGACGTCAGGCACGGGGGACGACCACCAGCGACCCGTCGGACCCCATCGCCGCGAGGACCGCGGGCAGGAGGTCCGCGGTGAGGAGGAGCTGCACGGAGCCGAACTCGGCGCCGGCGAACATCGAGTCCTCGACCGTCACGTCCTCCACGAGCACGTCCTCGGCGACCACGTGCGCGGGGCTGGCGGGCACGGCGCTGCCGGGTGTCGCCCGCGGGTTGAACCAGACGTCCACGCGCGTCCCGGCGCCGACTGCGGCCGGGAGCCGGGACCCGGCGGGCACCACCACCGAGCGCAGGTCCACGGCGTCGAGCGCCACCACGGCGTCCGCCGGCACGAGCTCGCCGGCTCCGACCACCCGATCAACCGTCGCCTCCAGGTCCGCCCCGGCAGGCAGGTAGAGCGGCGCGACCTCCGGGTTGACCTCCACGAGCACCACCGCTCCGGCGAGGGCCTCCCCCGGGGTCAGCACCTCCCGGGCCGCCCACACCTGCTCGGTCCTGCTCGCGTCGGAGACCACATGGGTCCCGAGCGCGACCGAGGCCGCCACCAACACCATCCCGACGCCGAGGCGCGGGTCCCTCCACGAGGGACGCCTCATGCGCCGCGCGAATTCTGTGCCCACCCCTGCTCCTTCCGCACGGGTCCAGTGTGCCGGACGGCGTCGCGGCCCCGCCGCGGCTGTCCACAGGACGGTGGCGCCACGGGCCCCGGGGGTGCCCGCCGTGCCAGACTGGGAACATGCCAGCGCGTTTCCTCACCCTCGCGGATGTCGCGGAGAACCTCGCCATCTCGATGGCGCAGGCACGGGCGATGGTGCGCTCGGGGGAACTCCCGGCCATCCAGGTGGGCGGCCGCAACCAGTGGCGCGTCGAGGTCAGCGCCCTGGAGGACTACATCGACCGGAAGTACGCGGAGAATGCCGCGCGGGTCGCGGCGGAGTCACGCGAGCAGTCGTCACTGTGAGGTGAGCGAGCCGGGGCGGGCGGCTGCGGTCACTCGTCCCACCCGGCACTGAGGGCGTCGACCCGGAGGCCGTCGAGCACCGCGAGGGGCACGGTGAGCACCGCGGTCTCGGTGGCAAGGTCGCAGTGGTCCGCCCCCACCGCCACGATCGCCCCGCGGAGCACCGCGCCGTCGACATCGGCCACCACCGGCAGCCCGGTGCGTGCCAGCCGGCGGACGACGGCGGCCAGGGAGGCGCGGACCGCGCCGTGGGAGGGCCGGCTCGGGCCGTCGAGGGCGGCGACCCAGCGCACGGCCACGAGTGGGACCACGTGGAGCGAGGATGCCGCCGCGAGCGCCACCCAGTCCGGCCCGGCCTCCCGCACCGTCCCGCCGAGGCGCCTGCCCGCACGCGTGAGGAGGTCCGCGTGCCGCCCGACGGCGCCCGCCAGACGGTCCGCGAGTGCCACGGCCACCCGTTCGGCCTCGACCATGTCCGGGATCTCGTCCTCGTCCAGCGCCGGGGTGGCCAGGGCTTCGAGATCCGCGAACAGCCGGTCCCAGCGATCGTCCATGACGCCACGGTAGCGCCGGTAGGCACCCTCATGGCGCGCGGCGCCGGGCCCGCTCCTCGCGACTCTGCGCTCACCATGTGGATTCTTATGGCATCAAACGGCATCAAACGATAGGTTCTAGACCTCGACATCACTCAGGGGGGATCATGGACTCGCCACACGTCTTCATCCGCGACAGCCTTCCGGGCCGCCGGCGCCCGCCGGCGGCGCGGGTCCGGGACCGCTCACTGCCGCTCGCGATCCTGNNGCCCGCCGATCGGCCGAGCCCTCGCGGCACAGGTGACGGAACTGCGCACCGCGGCCCTCCTGCCGCCGGATGCCGTGGTGGGGGCCGTGGTGCTCGCCGGCGGGCTGCTCACCGCCCTCTGGTACGCAGCCACGGGAATCGGGCTGATCCTCGCGGCGCTCATCCGACGCGACCTCGGCGTGGCCCGCTGGGGGGCGCCGCTCGCCCGGCGGCTCGCCCTCGGTGCCGGCCTCGGCCTCCTCGCCATCACGCCCGCCCACGCCGAGGCGCCCGACGACCTCTCGTGGGGCACCGTCGCCACCCTCGACGCCGCGGACCTCGCCGCGGATCTCACCGGCGACGGCGCTCCCGTCCCACCCCTGGC
>DBPQ01000091.1 GCA_002304945.1 Actinomycetales bacterium UBA1416 | reverse complement strand
CGCGGGCTCGTCCGCGGCCGGCTCATCCGCGTCGCCCGCGGCCGCGCCGGCCGGAGCGCCGGCGCCGTCGGACGCCTGCTGCGAGATGGCGACCTGGCCGGCCTCGATGGCCTGCTGCGCGGCCGACTTCTCGGGCGCCGTCGCGATCCCGGCGACGGTGAGGACCCCCATGACCGCGACGACAGCCGTGGCGAGCTTGGGGATGAGGACGGGCCCGGCGAGGACCCGCCCGACGGCACGTGCGCTGGCACGGAAGCCGTGCCGGCGGACCGGCATCTCCACGTACCGGTAGGAGGCTGCGGAGATGGCGAGGGTGAGGCCGAGGGCGAGCCCCCGGTTGACCCACTCGGCGGTGCTGTCCGGCGCGGCGGCCGGGAGCAGCGCGGTGACGATGAGGATGAGCGGCCAGTGCCACAGGTAGATGCCGTAGGACCGCTCGCCGAGCCAGCGGACCGGCTGCACCTCGAGGAGCAGCAGGAGCGGGGTGCGCCCGGGCAGGAGGGCGGCGATCAGAACCGCCGTGAGGAGCGAGCCGGCGAACAGCCCGCCGCGGAAGGTGGCGATGTGGTTCTCGTCGAGGACGGCCATGAGCGCCACGAGTCCGGCGAGGGCCGCGGGCCCGGTCAGGGGGGCGAGGCGGCGCCACGCGCGGCTGTCGAGGAACGAGTCGGTGGCCCACAGGAAGGCGAGGGCGACGCCGAGCAGGAGCCCGAACGCGTGCGTGTCGGTGCCGTAGTAGATGCGGGTGGCGTCCTCGCCGGGCGTGGCCAGGAGTGCCATGGCCAGGGCGGAGGCGACGGCCAGCCCGGCGGCCACGCCCACGCGGGCCCGCCACGTGGGCAGGAGCGCGAGGAAGAGCGCGAAGAGGATGGGCCAGAACAGGTAGAACTGCTCCTCCACGGCGAGCGACCAGAAGTTGGCGAACAGTTGCGGGGACGTGCTCGCGAAGTAGGAGGATCCGGCCGAGATCTCGAGCCAGTTCGAGGAGAAGGTGAGGGCGCCCGTGGCCTGGCGGCCGATGCCGACCAGGAGGTCCTCCCCGATGAGGAGACCGGCGGAGACCGAGGCGACGACGACGAGGAACAGGGCCGGCAGGAGCCGGCGTGCCCGGCGCTTCCAGAAGGCCGGCAGGTTCAGGCGCCGCCGGGCGGTGAACTCACGGAGGAGCAGGGTGGTGATGAGGAACCCGGAGACCACGAAGAACACGTCGACTCCGAGGAAACCGCCCGGCAGGCTCGCCGGCCGGAGGTGGAACACGAGGACGGCGGCGATGGCGAGGGCGCGCAGGCCGTCGAGCCCGCGGATCTCCCGCGGCCGGGCCGCCACGCGCAGCCGGGAACTGTGCGGTGCCTCCATGGCTGGAGCCTAGGTGTGCTGGTCACCGCAGTGGCGGCGGCGCGCCGTGGACCTCAGGTTGAGGTCGAGATCAGAGCTTCTCCACCGGCGTGTACCGCAGCAGGAGTCGTTTGGTCCCCGAGGACCCGAAGTCGATGCGGGCCACCGTGGAGGCCCCGGCCCCCTCGAGGGCGACGACGGTGCCGAGCCCGTAGCTGTCGTGCGTGACGCGGTCCCCCGGCGAGAGGTTCGGGATGTCGGCGCGTGGGGTGGCCGAGCCGAAGCCGGAGCTGGCCTGCTTCGCGGTGCGGACCGGTCCGGACCGGGCGCCGGAACCGCCGCGGAACGAGCCCGAGCCGTACCCGCCACCACGGCTCCCCCAGGCGCTCCGCCCGCCGGCGTCGTCGAAGAGAGTCTCCATGGCGGAGCGTTCCCGCCGCCACTCCAGCACGTCGGCCGGGATCTCGCCGATGAAGCGGGAGCCGGGGAGCTGCTGCGGTGTCCCCCACGAGGTGCGGACGGCCGCGCGGGTGAGGTAGAGCCGCTGGCGGGCCCGGGTGAGGGCGACGTANNAGGCCAGCCGCCGCTCCTCGGAGAGCTCCGCCGGATCGGCGAGGGAGCGCTGGTGCGGGAAGGTGCCGTCCTCCATGCCGGTCACGAACACCACGGGGAACTCGAGGCCCTTCGCGGTGTGCACGGTCATGAGCGTGATCTGGCCGCCGCCCTCGTCCGAGTCCGGGATCTGATCGGAGTCGGCGACGAGGGCGACCCGCTCGAGGAAGTCACCCAGGTCCCCCTCCGGGTCCAGCTCGGAGAACTCCGCGGCGACGGCGTGGAGCTCGGCGAGGTTCTCCACCCGGGTGGCGTCCTGCGGGTCCTCGGAGGCGCGCAGCTCGGCGAGGTAGCCGGACCGGTCGAGCGCGGCGTCGAGGACCTCGGCGGGANNCTCGGCGACCAGGTTCCGCGCGCGCCCCGTGAGCCCCACGATCGGGACGTCGGGATCGGACGTGGCGGCGATCGCCTGCCCGAACGAGACGCCCTCCCGCTCGGCGAACTGGGAGAGGACGGCCTCGGACCGGTCCCCGATCCCCCGCCGCGGCACGTTGAGGATGCGGCGCAGGTTGACGGCGTCGTCCGGGTTCGCGATCGCCCGCAGGTAGGCGATGGCGTCCTTGATCTCACGCCGCTCGTAGAAGCGGGTGCCGCCGACCACCTTGTAGGGCAGCCCGGACCGGATGAA
>DBPQ01000055.1:15850-15988 GCA_002304945.1 Actinomycetales bacterium UBA1416 | reverse complement strand
GTGTGCAGGCCCTGGCCCTTCACCATCGAGTGGAGCTCGGTGTACGCCGGCCCGGTCTTCGCGGTGGTGCGGATCCAGGATGGCTTGGTCTCGATGGGCACCTCGGCGTTGCGCGCCTCCACGCGCAGCATCCGGCGG
>DBPQ01000055.1:15502-15839 GCA_002304945.1 Actinomycetales bacterium UBA1416 | reverse complement strand
GGGCACGGCGACGGCGTCGAGCACGTCCGCGAGATGGCGCTCCATGTGCGGCACGACCTCCCGGACCGTCACGGTGCGGCCGAGTTCGTGGCTGAGGGAGGTGACCCCCGCCCCGACGATGCCGCACGGGATGATGACCGTGCCCCAGGACAGATCGGCGTCGCAGTTGAGCGCGAAGCCGTGCATGGTGACCTGCTTCGCCACCCGGATGCCGATCGCGCCCACCTTGCGGTTGGGTCCGCGCTCGTCCGCCAGCACCCACGCGCCGCTCTGGCCGGGCACCCGGGCAGCGGGCACGCCGAAGTCCGCGCAGACCCGGATCATGGCCTCCTCGAGG
>DBPQ01000055.1:0-15424 GCA_002304945.1 Actinomycetales bacterium UBA1416 | reverse complement strand
CTTGCCCGCGGTGTACACGGCGGCGTGCTCGAGCAGGAGCGTCGTGTCCGGCTGCTCACCCGCCACGACGGCGCCGTGCACCTCCCGTTGCAGGGCCCACGCCTCCTCGTAGTCCACGAGGTCGGGCGCGAAGCCCACGTGCACGAACCGCATGGGGTGAACTCTACGTCAGGCCCTTGGTCCCAGGCAGGCGCTCGCGCCCGTCGCCCGCGCGTGCTTCCATGGCCCCATGACCGAACTCGTCGTGCTCGCGGACGCGCAGGGCAACCGCATCGGCACCATGCCCAAGGCCGAGGTCCACCACGCCGACACCCCGCTCCACCTCGCCTTCTCCTGCTACGTCTTCGACCCGGCCGGTCGCCTGCTCGTCACCCGCCGCGCCCTGGACAAGGCCACCTTTCCGGGCCTCGAGACCAATTCGGTGTGCGGCCACCCGGGGCCGGAGGAGGAGCTGGCCGACGCCGTCGTCCGCCGCGCCGCCCACGAGCTCGGCCTCACCCTCGCCGACGTGCGCCTCGTGCTCCCCAACTACGCCTACCGTGCCGAGTTCCGGGGCGTCGTCGAGCACGAGCTGTGCCCCGTGTTCGCCGCCTTCATGGGCGACGGCACCACCACCGTCACCCTGGATCCCGCCGAGGTCCACGAGTCGGAGTGGGTGCCGTGGGCGGTCTTCAGCGCCGAGGTCCTCGGCGGGGCCCGCGACGTCTCCCCGTGGAGCCGCGAGCAGGTCGGCCTGCTCGTGATGCTCGGGCCGGACCCCCGCCACTGGCCGGTCAGTCCGCTCACCGCCCTTCCGCCCGCCTTCCGGCCCGACCGTCCGTGACCACCGTCAGCGTCGTCATCCCCGTGCTCGACGACGCCGCCCACCTCCGCACCTGCCTCGCCTCCCTTGCCGCCCAGACCCGGCCCGCGGACGAGATCGTGGTGGTGGACAACGGCTGCAGCGACGACAGCGCCGCGGTCGCGCGGGCCTTCGGCGCCCGCGTGGTGGTCGAGCCCGTCCGGGGCATCCCGGCCGCCGCCGCCACCGGCTACGACGCCGCCAGCGGTGACGTCATCGCCCGCTGCGACGCCGATTCGCGCCTCCCGGCGGACTGGATCGAGCATCTCGTGCGGGTGTTCGAACGCAATCCCCACCTCGACGCCGTCACGGGGCCGGGGTCCTTCCACGACCTCCCCCGAGGGGTCCGGCACGTCGCGGGCGGGTTCTACCTGGTCGGGCTGTTCGCCGGGTTCGGGTCGGCCATCGCGAACATCCCGCTCTGGGGCTCGAACATGGCGATGCGGGCGGACGCCTGGCGGGAGGTCTCCGGCCGGGTGCACCGCACCACACCCGGCATCCACGACGATCTGGACCTCAGTTGCGTCCTCGGTCCGCGCGCCCGGATCCGATTCATGCCCGGCGTGGGCGTCGAGGTGGCGGGCCGCATGTTCTCCTCCCCGGGGGCCGCGCGGCAGCGGTTCGCGTGGGCGATGGCCACCCTCCGGCTCAACCGCGCGAACCTGGGCACGGTGGAACGCTGGGCCATTCGGCTCGGTCTGCGTTGAACTCTCCAGCACGCGTTTCCTCCCAGCGGTTGCGGATCGCGACGAACCGTCGCTAAGTTGTGCACAACACGTCGGATCCGCGCCGGGCGCCGTGGACCGCAGACGCGAAGGGGAGACCATGACCGCCTCCGCCCAATCCCGTCCCTTCCTCGGGACCCCGCACACCGAGTTCCTCCGTGCCGTCGAGGCCGCCCTCGCGCAGCGCCTCGCGAAGCTCGCCCGGGAGTTCCAGGACTACGCGCCCGAGAGTCACGCGCTCGGGGGTCATGACCTGGTCTCGCTCCTCGGCACCCAGGTCAACTCCGGCGGGAAGCGGCTGCGCCCCACCATGGCGTGGCTCGGCTGGTGCTACGCCGGCGCACCCGAGGCCACCCAGCCGGACCTCGTCCGCCTGGGCGCGGCCCTCGAGATCCTCCACGTGTTCACCCTCGTGCAGGACGACGTGATGGACCGCTCGGACCGGCGCCGCGGGGTCGCCACGGTGCACGTGCAGGTCGCGGAGAGCCACGACACGGCGCGTGCGCGCGGGGACGCCCAGCAGTTCGGGGACTCGATCGCCGTCCTCGTCGGGGACCTCGCCCACGCTGCGGCCGAGCACATGGCCGCGTCCCTCCCGACCGCCGTCCACCGCCTCTGGCGGGCCATGGTCATGGAACTGGTCGCCGGCCAGGCGCTGGACCTCGCGGGTGCCGCCGACCGGCGTCGGGACCTCACCCACGCCCGGCGGGTCGCGGCGGTCAAGTCCGGCGCGTACAGCATCCAGCGCCCGCTCACGCTCGGGGCGACGCTCGCCGGCGCGCTGCCGGAGGACGTGACCGCGCTCCACGTCTACGGTGACCACCTCGGCCGCGCCTTCGCGCTCCGCGACGACGTGCTCGGTGTCTGGGGAGACCCGGCCGTGACCGGCAAGCCGGCGGGGGACGACCTCCTCGACGGCAAGCCCACGATCCTCCTCGCGCTCGCCCACGACCGGGTCTCCGGGCGGGGGCGTGCCCTGCTCGACCGGGTGACCGCGGGCGTGCTGGAACCGCAGGACGTGCCTGCCGTCCAGGACCTGCTGGACACCGCCGGTGTGCGCCTCGAGGCGGAACGTATGATCCACGCGGAGGTCGAGGCCGCGCTCGCGGCGCTGGACCGGCCCGATGCGGCCGGCGACCTCGCCGAGATCGCGCACCGGATCGGATGGAGGACGCAATGAGGGTGGTTGTCATCGGGGCCGGCCTCGCAGGGCTGACGGCGGCCTGCCACCTCGTGGGCCGCGGCCACGAGGTCACGGTGCTGGAGCGCGAGACCCGGCCCGGGGGCCGGGCACGTTCGATCACCCGCGACGGCTTCACCTTCGACCTCGGCCCCGTCGTGATGACGATGCCCGAACTCGTCGAGTCCGCGCTGACCGCCGCCGGCAGTTCGCTCGCGGACCTCCCCATGCGGCGCCTCGACCCCGCCTACCGGGGAGCCTTCTCCGACGGCTCCGAGATCCTCGTCCGCTACGGCCACGACGCCATGCGCGAGGAGATCCGCGAGAAGTCCGGCGCGAAGGACGCCGCCAACTTCGACCGGTTCGTCGCCTGGCTGAAGGAACTCTACGACGTCGAGATGGGCAACTACATCGACGCCAACTACGACTCGCCCCTCGGCCTCGTCTCCTCGCCCACCGCCGCGCTCACCCTCCTGCGGCTGCGCGCCCTCGGCAAGCTCGGCCCGGCCGTCCGCCGCTACTTCGACGACACCCGCCTCCACCGCCTCTTCACCTTCCAGGCCCTGTACGCCGGTCTCCCGCCCGAGACCGCGCTCTCCCTCTACGCGGTCATCACCTACATGGACTCCATCGAGGGCGTCTGGTTCCCCGACGGCGGCATGGGCGCGATCCCCGCCGCCCTCGAGCGCGCCGCGAAGGGCGCGGGCGCCGAGTTCCGTTACGGCGCCACCGTGACGGGGCTGACGTGCCGCCCGGGCGGCGCCGTCGCCGGCGTGGTGGCGGGCGACGACGTCGTGCCCGCCGACGCCGTGGTCGCCACCCCGGACCTCCCGATCGTCTACGACCAGCTCCTGCCGGACGTGGCGCCGCCGCGCGCCGTGCGGAAGGGGACGTACTCGCCGTCGGCCGTCGTGTGGCACGTGGGGGCGAAGGGCAGCCCCGCCCCCGGCACCGAGCACCACAACATCCATTTCGGGGACCAGTGGAACGAGTCCTTCGATGCGCTCATGGGGTCCAAGACCCTCCAACCGGACCCGAGCCGGCTCGTGACCGTGCCCACCCAGAGCGAGCCCGGCATGGCACCGGAGGGTCACTCCACCCTGTACGTCCTCGAACCCGTCCCCAACCTGCAGGGGCCGGTGGACTGGCGCCACGAGGCGGGACCGATGCGGGAGCGGCTGCACGGCTTCCTGGCCCCCAACGGCTACCCGACCGAGGTGGTGGCCGAGGAGTTCGTCACCCCGCTCGACTGGCAGGCGCAGGGAATGGCCCACGGCACGCCGTTCGCGCTCGCGCACACCTTCGCGCAGACGGGGCCGTTCCGGCCGTCCAACGTCGAGAGGAAGGTGCCCGGGCTGGTGTTCGCGGGCTCCGGCACCATACCCGGCGTGGGCGTTCCGATGGTGCTGGTCAGCGGCAAGCTCGCCGCGGACCGGGTGGACGAGTACGGGCGGCGCCGGTGACGGCTCCCGGGCCCCTCGACCCGTCCACGATCGCCCGCGGCTACCGCACGTGTGCCCGGATCACCCGCCAGAACGGGACCACCTACTACTGGGGCGCCCTGCTGCTGCCGCCGGCGGACCGCCGCCACGTGTACGCCGTCTACACGCTGGCGCGCCTGGCGGACGACATCGTCGACGCTCCCGGTGCCACCCGGGGGGACCTGACCGCCACCGCCGCGAGCCTGCGCGCCTTCGAGGAGAGATTCTTCGCCGCACTGGCCGACCCCCGGGAGGCGGACACCCCCGAACTCTCCGCGATCGTGCACAGCGTGCGCACCGCGGGGATCGACGAGGAGACCTTCCACCGCTTCTTCGGCGCCATGGAGATGGACCTCACCCGCGAGCGCTACGACACCTGGGAGGACCTCTGCGGCTACATGGAGGGCTCGGCCGCCGTGATCGGCGAGATGATGCTCCCCGTCCTGCACCCCACCTCCCGCGCCGCCTTCGAGCCGGCGCGTTCGCTCGGGCTCGCCTTCCAGCTCACCAACTTCCTGCGGGACGTGGGCGAGGATCTCGAACGGGGCCGCGTGTACATGCCGCAGGAGGACCTGCGCCGCTTCGGTGCCGACCCGTGGGCGCGCCGCGTGGACGAGCCGTGGCGCGAGTTCATGCGCTTCGAGATCGCCCGGAACCGCGAGCTGTACGCGCACGCGGACGAGGGCCTGCCGCACCTGCCCACTGCGTCCCGCAAGTGCGTGGCCACCGCGCGCGTGCTCTACGCCCGCATCCTCGAGCGCATCGAGGCGGCGGACCACGACGTGTTCTCCTCCCGGGCCCGCGTGCCGACCGCCGAGAAGGCCGCGCTGGCCGCCCGGGCGCTGGTGGGGAACGCCGGATGAGCGTTGCCTACCTCGGCGCGCTGCTGGTCTCCATCTTCTGCCTCGGCCTCATCGACCACCGCTGGCGCCTCGCCCTCTTCCGGGACGCCCGCGCCACGGTGGTGACCGTGGTGGTGGGGGTGGTCTTCTTCCTCATCTGGGACCTCGGCGGGATCTCGCTCGGGGTGTTCTTCCGCGGCGAGGGCGAGTGGATGACCGGGGTGCTCCTGGCCCCCGAACTGCCGCTGGAGGAGGTCTTCTTCCTCGTCCTCCTCAGCTACAACACGCTCATCGCCTGGCGCGGCGCGGAGGCGTGGCTGGGGAGGCGCTCGTGACCTATCTCGCCCTGAACGCCGTGTTCCTCGCCCTTGCCGCAGGCGGGACGGTGGCCGCGCTCGCGGTGGCGCGGCGGCGTGGGGCGACGACGCCGCGGCCGCGGGCGATCCTGGCCGCCGCCGTCGTGATGCTGACGCTGACGGCCGTGTTCGACAACGTGATCATCGGCTCCGGACTCGTGGACTACCATCCGGAGTTGCACCTCGGCCTGCGCCTGGGGCTGGCGCCCATCGAGGACTTCGCGTACACGGTGGCGGCGCTCGCCCTGCTGCCGGCGCTCTGGGCCGCGATCCATCGGGAGGATTCTTGACCACCAGTTCCGGGACGCTGCGCGCCCTCGTCATGTCCTCCCGCCCGATCAGCTGGGTGAACACCGCCTTCCCCTTCGGTGCCGCCTACGCGCTGGCACACGGCGGCATGGACGTCCGTGGCGTGGTGGGTATCCTCTTCTTCCTCATCCCGTACAACCTGCTGATGTACGGCGTCAACGACGTCTTCGATTACGAGTCCGACCTCCACAATCCCCGCAAGGGCGGCGTCGAGGGCATCCTGCTGGACCGGCGCCTGCACCGGTTGACCATCTGGGCCGCGATCCTGCTGCCCCTGCCGTTCGTGGCGTACCTCGTGGCCGTGGGCGACGCCGCCGCGAACCTCATGCTCGCGGCCTCGCTGTTCATGGTGGTGGCCTACTCGGCGCCCAAGCTGCGCTTCAAGGAACGGCCGTTCCTCGATTCGATGACCTCCAGCTTCCACTTCGTCAGCCCGGCCGTGTACGGCGTGCTGCTCGCGGGCCTGCGGCCGGACCTCACGGTGTGGCTGGCCCTCCTCGCCTACTACCTGTGGGGCATGGCGTCCCACGCGTTCGGGGCAGTGCAGGACGTGGTGGCGGATCGCGCCGGCGGCATTGGTTCCGTGGCCACGGTGATCGGCGCCAGGGCCACCGTGCGGTTCGCCCTCGCGCTGTACCTCGTCGCGGGTGCGCTGCTGCGGTTCCTGGACTGGCCCTGGTCCCTGGCGGCGCTGCTCGTGCTCCCGTACGCGGGGATGGTGTTGCCGTTCCTGAACATCACGGACGAGACCAGCGAGGACGCCAACCGCGGCTGGCGCCGGTTCCTCTGGATCAACTACGTGGTCGGCTTCCTGCTCACCCAGTTGCTCATCCTGGGGTCGCTGCGCGGCTGACGGCGCGCGTAGCATGGACGCATGCGGACAGCGGTGTCGCGGGCGGTCCTCGTCCTCGCTCTGGCTCTCGCCGGATGCTCCGGCGAGCCGGACGACCTCCAGCCGGAGGACCTCGTCACCGGACTGACCACCCCGTGGGGCATCGACACCTTCGCGGACGGCTCGGTCCTTCTCACGGAGCGGGACACCGGCCGGGTCCTGCGGCTCACGCCGGAGGGCGAGGTGGTCGAGCTCGGGACGGTGGAGGAGCAGGGCTCCGGCGAGGGCGGACTGCTCGGCGCCGCCCTCAGCCCCGACGAGGCGCACGTCTACCTGTACGTCTCCACCGCCTCCGACAACCGGGTGGTGCGCCACGCCCTCGAGGGTGACGCACTCGGACCGGCGGAGGAGATCCTCACCGGCATCCCCGTGGCCACGTACCACGACGGCGGCCAGCTCCGGTTCGGGCCGGACGGCATGCTGTACGTCTCCACCGGTGACGCGGGAGACACCATGGCCGCCCAGGACCCGGACTCGCTCGCGGGCAAGATCCTGCGGCTCACCCCCGACGGCGAGCCCGCCCCGGGCAACCCGTCGGGCACCGCGGTGTGGTCGCTCGGGCACCGCAACGTGCAGGGCCTGGCGTGGGACACCGACGGCCGGCTCTGGGCCAGCGAGTTCGGACAGAACTCGTGGGACGAGCTGAACCTCATCGAGCCGGGGAACAACTACGGCTGGCCGCCCGTGGAGGGTGAGGGCGACGTGTCCGGCATGACGCCCCCGGTGCTGGTGTGGCCGACATCGGACGCCTCCCCGAGCGGGCTAACGTTCTGGCGCGGGTCGCTGTGGATGGCAGCCCTGCGCGGCGAGCGGCTCTGGGAGATCCCGGTGACGGATCAGGACACCGGGCAGCTCGAGCCGGTCGCGCACTGGGTGGGAGAGTACGGCCGGTTGCGGGCGGTCGCCACCGCGGGTGACGACGCCCCGCTGGTCGTCGGCACGTCCAACACGGACGGACGCGGCGACGTGCGCTCCGATGACGACAGGGTGATGCGCGTCGACTGAGGAGGTGGGGCGTGGAACGGTGGTGCTCATGGCCGGCCTCGGGTTGGCGGTCGCCGGCGGGACGATGCACGCGATCCAGTCGAGCAGGATCGACGCCGCCGCTGATCTCGCGCTGCGCCGCGAGTACGAGGAGTTCGTCCGCCGCGCGGTCGACGTCGGCCGGCCCGGTGCGCCTCGCCGTCGTCCCGGTGACGGCGGGGGAGGCGGTGGGGAGCTACGTGATCGGCCACGCGGTGGGGCTGGAGAAGGCGGCGCTGACGGAGCTGGCGGGGCTCTGGGCGATCCTCGGGACGGCCACGCTCGCGGTGATCGCGGTGGTGGGGTGGCTCGTGACCGGTGAGCTGGTGCGGCCGCTCGCCCGCCTCCGGGCCGCCACGGCGCGCACGGATGCCCGCGACCTCTCCGCGCGCATCGCGGTGACGGGCGAGGACGAGATCGCCGCCCTGACCACGAACTTCAACGCGATGCTGGACAGGCTGCAGGAGGCGTTCGAGGCGCAGCGCCAGCTGGTCGATGACGTCGGCCACGAGCTGCGCACCCCTGTCACCATCACCCGCGGGTACCTCGAGCTGCTCGACCCGGGGAACCCCACCGCGGTCGCGGACACCCGGGACCTCCTGCTGGACGAGACGGACCGGATGGGGCGGTTGGTCGGGGACCTGGTCACGCTCGCGAAATCCGGGCGACCGGACTTCGTCACCCCCGCCACGGTGGAGCTGGAGGAGCTCACCGTGGAGGTGTTCGAGAAGGCTCGCGCGCTCGGGGACCGGCACTGGGTGCTCGACGGCGCCGCCGACGTCCCCCTCCACGCCGACTCCCACCGGCTCACCGAGGCATGGCTGCAACTGGTGGAGAACGCGGTGGCCTACAGCGAGCCGGGTTCCACGATCAGGATCGGGAGCTCCGCCGGCGGCGGGGAGGCCCGGCTGTGGGTGGCCGACCGGGGCCGGGGGATCGAGGCGGAGCACCTGGACCACGTGTTCGACAGGTTCGCCCGCGCCGCCACCGACACCGAGGGCTCCGGTCTCGGGCTCACGATCGTCCGCGCGATCGTGGAGGCCCACGGCGGCCGGGTGGAGGTGGACTCCGAACCGGGGGTCGGGTCCACGTTCACCCTCGTCCTACCCGCGCCGCACGCCGAGGAGGTGGAGACATGGCCAGCATCCTGATCGCCGAGGACGAGGCGCGGATCGCCCGCTTCCTCGAGCACGGCCTGACCGCACAGGGATACAGCACGACCAGCGTCACGGACGGCGCGGCCGCGCTCGACTACGCGAGCTCGGGGAGCTTCGACCTGCTCCTGCTGGACGTCGGGCTCCCGGTCATGGACGGCTTCGCCGTGCTCCGGGAGGACGGCAACGCCATCCCCGTGATCATCCTGACGGCCCGGTCCTCCGTCACGGACACGGTGGCCGGCCTGGAGGGCGGTGCGGACGACTACCTCGCCAAGCCGTTCCGGTTCGAGGAGCTCGTGGCCCGGATCCGGCGCCGCCTCAGGGACGACCGTTCGCCGGAGTCACTGGTGCTGACCTGCGGCGGCCTCACCCTCGACCTGCGCTCCCGGCAGGCCACGGTGTCCGGGCGAACCGTGGACCTCTCCGCCCGCGAGTTCGCACTCGCGGAGATGCTGCTACGGCACGCCGGTCAGGTGCTCTCCCGCGAGCAGCTGCTCGACCACGTCTGGGGTTACGACTTCGACCCCTCCTCCAACGTGGTGGACGTCTACATCCGGCACCTGCGCCGCAAGCTCGGGCCCGACCGGATCACCACGCTCCGCCGGATGGGCTACCGGCTGGAGGACCTGCCGTGACCGTCAACCGCCTCCTCATCGCCGCACTCGCCGCCGTGGCGCTCGCCGCGCTCGGCCTCGGCGCCTGGCTCCAACTCGGCGCTGCGGACCCGTGGGAGGGGGGCGAACCCGGCGTCGTCCTGCCGACGGCGGAACCGTCACCCGAGGTGACGGGCACGCCCACCCCCACCGCACCCTCCTCGCCCACCCCCGTGTTCCCGGCGCCCCAGTTCCCGGGTGGAACGCCGGCAAGTAGAACTATCCCTCCTCCCCCAAGAAGGACGGTGCCCGGGTCGACGATCCGGGCACCGTCCGCCATGTGCGACGACTACAATGAGCCCTCAACATTCGTAGGAGGGGTCATGAGAGCCACCGTCCGTCGTTCCGTCCTCGCCGTCGCGGTGCTCGCCCTGACGGCGTGCACGCCGTCCCCCGGCCCGAGCGAATCGCCCAGCGCTCCCACGAGCGCGGCCACCACCCCCGCCACCGCCGCCCCGACGACGGAGGCGCCGACGTCGTCGCCCGCCACCAGCCCGGCTGAGACGATGACGATAGCGGTGTTCTTCGACAACACCGAGATGAACCCGAATGCGGAGAACTGCTCGGCCGTGTTCGTGGTGGAGCGGACGGTGCCACCCACCGATGACGAGGCGACCGCCGCACTCGAGGCGCTGTTGGCCGGCCCCACGCCGGACGAGGAGGCGGACGGGTACGCCTCGTGGTTCTCCGCGGCCACCGCAGACGCGCTGCTCGGCGTCAAGGTGGTGGGGGACACCGCGTACGTCAACCTCGCGGACCTGCGCCAGGTCATCCCCAACGCGGGGACGTCCTGCGGGAGCGGGCAGTTCATGGCGTCGCTGAACGCGACCACCACCAACGCGACCGGCGCTGCGAAGGTGCTGTACGCCTTCGACGGCGATCCCGCCGCGTTCTGGGAGTTCGTGCAGGCGGGCTGCGGCTCGTTCAATGACGACTGCGATCCAGCGCCCTTCGCCGACCTGGGGTCGTGACGTAGATTCGAGGGTGAGGAAAGGATGGGTCGATGAACAGCGAGCAGTTCGAGAGGATGCGGAGCGGCGCGGGCTTCATCGCGGCGCTCGACCAGAGCGGCGGCAGCACGCCGAAGGCGCTCCGGCTCTACGGGATCGAGGAGGACTCCTGGTCCAGCGAGGACGAGATGTTCGATCTGGTGCACGGGATGCGGCAGCGGATCATCACGTCTCCGGTCTTCACGAGCGAGCGGATCCTCGCGGCCATCCTGTTCGAGATGACGATGGATCGCGAGATCGAGGGGCGCCTCACCGCGGACTACCTGTGGGACGAGAAGGGCATCGTGCCCATCCTCAAGGTGGACAAGGGGCTGGCGCCCGAGATCAACGGCGTGCAGGTGATGAAGCCGATCCCCGGCCTGGGCGCATTGTTGGCCCGGGCACGTGAGCGGAACATCTTCGGGACCAAGATGCGCTCGGTCGTCAAGCAGCCGGGTTCGGGCGTGAACGTGCTGGTGGCGCAGCAGTTCGCCGTTGCGAGGCAGATCATCGCCGCCGGGCTCGTGCCCATCATCGAGCCGGAGGTGGACATCCACAGCCCGCACAAGGCCGCGGCCGAGGAGCAGCTCAAGGTGAGGCTGCTCGACGGGCTGGCCGGCCTGGGACCGGACGAGTACGTGATGTTCAAGCTCACCCCGCCCGAGGAGGACGACTTCTACGCCGACCTGGTTGCCCACCCCAACGTGGTGCGCGTGGTGTTCCTCTCCGGCGGGTACAGCCGTGACGAGGCGAACGAGCGGCTCGCCCGCAACCACGGCGTGGTGGCGAGCTTCTCCCGGGCGCTCACGCAAGGGCTCACCGCCCAGCAGGGCGACGAGGAGTTCAACGCGATGCTGGACGAATCGATCGCGAGCATCGCGGCGGCCTCCGCCACCTGAGTCCCCGATGGAGCTGTTCCTCGACTGCCTGCCGTGCCTGCTGCGGCAGGTGCTCGAGGCCGCCCGAATGGCGAGCGACGACGAGGCGGTCCAGGCGCGCATCATGGACGACGCCGTCGCCACGCTGGCCCGCCACGGCGAGTTCGCCACCGCTCCGGCCATGGCGGCGGAGATGCACGCCCTGGTGCGGCGCCACACCGGCATGGACGACCCCTACGCGGCGATCAAGGCCCGCGACCTCGCTGGCGCGCTGCGGCTCGTGCCGCTGTTGGAGCGGTTCGTGGCGGAGGCGGCAGAGCCGCTGGCGGCGGCGTTGAAGGTCTCCGCGACCGGCAACGTCATGGACTCGGCCATCTACGCGGACCTCGACATCGAGGCCGTGGTGCAGGGCGAGCTGGAGCGGCCGTTCGCGGTGGCGGACGTGGAGCCGCTGCGGGCGGCGCTGGGTGGCGGGGGGACGGTGCTGGTGATCGGGGACAACGCCGGCGAGGCCGTGTTCGACACCCTGCTGCTGCGCGAACTGGCCCGCGACCACGAGGTGGCGTTCGCGGTGCGCGGCCGGCCCATCATCAATGACGTCACCCTGGCTGAGGCGCGCACGGCCGGGGTGGACCGCCACGCCCGCGTGGTGGCGAGCGGGTCCGGGGCGCCGGGGCTGATCCTCGCGGACGCGGACCGGGAGTTCCGGGAGCTGTTCGACTCGGCCGATGTGGTCCTCTCCAAGGGGCAGGGCAACTTCGAGGCGCTCTCCGACGCCCCGCGGGAGGTGTTCTTCCTGCTCAAGGCCAAGTGCGCGAAGATCGGCCATGCCCTCGACGTGCCGGTGGGGGCGTACGTCCTGCGGTTGCACGCCCCCACCGGGGTGGTCACCAGGTAGCGGTCACCGAGTTGGAGCACACGTTTGTGCCCGCCTCGCAGACCTGGTAGGTCGCGGATGATGTCTTCTTGGGAGCGGTGTCGGTGTAGACACCGTCGTTGAGTGTCGTCGCCACCTTCGTGGTGTTGCGGTATATGTCCACGTTGGCCGTCGACCCGCCCGTCCATTCGAGGTCGGCGTACCGATTGGCGCCAGCGGATCTGGCCGTCACGCTGAGGAGTCCGAGCGGCTCCGGGCTGACAGTTGTCGACACCGTGACTGATTGCGAGGTGGTTCCGATGGCGCCGTCGTCGTCTTTGACGGTGAGGGTGACGGTGTAGGTGCCTGCGGTGGCGTAGGTGTGCGAGGGGTTCTGGGTTGATGCGGTCCCGCCGTCGCCGAAGGCCCACGCCCTCGAGACGATGCTGCCGTCGGAGTCGCTGCTGGTGTCGGTGAAGGTCGCGGTCAGGCCAGTTGCGTCGAAAGTGAAGTTCGCCGTGGGCGCGACGTTCTCGCCCGGCTCCGGCTCGGTCTCGCCGACCAGCTTCGGATCGAAGGTGGAGACGTCCAGGAGGGGTTCCTTGATGCCGTCCCCTGAGTCGTCGTTCCAGTTGTAGTTGCCTGTGCTCTTCACCTGGTTGTAGAGGGCGTACACATCCGCCGCACCGCCAGGATTGCTGCCGCTCGCCAGCAGCGCCAGCGCGCCCGCGACGTGCGGGCTCGCCATGGAGGTGCCGCTTATGGTTCCGTACTCGCCCAGCTCGATCGGATACGTGGAGCGGATGCACACCCCGGGCGCGGCGATGTCCACCTCAGGGCCCCAGTTGGAGAAGTCCGCGAGTGTGTCGTCCTGGTCCGCGCGGCAGGTCGACGCGGCGCCGCCTCCTGGAAGGCCGTTGAAATCGGCGAGCGCACTCACGGAGAGGACGTTGTTGAAGCCGCCCGGGCTGTAGTTGTTCGCATCGTCGTCCGAGTTGCCGGCGGCCACGGCGAAGGCGACACCGGCGTCGACGGCGCCCTGGATCGCGTCATACTCCGCCTGGCTGTAGCCGGCCCCGCCGAGGCTCATGTTGGCGACCTCGAAGGTGTTGGCGTTGGCCGCGACCCAGTCGATACCGGCGACGATCCAGGACTCGTAGCCACTTCCTTGGGAGTTCAGGACCTTCACCGGCCAGACCCGGGCACCGGGTGCGACACCCACGACGCCGATGCCGTTGTCGAGGGCACCGACGGTGCCGGCGACGTGGGTGCCGTGGTAGTGGTCGTCGTCGCCACCGGCGACGCAGACGGTTCTGAAGATCTTGGTGGTGCAGTTGATGCCGGTCTGGACGTTCAAGTCGGGGTGCTGGAGATCGATGCCGGTGTCGATCACGGCAACGTCCACGTCCACGCGATAGTCGTCGGTGCCGTCGATGTCGATCGCTGTGTTGGAGTCAGCGAAGATGCGCTCGACGCCGGTGGGTACGTCCTGGGCATCGATGTGGACCTCGCGGTCCTCCTCCACGTACTTGACCCGCGGGTCGTGGCGGAGGGCGTTGAGCCGGCCCTCCGGCACCTGGGCGGACATGCCCTTCAGCGCGTGCTCGTAGGTGAAGCCCACCTGGAGGCCGTAGGCCTTGGCCACGTCCGGCACGGTGGCCCGGGCGTTGACGGTGTCCTTGAACACCACGATGTAGGAGCCCATGACCGCGGACTGGGCTGGCAGGGCCATGAGCACGAGGCTGGCGAACAACCCCAGGACCATGAGCTGGACGATGCGGACCTTGTGCTTCATTGCTGCCCCCTTCTCCCCGGGCGCCGGAAATGGTAGGCCCGGGGGCCGCCGTCGAACCATGGAACCGGCACCCGGTCTCGCGGCTTGGTTCGCGAGACGCCCTGTCCGCCCCTCGGACCGCCGGGCTACCCTGACCCCATGCCCGAACTGCGCTCACGCACCACCACCCACGGCAGGAACATGGCCGGCGCCCGCGCCCTGTGGCGCGCCACCGGCATGACGAACGATGACTTCGGCAAGCCGATCGTCGCGATCGCCAACTCGTTCACCCAGTTCGTGCCGGGCCACGTACACCTGAAGGACATGGGCCAGCTGGTGGCCGGCGCGATCAAGGAGGCCGGGGGAGTCGGCCGGGAGTTCAACACCATCGCGGTGGACGACGGCATCGCCATGGGTCACTCCGGCATGCTGTACTCCCTACCCAGCCGGGAGATCATCGCGGACTCCGTGGAGTACATGGTCAACGCCCACCAGGCCGACGCGCTGGTCTGCATCTCCAACTGCGACAAGATCACTCCCGGCATGCTGCTCGCCGCGCTGCGCCTCAACATCCCCACCGTGTTCGTCTCCGGCGGGCCGATGGAGGCCGGCCGGGTCATCGTGGGGGAGGACGGCACCGTCGAGTCCCGCCTCGACCTCGTGGACGCCATGGTCAAGGCCGTGGACCCCTCGGTGACGGACCAGTTCCTCCAGCAGGTGGAGGAGAACGCCTGCCCCACCTGCGGCTCCTGCTCCGGCATGTTCACCGCCAACTCGATGAACTGCCTGATGGAGGCCATCGGGCTCGCCCAGCCGGGCAACGGCTCCACCCTCGCCACCGCCTCCGCCCGCAGGGACCTGTTCCTGAACGCCGGCCGCCTCGTCGTCGACCTCGCCAAGCGCTGGTACGAGGACGACGACGCCTCCGTCCTCCCGCTCTCCATCGCCACCAGGCCGGCGTTCGCGAACGCGATGCGCGTGGACGTGGCCATGGGTGGCTCCACGAACACCGTCCTCCACCTCCTGGCCGCCGCACAGGAGGCGGGCGTGGACTTCACCCAGGACGACATCGACGCGATCTCCCGCGTCACCCCCTGCATCTGCAAGGTGGCCCCCAACACCCACAAGTACTACATGGAGGACGTGCACCGGGCCGGTGGGATCCCCGCCATCCTCGGTTCCCTGCACCGCGCCGGGCTCCTCGAGCCGGCCCACGCCGTCCACGCCCCCGACCTCGACACGTGGCTCGGCGAGTGGGACATCCGCTCGGGCCGCACCTCCGCCACCGCCCTGGAACTCTTCCACGCGGCCCCCGGTGGGGTGCGCACCACCGAGGCGTTCTCCTCCACCAACCGGTGGGCCACCCTCGACACCGACCCCGTGGACGGCTGCGTCCGCGACGTCGAGCACGCCTACACCGCCGACGGCGGGCTGGCCGTCCTCACCGGCAACCTCGCGCCCGACGGCT
>DBPQ01000156.1:2956-6631 GCA_002304945.1 Actinomycetales bacterium UBA1416 | reverse complement strand
GGCTTGCCGGGCTGCATCGCCACCTTGGAGTAGGCGAACCCGATGCCGGCGGTCGCCTCCTTGACCACGTCGTAGGCCCCGGCCGAGACCCCGCCGGAGGTGACCACGAGGTCGGCGGCGTCCGCGGCGCGGGCGAGCGCCTCCCGGAGGGCGGCGACGTCGTCGGGCACGCGTTCGGTGTGGGTCACCTCGTGGCCGGCGGCTCGGGCGAGCGCCGCCAGGAGGGTGCCGTTGGAGTCGGGGATCTGCCCGGGTCCGGCGGCGACGCCGGGGGCCACCAGTTCCGAGCCGGTCGAGAGCACCGCCACCCGCGGGTTCCGGTGGACCTCCAGCGTGCCGTGCCCCACGGAGATCGCGGAGGCGAGCGCGGCCGCCGTGAGGACCGTCCCGGCGGCGAGCACGGGCGTGCCAGCCATGACGTCCTCCCCACGGCGGCGCACGTTGGCGCCGTCGGCGGGGGCGCGGTTCACCCGCACGTGCGTGGGGAGGGTGGCCGGGCCGGCGGCCTGGTCGGTGTCCTCCACCATGACGACGGCGTCAGCCCCCGCCGGCACGGGCGCTCCGGTCATGATGCGGGCGGCGGAGCCGGGCGGCAGGGCCGCCACCTCGCCGGGGGCGGCAGGCAGGTCGGCGACGACGGGGAGGACGGCGCCCGCCGTCGCCTCTGCGGCGCGGAGGGCGAAGCCGTCCATGGCGGAGGTGTCGAACGGTGGTACGTCGGCGAGCGCGATGACGTCGGTGGCGAGACCCCGTCCCAGGGCCTTCCCGACCGGCACCTCCTCGGCCCCGAGCGGGGCCACCAGCGCGAGCAGCGTGGCCAGGTGTTCCTCGACGGAGATCGGCACTCCTCATTCCTCCTTCGCCGCGAAGGGCAGGACGTCCCAACGGCCGNNCGGCGGCATCGCCGACGAGGACGCGACCGAGCAGCGGCTGCCCGATCCCGGTGAGCAGCTTGATGGTCTCGGCCGCCATCACGGAGCCCGCCTGCCCGCACACGGCACCGACGACGCCGATGTCGAGGCTGGTGGGCGTGGTCCCCGGGACAGCCGGAGCGGCGTGCAGGTCCCGCAGCGTGACCGGCCGCGCCGGCGGCGGGGGCGCGGACCAGAACACGGAGACCTGGAAGGCCAGGCCCACCAGCGTGCCCCACACGTGCGGGACGCCGAGCGCCGCCGCCGTGTCCGCGATCAGGTACTTGGCGGCGTAGTTGTCCGTGGCGTCCACCACGGCGTCCCACCCGGCGANNCAGGTCGGCGGCGTTGTCCTCCGTGAGCCGCGGGTGCGTGGTGACGGTGACGTCCGGGTTGAGGTCGGCGAGGCGGCGGCGGGCGGACTCGGATTTCACCACCCCGAGGTCGGGGGTGCCGTGCACCACTTGGCGTTGCAGGTTGCTGAGGTCGAGGGGGTCGGGGTCCGAGATNNCCGGCTGCGGCGAGGTACAGCAGCACCGGTGAGCCGAGCCCGCCGGCGCCCACGACGAGCACCCGGGAGCGCAGCAGCGCCCGCTGGGCCTCCTCGCCGAAGGCGCGCACGTTGCGGTCGTAGCGGGCGCGCTGCTCCTCGGTGAGGGGCGTCATCCGCCGGCGAAGGGCGGGAGCACGTCGATGGCGTGCGCGCCCGCGGGGAGGGGGACGTCGAGATCGCGGTGCACCACGCCGTCGAGGAGCACGGAGCACACGGGGAGCACGCGGCCGAGCGCCTCGTTGCCGTCCGCAGCGCTCGCGAGCACCTGCGCCACGCTCGCCCCGGGCGGGGCGTCGACNNGCGGTGCGGGGCGTGCCCGCCGCGTCCGCGGCTCCGGCGAAGTACCTGATCTCGACCATCATCCTCCGATCGCCGACATCGTCCGGTCGGGCGGTTCGAAGCCGGCGTCGTCGATGCCGTGGCCGGCGGGCTTGTGCCAGGTGGCGCCGGCCCAGAGGGCGGCGATGTCCTCGTCCGAGGCGCCTGCGCGCAGCGGGGTCCGCAGGTCCGTCTCGGTGCGGGAGAACAGGCAGGTGCGCATCTGCCCGTCGGCGGTGATGCGGGTGCGGTCGCAGGCACCGCAGAACGGCTCGCTCACCGAGGCGATGATCCCCACCGTGCCGCCCGGGAGGCCGGGGGAGGGGTCCACGCGCCACAACGTGGCGGGGGCGGCGTCGTCGTCACGGCCGATGGGAGTGAGGGCGAAGCGTGCCGCGAGCAGGGCCCGGATCTCGGCGGAGGGGACGAAGGCGTCCCGCGACCAGGTGTGGCGCGGGCCGAGCGGCATCTGCTCGATGAAGCGCAGTTGGTGGCCCCGTTCGAGGGCGAAGGCGAGGAGCGGCACCGCCTGGTCCTCGTTGACCCCGCGCATGAGGACCGTGTTCAACTTCACCGGGGTGAGGCCGGCGGCGGTGGCGGCGTCGATGCCGGCGATCACGTCCGGCAACCGGTCCCGGCGGGCGATCTGCGCGTAGCGCTCGCGCTCGACGGCGTCGAGGGAGATGTTGACCCGGTCCAGTCCCGCGCCGCGCAGGGCGGTGGCCCGGTGCGCCAGGCCGAGTCCGTTGGTGGTGAGGGAGATCTCGGGGCGCGTGCCGCCCGGCGTCCGGAGGGCGGCGACCGCACCCACGATGTCCTCCAGCGAGCGCCGCAGCAGCGGCTCCCCGCCGGTGAAGCGCACCTGGTCCACGCCGAGCGTCCCGACCGCGATCCGGGCGAGGCGCACCACCTCGGCGTCGGTGAGGGTGTCCGCGGTGGGGAGCCACGGCAGGCCCTCGGCCGGCATGCAGTAGGTGCACCGCAGGTTGCACCGGTCCGTCAGGGACAACCGCAGGTCCCGTGCCACCCGGCCATGACGGTCCCGCAGCTCGAGGTGCTGGGCGACGGTGGCGGGCATGCGGCAATCCTAGGCGACGCGTGGGGCCCGGGGCGAGGGTCCCGCGGTCACGGGAGCCCGGTCCAGGCGCTGGTCCCGTCCGTGAAGCGCTGGTTCTTCCACACGGGCAGCACCTCCTTGACCCGGTCCACCAGGTCCGCGGCGCACGTGAAGGCCTGGCTGCGATGCGATGCCGCCACCACCGCGACGAGGGCCACGTCCCCCACCTCGAGGAGGCCCACCCGGTGCGCCACCGTCAGCGCGTGCACGCCCTCGCGGGACGCGAACTCGGCGGCGACGCCCGCCAGGACCTCGGCGGCGGCCGGGTGGGCGTCGTAGCGGATGGCCTCCACGCCGCGGCCGCCGTCGTGGTTGCGGACCACGCCGGTGAAGGTGACGGTGGCGCCGGCCCGGTCGTCGGCCACGGCCTGCTGCAGGGCCACGACGTCGAGCGGGTCCTCGGTCACGATCGCGATCGGTGCGGTGGGCATGGCACCAGTGTGACCCATGGTGCCGGGCAGGCCCACGGTGGTCTCAGCACGGCACCGCACCGGGCGGCCGTCACGGTGTGCNNCGTCACTCCACGGCGCCGCGGGCCTCCTCGAGCTGCACGGCGATGTCCTCGACGAACTCCTCGATCGCGCCGGACCCGGACACCGGGCCGCCCGCGAGCAATCCGTCCGTGCCGAGGAGCACGGCGGTCGGCGTGCCGGAGACGCGCAGCATGCGGGCGGCGAGCCCGTCCGGGTCGTGCAGCGCGAACGGCTGCCAGTGCGCGTAGTCCCCCTCGAGCGAGTCGATGGGCTGGCTGACCACCACCCGCAGCGCGAGCTCGG
>DBPQ01000156.1:2770-2949 GCA_002304945.1 Actinomycetales bacterium UBA1416 | reverse complement strand
CAGCCCGCCCGCATGAACACGAGCAGCTGGGCCTGCCGGGCGGAGAGCCGAACGAGGTCGTGCCTCGCCCCGTCCCGGTCCACGAGTGTGGCGAACGGCGTGAGGGTGCGGAGGTACTCGCCCTCCTCGTCGTACGGCGCCGCGCCCGACGGCCGCGCCGGGAGCGCCTCCTCCTCGGG
>DBPQ01000156.1:0-2729 GCA_002304945.1 Actinomycetales bacterium UBA1416 | reverse complement strand
GGCGCGCCGAGGAGCACCACGAGCGGCGAGTCCGCCCCGGCGGCGTGCACCACGGCGAGGACCGCCAGCAGCAGCAGGGCGGCGTTGCGAGCCACGGTCCGGCCTGTGATCGCGGTGCGCGCCCCGGTGCCGAAGCAGGCGCACTCCGCCGGCTCCGGCCGCGCCGCGGCACGCGCGATCATCACGAGGTAGGCGAGCGTCAGCGCCACCGCCACGACCGCCGCGGCCACCCCGAGCCAGCCCGGGAGCACCACCAGCGCGAGGGCCAGCGCCAGCTCCGCCCACGGGTGCGCGCGGCGCAGGGCGTGTGTGTTGAGCGCACCGGGCACGCCGAGGTCGGTCCACTCGGTGGCGGTGGCCGCGTCGTCGTCCCGCAGCTTGGAAACCCCGCTGACGGCCAGCACCGCGGCCAGGAGGAGGGGCGCGGCCACGAGGGCTGGGAGGTCCATGTGCCCATTGTAGGAACGGTCCCTGTACGGCGGTTCACAGGCGATGCACACTGGAACTCCCAGCGACCTCCCAGCAACGGCCGCTTCACTCAGGACATGGCGATGACGACAGTCCACTCGGCCCCCGTCGCGGCCCCCGGTGCGTCCGTTCCGGCGTTGCCCCCGGCGCACGCGCTCGCCCGGGAGTCGACGGCGCTGCGACGGCGCAACCGGTGGGCGACGGCGGCGCTCGCCGTCGTGGGGCTGCTCGGCGGCGTGGTGCTCGGGCTCGCCCTCCAGGAGGTCTGGCCCGTCTCCGGCGAGCCCGCGGACATCGCGTGGGCCGTCAGCGTGCTGGCCGCGGTGGTGGGGACCTACGGGGTGCTGGTGCTGCTCCTGCTGATCGCGCGCCTCCCGGTGCTGGAACGCGCGATCGGCCAGGACCGGCTCGTGATCGCCCACAAGCAGCTCGCCCCGTGGGCGATGGGCCTGGTGGCGGTGCACGTGGTGCTCGTGGTGGTGGCGTACGCGGGCTTCGCCGGAACGGGTGTGCTCGCGGAATTCTGGAGCCAGCTGACCACGACGCCGTGGATCCTCCCCGCGACGGCCGGGCTCGTCCTGATGGTGACCGCAGCAGTGAGCTCGTGGCGTCGCTTGCGGCGGCGCCTGCGCCACGAGACCTGGTGGACGGTCCACCTCTACACCTACCTCGCGATCGCGCTCGCGTTCGCGCACCAGCTCACCGGGCCGTTCCTGGACGGGTGGGCACGCGCGCTGTGGATCGCCCTGTACGTGGCCGTGTCCGGGGCGATCCTCTGGTTCCGGGTGGCCGTGCCCCTGTGGCGGTCCTGGCGGCACGGGCTCCGCGTCGCCGCCGTGGTGCGGGAGACCCCCAACGTCGTGAGCGTGGTGCTGCGCGGCCGCGACCTGCACCGGCTCCACGTGGAGCCCGGACAGTTCCTCAACTGGCGGTTCCTCACGCCCGGGCTCGTCTACGAGTCCCACCCCTACTCGGTCTCCGGGCTGCCCCGCACGGACCTGCTGCGCATCACGGTGAAGGCGCTGGGCGACTCCTCGGCCGCGCTGGCGAACCTCAGGGTGGGGACGCGCGTCCTGGTGGAGGGGCCCTACGGGGCGGTCACCCCGGGACTGGTGCGTGGACCGCGGGCCGTGCTGGTGGCCGGCGGCGTGGGCGTGGCCCCGGTGCGGGCGCTCGCCGAGGCCTTCGCCGGGAGGGTGCGCACGGACGTCATCTACCGTGCCTCCACCCCGGCAGACCTCGCGCTCGCCGACGAACTCCGGGGTCTCGAGTCGTTCCCCGGGACGCGGGTGCACCTGCTGCCCGGCTCCCGCCACGACCTGCCGCTGGACGTCGAGCACCTGCGCTCCCTCGTCGGGGACCTGTCGGACGCCGACGTGTTCGCCTGCGGTCCCGAGTCCCTCAACCACCGGGTGGCGGAGTCCGCCCGCTCCCTGGGGGTGCGTCCCGAGCGCATCCACTGGGAGGAATTCGACCTGTAGGAGATCCCATGAAGTACGTGAGGGGAACCATCGTCGCCGCGGCCACGGTGGCGGGAGTCGCGGGAGTGCTCGCGCTCAACCCGAACGGCCCAGACGCTGCCACGGGGCAGGGTGACGGGGAGCCTCAGCCGAACGGCGTCAGCGAGAGCGACGCCCGGACGGAGGAGGCCGCGGCGCCCGTCACCGCCACCTACACGGGCACCGCCTACCCCACTCGCTGGGGCTCGATCCAGCTCGCCGCCACCGTGACCGACGGCGTCCTGACGGACATCACCTTCGTGTCCCTCCCCACCGACAGCCGCTCCGCCCGCATCAACGAGTTCGCCGCCCCCGCTCTCGTGGAGGAGGCCCTCACGATCCAGTCCGCGGACGTCGACACGATCAGCGGCGCCACGTGGACGTCCGAGGGGTTCCGGTACTCGCTGCAGTCGATCCTTGAGCAGTCGGGCCTGTGAGCGGCGGCATCCGCCCCGCCGTCGGGCGCGCCCACCGCCACCTGGAGGTGGTGTGGGGGACGGTCGTCACCATCGACGTCCGGGAGGTGGCCGAGCCGTTCCCGGACGACGACGAGGTGCGCGCCGCCGTCGACGACGCCGTGGCCCACCTCCACTGGGTGGACCGGGTGTTCTCCGTGCACCGATCCGACACCCTCGCCACCGCGCTGCGGACCGGGCGGAGGGCGGAGGCCGACCTCTCCATCGCCGACGGCATCGAGCGTGCCATGCTCGGGGTCCTCGAGCAGTGCCGCGCCGCCCGCGACCTCACGGGCGGCGCCTTCGA
>DBPQ01000155.1 GCA_002304945.1 Actinomycetales bacterium UBA1416 | reverse complement strand
CGGTGGCCGTGGAGGCGGTGGCCGCGGGGATGAGCGCCACCGTGCGGAGGCGCGAGGAGGTCGCCAGCGCGGTCCAGCGTGCCTCGCCCGCCTGCATCCAGGCGAGGGTCGCCCCGCCGTGGAGGGCCGGCGCGGCATTGTCCGGGTGGCCCTCGAGGTCGGTCGCCAACTGGAGGACGACGTCGTCGGACAGCGTCTCCGGCTCGGCGATCAGGGCGCGGGCCGCCACCAGCCCGACNNACCACGGCGGCGGCCGAGGAGCCGAGCCCGCGCGCGTGCGGGATCGCGTTGTGGCAGGTGAGATCGAGTCCCACCTGCGGCGCTCCGGCGTACTCGAGGCCGAGCCGGATCGCCCGGACGACGAGGTGGTCCTCCCCCGTGGCGACGGTGCCGGCCCCCTCACCCCGCACCGTCACCCGGGTCTCCCCCGCGACGGCGCGCACGATCACGCGGTCGCGCAGGTCGAGCGCGAGGCCGAGCGTGTCGAATCCAGGGCCCAGGTTGGCCGAGGTGGCCGGGACGGTCAGGGTGGCGTGGTCGGTCGCGAGGCGCATCGTCAGAGTCCGAGCGCCTTCACCGCCGCGTCGAGGGTCGGGGCGATCACGGTGGGGTCGATCGTGCGCGAGCCGAGCGCGGTGGCGGTGTCCTTCAGCCCGTTGCCCGTCACCGTGCACACGATCGTGGCCCCCTCCGGGACGCGGCCGTGCTCCGCCGCCTGCAGCAGCCCTGCGACCGAGGCGGCCGAGGCGGGCTCCACGAAGACGCCGACGTGCGCGGCGAGCAGCGCCTGGGCGTCGAGGATCTGGGCATCGGTCACGGAATCGATCCAGCCACCGGAACGGTCGCGGGCCTCNNGGTGGCGACCGTCTCGGGGTGCTCGACGGGCTCACCCTTCACGAGAGGGGCGGCACCCTCGGCCTGGATCCCCCACATCTGCGGGACGCGGCTGGCCACGGGGGGAAGCCGGGTGGCCGAGTCCTCGAAGCTCGCGGACGTGCGGCGGCCGGCGTACTCGTTGTACCCCATCCAGTAGGCGGAGATGTTCCCGGCGTTCCCGACCGGCAGCACGTGGATGTCCGGGGCGTCCCCGAGCACGTCGACGATCTCGAACGCGGCCGTCTTCTGGCCCTGGAGGCGGTACGGGTTGATCGAGTTGACGAGCGCCACCGGGTGGGCCTCGGTGAGCTCGCGGACGATGCGCAGGCAGTCGTCGAAGTTGCCGTCCACCGCCACGAGGGTGGCGCCGTGCACGATCGCCTGGGCGAGCTTGCCGGCCGCGATCTTCCCGGCCGGCAGCACCACGGCGCACCCGATCCCGGCGCGTACCGCGTNNCGCGGCGGCGGAGGCCGAGGTGTTGCCGGTGGACGCGGCCGCCACGAGCTGCACGCCCTGATCGGCGACCTCGGAGATCGCCATGGTCATGCCACGGTCCTTGAAGGACCCGGTGGGGTTGGCGCCCTCCACCTTGACGTACACCCGCGCCCCGGTCAGCGAGTCGAGGTGGGGGGCGTGCACCAGCGGGGTGCCGCCCTCGAGGAGGGTGACGACGTTCTCGGTGCGGGGCAGGCGGTCGGCGTACTCGGCGATGATGCCGCGCCAGGGCTTGGCCATCAGTGCGTCTCCACGGCCGTGACGGAGAGGATCTCGTGGACGGACGCGCTCGCGCGCAACTCCTCGACCGTGCGCATCAGGTCGCCCAGCCGCGCCACGTGGCTGACGATCGTGATGGTCGAGTCCCCGTTCGCCGGGGACTGGCGCACCGACTCGATCGAGATCCCGTTGCCGGCGAAGACCCCGGCGACCCCTGCGAGCACCCCGACCTCGTCCGCGACCTTCAGGCGAACCGACAGCGCGGTCCGCACCTCCTCCGGGCCCAGCACGCGCAGGGCGGCGTAGGCGGACTCCCGGGGGGCGTGCCCGCCGTGTGCCTTGTGCGAGGCGGCGGCGACGACGTCGGACAGGACGGCGGAGGCCGCCGCGGACCCGCCCGCGCCCCGGCCGTAGAACATGAGGCGGCCGGCCGCCTCGGCCTCGACGACGACTGCGTTGAACACGCCGTGCACCGAGGCGAGCGGGTGGCTGAGCGGCAGGAGGGTGGGCCGGACGCGCACGGACACGCCGTCGTCGAGCCGGTCGCAGATCGCGAGCAGCTTCAGGGCGTAGCCGGACTCGGCGGCCTGGGCGATGTCCGCGGCCGTGATGGCGCGGACGCCCTCGACGCTGACATCCGCGATCGAGACGCGGGTGTGGAACGCGAGAGAGGCAAGCAGTGCGGCCTTCGCGGCGGCGTCGAGGCCGTCGACGTCGGCGGTGGGGTCGGCCTCGGCGTACCCGAGTTGCTGGGCGGTCGCCAGGGCCTCGTCGAAGCCGACGCCCTTCGTGGCCATCTCGTCGAGGATGAAGTTCGTGGTGCCGTTGACGATCCCGAGCACGCGGGTCACGGTGTCCCCCGCGAGGGATTCCCGGAGCGCGTAGACGATCGGGACGGCGCCGGCGACCGCGGCCTCGTAGTAGAGGTCGGTGTCGGCGGCGGCAGCGGCCTCGAACAGCTCGGGCCCGTGGGTGGCGAGCAACGCCTTGTTGGCGGTCACCACGGACGCGCCGGAGTTCAGGGCCGCGAGCACGAGCGTCCGGGCCGGCTCGATCCCGCCGATCAGCTCGACGACGAGGTCCGCGCTGGTGGCGAGCGCGGTGAGGTCGGTGGTCAGCAGCGAGCGGTCGATGTAGTCGGGGCGGGGGGCGTCCACCTTGCGGTCGCCGATGCCGACCAGGGTGAGCCGGGCGCCGGAGCGCTGCGCGAAGTCCTCCGCGCGCTCGCCCAGCAGCCTGATGACCTGGGAGCCGACCGTTCCGGCACCGAGCACGGCGACCCGGACTTCGTGTTGAGACATGGGGCAAAGCCTAATGGGTCGTTCGGGCACCGGGACGGGGCGCCCACATGGCGGTGGACGTCAGCCCGCACGCGGGTCGAGGGCGAGCACGTCGGCGATCGTCTCGCGGCGCACCCACTCCGTGACCCCGCCGTCCACGACGGCGAGCACCGGCGGTCGCAGCAGCAGGTTGTAGTTCGAGGCCATGGAGCGGCCGTAGGCGCCGGTGGCCGCCATGGCGACGAGGTCGCCCGCGCGCAGGTCCGCGGGCAGGCCGAGGTCCTTGACCAGGATGTCCCCGCTCTCGCAGTGCTTGCCGACGAGGCGCGAGCGGCGGTGCTCCGCGGTGGACTCGCGCGAGACGAGCGCGGCGCGGTAGGCGGCGTCGTAGAGGACGGGGCGGATGTTGTCGCTCATCCCGCCGTCCACGGACACGTACCAGCGCTCCCCGTCCGGGAGGGTGGCGGGCTTGATGGTCCCCACGGTGTACAGCGAGATCATCGCGGGGCCGATGATGTGCCGGCCCGGTTCGACCGAGATCCGCGGGACGGCGGTGGCAAGGTCCACGCAGGTGGTTCGGACGGACTCGGAGAGCGCGGCCATGATCTCGTCCGGGGTGAGGGGATCCTCGCCGGTGTAGGAGATCCCGAAGCCGCCCCCGAGGTCCACCTCGGGGACGAGGACGCCGGTCTCGCGGGCCACCTCGGCCCGGAAGCGGAGCAGCGCTTCGGCGGCGAGACGGTGCGCGGCGTCGTCGAGCACCTGGGAACCGATGTGGCTGTGGAGGCCGAGGAGGTCGAGGGAGGGATGGTCCACGACGGCGCGGGCGGCGGCGAGCGCGGCCCCCGACGCGATGGAGAGCCCGAACTTCTGGTCCTCGTGCCCGGTGGAGATGAGCTCGTTGGCGCCGGCGTGGATGCCGGTGGTGACGCGGAGGAAGGCGGGGGCGACGACGTCGAGCTCCGCGGCGATCCGGCCGACCAGGTCCACCTCGTCGAGGGAGTCGATGACGATCCGGCCCACGCCGTGGGCCAGCGCGGAGCGGATCTCGCCGGCGGACTTGTTGTTGCCGTGCAGGGCGATGCGCTCGGCGGGCATGCCGCCGGCCAGGCCGATCGCCAGTTCGCCACCGCTGGCGGTGTCGAGGCAGAGGCCGTGGTCCCGGGCGAGCTCCACCATCGCGATGCAGGTGAAGGCCTTGGAGGCGTAGTACACGTCCGCGCCCGCGAGGCCACGCTCCGGGGCGAAGTGGACGCGGGCGGCCTCCGCCCACTGGCCGACGCGAGCGGTCAGGTGGGCGAGGTCGAGGACGAACGCCGGGGTTCCCCACTCCGCCGCGAGGTCGGTGAGCCGGACGCCGCCGAGGTGCGCGGGCTCCGCGCCGCGTGGCGGGACGAACGTCGCCGGCCAGGGACTGGCCATCACATGCGCTCGGGCGCCGAGACGCCGAGCAGGTCGAGGCCGTTCGCGATGACCCGGCTGGTGGCGTCGTTCAGCCAGAGGCGTGTGCGGTGGGCATCGTCCACCGGTTCGTCCCCCCGCGGGGTGACACGGCAGTTGTCGTACCACTTGTGGTAGGCGCCGGCGAGTTCCTCGAGGTAGCGGGCGATCCGGTGCGGCTCGCGGAGCGGCGCGGCCAGGGCGATGACGCCGGGGAACTCGGCGAGCTTGCCGAGGAGGACCGCCTCGGTCTCGTGGTCCAGCAGCTCGGGGACGAAGGCGTCCTCGCGGCGCACGCCGTGGGCCTCGGCGTTGCGGGCCACGTTGCGGGTGCGGGCGTGGGCGTACTGCACGT
>DBPQ01000071.1 GCA_002304945.1 Actinomycetales bacterium UBA1416 | reverse complement strand
ATCCGGATGCTGTGTTGCCCGGCCCGGTCGCCACGCAGGGCCTCGAGCCGGTTGCCCGGTGGAACCCGCAGGTCGTCCAAGGTCTCGGCCGCGTCCAGCATCACGAGCTTCCGCAGAGCGGCTCGTTCGATCCGCGGGTCGATGCTCCTGACTCGTTGTCGTGACCAGAGTCGTTCGGTTGCCGAGTCCCGGAACGATCTGATCACCCCGCTACTATAACGCATCGCGTTATGCTCGCTAGGGTTCACGCGAGCGGGAGTGGTCGCTGGCACCGGTTGCAGTTTCGGTTGCAGTTCCTTCCTGTTCATGGGCGTCGATCGCCGTCGGTCGTCGTCGGCCCCCGGCCGTGACCTGCACAGATGGACGTCGGCCGACACCCACGAACATCGGAACACGCAATTGGAAAGCGTGTTGGGTGCAAGCCCTCGGGGGTTCGAATCCCCCATCCTCCGCCACGTTGATGGGCCTGTGACCTGGGGTTTTACAAGAGACGTGCCAAGCTTTCGCTGCGGCTGGAACGGCTCTGCAACTCCAGTAGCAGTTTCGGTAGCAGTTGCAGAAGAGCGACGACACACGGCTGTCGGGCGTCAGGCGACCTTGCTGGAGTATCGCTGGCGGGCAGCTTCTCCGCTCGTGCCGACGAACGTACCGATCGCTGACCAGGACATCCCGGCTTCGCGGGCCTTGCGCACCGCCTCGATCAGGTGACGTTCCGCTTCGGAGCGCTCAGCAATGGCTGCCCGGAGCAGGGCCACCGCCCCGGCGTCGAGCTCATCTGCAGGGTCGGGCTCATAGGACTCGAAGCGCGCGGCGAGTTCGTCGGCGTGCTGCAGGATCTCCTCAACAGTGCGCGGCATGGTGATCACCTCAAGAACCTCTCACGGGCCCTCATTGCGTGGACGATGACATGGGCCCCCTCGCCATCGACGTAACCGACCTCCAGGAAGATCGCGGACTCGTTGGGACCAACGATCAACGTGAACCCTTCGCCGAGACCCTAGATCTGAACAGGAGTCCGATACGCGTGAAGGATCTCCGATTCGTCCAGTCCATGCTTCAAAGAGGACGGGGCGATGATCGGCTCATCCGTCACCCCTCCAAGATAACTTGTGGCCCCGTGCTCCCCCAAGGCACCTGCCCGTGGAGCGCCAGGGCCACGGCTGTACCCCGTCCCCCTTCTACACGAATGACAGGCCACCCGACCGGTAGCAGTTTCGGTAGCAGTTCCTTCATGTTCGTAAACGTCGATCACTGACGGTCGTGGTCGGCGCACCCGCGCTGACCAGCGCGAATAGACGTCTGCCGACGCCCCGTCGACACCGGTCAGCGCAATTGAAAAGCGTGTTGGGCTACCTTGCGTTACCCGATGCGCACTAGGGTTGGCCGGGAGCCTCGTCAGTGGGATGGGACAATGTCGGCCGCGAGGAGACCGTGGAGGTGCTCGTCGTGGTAGAGGCCGTCGGCGTATCGATATGACTGCCGAAGCGTCCCCTCGTGGACGAAGCCTGCCGCGCAGGCGACCGCGCAGGAGTGCGGGTTGTCGACCGCGTGGTAGAGGTAGAGGCGATGCAGGCCGAGCCTCGTGAAGGCGAAGCGCGAGGCCGCGATGACCGCTCGGGTGGCGTGTCCTCTCTGGCGGGCCCAGGGCGCGATCCAGTAGCCGATCTCGGCGTCGGCCTGGTCGGCATCGATCTCGTGCAGTGACACCGACCCGACGAGACGGTCGGAGGCGTCGGCCACCGCCCAGGAGGCGTGGTCGGTCCCGCTCCAGTCGTTGCGGCTCCTCATGAACTCCTCGGCGGCGTGCGGGCCGGTGGGACCCGGGTTCCATCGCGCGATCTCGTGATCGGCGAGGGCGGCGAGCAGGTCAGCCTGGTCGTCCGGCCGGTACTCGCGGAGTGTGACGCCGCCCGCGTCGACGGGCACGAGCTGAGCAGCGGGAGCGTGGACCATCGGGCCAGCCTAGTTCGATGTTCTCGGCAGAGGCGTCGGGGCAGCTCCGCCAGCCACAGCGCGACTGGCCCTCAGCGCAGTCCATCTCACCTCCGTGGGCTCCGGCGGGCGCCTCCGCAACTCCCGGAAGAACTCGGTGACCCTCAGCTGTTCCAGCGCACCACCGCGGCGGACTCCTTCTCCCGGCCCAGGATCGAGACGCTCGCGACCTCGAGCGGGAAGGACTGCCCGAACATGATCGGGAAGTCGAGCCAGGCGAGGGCGAGAACGCGGGAGGCGTGGCCGTGACCGAAGCAGATCGCCTTGTCCACCCCGGACGCCCGGACCCGCGCCACCACCCGGGTCAGCCGGGCACGCACCTCGTCCGCGGACTCGCCACCCGGACAGCCGTTGAACCACACGCGCCACCCGGGATGCACCTCGCGGATCTCCGCGCTGGTCAGACCCTCGTAGTCGCCGTAGTACCACTCGGCGAGGTCCTCCTCCACCTCGAAGTCCGGGAAGCCGGCGAGTTGTGCGGTGCGCTGCGCCCGCAGGCGCGGGCTGGCGAGCACGAGGTCGAACTCGTAGGGGTCGAGGCGAGCGCGGAGCGACTCGGCCTGCGCCACCCCGTTGTCCGTGAGATCGAGGTCCGTGACGGAGGTGTGCCGCCCCGATCGCGACCACTCGGTCTCACCGTGGCGCACGAGATACAGGAGAGTCATGCGCCCATCGTGGCGCAGGCCGGGTGGGATCCGCTCCCGTATGGCCCGCACGCTCGCCGATGCGGGGCGCACGAGTCCCTGACCTCGTAGGATGGCACAGTGATCTTCAAGGCCGTTGGGGACGACAGGCCCTACCCCGATCACGGGCTCACCACCGCCCGTGATTGGGCCGCCGTCGCGCCGCGCACGGTGCGCCTCGACCAGCTCACCACCACGAAGAGCCACCTCGACCTCCAGTCGCTCCTCGCCGAGGACTCCACCTTCTTCGGGGACCTGTTCGCCCACGTCGTCGCCTTCCGGGGTGAGCTCTACCTGGAGGACGGCCTCCACCGCGCGCTCCGCAGCGCCCTCCAGGGCCGTACCATCATCCACGCCCGCGTGTTGGAACTGGCATCCGACGGCTCCGTCCCGGACCTCTCCAGTACGGTGAACACGTGACCGTCCCGGACTACACCCAGGCCCGCGCCCGACGGCGCCGCCACCTCCACCAGCGGCAGACGGTCATCTTCGGGCTCCTCCTGCTGGCCCTGGCCGGCACGCTCCTCCTCGCGTGGCTCATGTGGGTAGGCGCCTTTCCCTCGCCCTTCGAGCGCGACTTCACCTCCCCGCCTCCCGAGGAGTCGACGACGACGGTCGCCTGCCCGCCCGAGGGCGCGGTGACGGTGGGCCTCAACGAGATCACGGCGTCGGTCTACAACTCCACCGACGTCGCGGGGCTGGCCGGCAACGTGAGTGCGACGCTCGCCACGGCAGGCGTCTCGATCACCCAGACCGCCAACTGGGAGGACACGATCGTGGGCGTCGGCTTCCTGCGGACCGGGATCCTGGGCCTTGAGGAGGCCTACACTCTGCAGCTGGCCTTCCCCGGCATGGTCGTGACCAAGGACGCCCGCGAGGACGCCCTCGTCGACGTGGTGCTGGGCGAGGAGTTCGGCTCCGTCGCCGATCTCAGCACCATCACCGCCGGCCTCGAGGTCCCCATCCCCGCCGAGTGCCAGCCGGACGCACCGACCGTGTCCCCGACGGGTGCGCCGACGGAAACGGCCGGCACGGCGCCGAGCACCGCACCGGCCGAGCCGCCCGCAGAGGGTTAGCGGGCCGTCCGCTCCTCGAGTTCGACCCCCGCGGGCGCCGACGCCGGGCTGGCCGGCTCCATCGAGGTGCCACGCACGCGCGCGATCTGGCGCATGACGTGGTACACGATCAGGGCGGCGGCCGTGCCGAGGGCGATGCCCTCGAAGGCCACGTCTCCTGCCATCCACGTGTAGTTGGCGATGCCGATCACGAGGGCGATGGCCGCCGAGTTGAGGTTCACCGGGTCGGAGAAGTCCACCTTGTTCTGCACCCAGATGCGGGCGCCGAGCATGCCGATCATGCCGTACAGCACGGTGGCGGCACCGCCGAGCACCCCCACGGGGATGGTCGCGATGAGCTCACCGAACTTGGGCATGAGGGACAGGGTGAGGCCCACGAGGCCCGCCACCATGTACGCCGCCGAGGAGTAGACGCGGGTGGCCGCCATGACGCCGATGTTCTCCGCGTACGTGGTGGTACCCGAGCCGCCGCCGGAACCGGCGAGAACGGTGGAGACGCCGTCGGCGAACAGGGCGCGGCCGATCAGCGGGTCGAGGTCCTGGCCGGTCATCGCCGCCACGGACTTCACGTGACCCACGTTCTCCGCCACCAGGACGAGCACCACGGGCAGGAACAGGCCGAGTACCGCCGGGTTGAACTCGGGGCCCTGGAACTGCGGCAGCCCGAACCACGCGGCGTCCGCCACGCCGGAGAAGTCCACCTCATCCCGCAGCACCGCCGTCAGGTACCCGATCACCACGCCCACCAGGATGGACAGGCGCCCGAGGATCCCGCGGAACAGCACGGTGGTGAGAACGATGGCCGCGAGCGTGACGAGCGCCGTCACGGGTGCCACCTTGACGTTGTTCCAGGCGGCCGGCGCCAGGTTGAAGCCGATGAGCGCCACGATGGTCCCGGTGACCACGGGCGGCATCAGGATGTCGATCCAGCGGGTACCCGCGACGTGCACGACGAGGCCCACCACCGCCAGCAGCGCACCGGTGGCGACGACGCCGCCGAGCGCCGTCGCCTGGTTGTAGCTGGCGGTCGCCGCCCCGATCGGGGCGAGGAACGCGAAGGACGAGCCGAGGTAGGACGGGAGCCTCCCCCCGGTGATGACGAGGAAGAGGAGCGTGCCGACGGCGGAGAAGAACAGGGTGGTCGCCGGGGGGAACCCGGTGATGAGCGGGACCAGGAAGGTCGCGCCGAACATCGCGACGACGTGCTGGGCGCCGATTCCGATCGTGCGCGGCCACGTGAGCCGCTCGCCCGGCGCCACCACGTGGCCGGGCGGAAGGGACCTGCCGTCCCCGTGAAGTGTCCAGGTGAATGGTGATGCCACCAGTTGCCTCCCTTGAGTGCGCACCGCACGGAGGGGCCGGGCGGCGCGGGGTTGAGTGCGGCCGCGAACCGGGTCGTGACCGGAGCAAGGCTAGCGGCTCGCCGGGCGGCGCTGTCGGCCTATATTGAATGGCAGGACGCTGGGCGAGATCGCAGGGCAGGACACCAGGCGAGACACCAGGGCGAGACACCAGAACGGGCCGACGTCGGGAGGGCCACCGTGACCGTGACACCACCCGACCCCTTCGACCCCTCCGCACCGTTCACGTTCCCCGGCACCGAACGCGTGAACCCCGCGGAGGTTTTCGCCGGGCCGGGGTACACCTCCCCCCGGCCCGCCCAGTCCACGTGGGCGCGGATCGCGATCGTGGCGGCCGTGTTCGGCCTCATCCCCGGGATCTCGGTGCTCGCGGTGGTGGCCGGTCACCTGGGCCTCCGCGAGACCGGGTCCGAGTACGTCTCCGGGCGCGGGATGGCCCTCGCCGGACTCGCCCTCGGCTACATCGGCGTC
>DBPQ01000134.1 GCA_002304945.1 Actinomycetales bacterium UBA1416 | reverse complement strand
GGCGGGCCCCCTGCTCCCGCGCCCGCCGACCCGGGTGCGCTCACGGGCAGGTGGCCTCGAAGCTGCCCTCGGCGGTCTCCATGGTGTCGTAGTCGATGAAGGAGGACTCCCCGGAGGCCTCCTTCCCGCTCAGGGTGATGAAGCCGTCGGCCTCGGCCTCCCAGCTGACGGACGGGTTCTCGAAGTTCTCGATGTCGTTGATCGTGGCCATGTGGCCGAAGCTGCTGATGTCGAGGTAGAACTGCACCCCGTCCGCGATCGCGGAGAGCACGAACTCCGCGCCCTCCTGGCCGATCTCGTCCTCCCCGAAGGCGCAGAGAACGCCGTCGAAGGTCCAGGTCTCGTCCCCAACGGTGAGGGTCGCCGACCCGCCCGACTGCTGCGCCTCCAGGCTGTCCGCCATGTCCTCCACGGACTCCTCCAGGTCCTGCTGGGCCTCCTGCAGGTTCTCCTCGGAGCCGTCGGCGGCGGCGGACGCGAGGGCATCACCGGCGGCGCTGACCTCGGCGACGGCGTCGTCGACCGTGCCGTCCTCCGACCCGCCTCCGCAGGCGGTGAGGAGGAGTGCGAGAGCCGCTGCGGCGGCGGGGAGACGGATGGCGTTCACGGAGTCCTCCTGGCTCAGGATGTGGTGCGGATCACTCTACACAGGTTCAGGGCCGTGTGGGACCTTTGTCCCTCAAAGAGGGGACACGGGTGAGAGGGGGCGGACGTTCGTCCTGGATCTCCGGTCGCGTTGTGGCGTAAGTCACACTATGATGCCATGCGGGGGACGGGACCTCCGTCCCCCGCCAGGGGCCAGCGCCGCACACGGCCAGCGCCCCGACCGGACGAGAGGAGCCGACATGGGTGACAAGGAGTTCTGGGACAAGGTCGAGCACATGGAGCCGGTGGCCGACGACAGCGCCGGGCCCGTGGAGGACGTCGCGAACCCGGCCAGCCCTCACAGCCCCGGGAGCCCCGGCAGCACCGACTCGCCGGACAGTCCCGAGAGTGCGGACACGCCCGAGGAGGTCGGCGCCGAACCGCGGCTCTAGCCGGTTCGGCCACAGGACTGCGTGGCGCTGAGCGCGGCATGACTGCGTGGCCCCGGCCGCGCGGCATGACTGCGTGGCGCTGAGCGTCCGCAGATGGGGAGGAAAGCGAGGGCCTCGGAGGCGGGAGACCGCCGCCGGGGCCCTCGGCGCTGGTGCTCAGGGCAGGCGCGCGAGCGCTCCGATCACGAGGTCCCAGAAGCCGTCGACGTCCAGCGACGTGGCGGCGAGATGCCGCGCCTCCACCTGCCCCACGACCCCGTGCTCGTCCCGGCCGTGGAAGTCCGTGACCGTCATGCCCCGGGTGAACTCGCCGTGCAACTCCATCCGGATCGTCGCGGGCGTGACCCCCACGAGGGCGGGCGCCACGGCGCGCACCAGCGCGACGACGTCGTGCACCGGCGGCGACTCGAAGCCCTGCTTCTCGCGGTAGGAGCCGGCGAAGAAGTCCAGGAGGTCGGTGATGAAGCCGGCCGCGGCGGAGTCGAGGGCGCCGATGCGCTCGCGGACGGCGTCGGTGGCGAGGGCCTGGTGCGTGACGTCCAGCCCGACCATCGTGACCCGCCAGGGCGCGCCCAGCACGATCGCGGCGGCCTCCGGGTCCGACCACATGTTGAATTCCGCGGCCGGCGTGATGTTTCCCTTCGTGTACCCACCGCCCATGAACACCACCTCGCGGGTCAGGTGGGCGATGCGGGGCTCGCGGCGCAGGGCGGTCGCGACGTTGGTCTGCGGTCCGGTGGCCACCAGCGTGATCTCGCCGGGGTTGGCGAGGATCGTGTCGATGATGACGTCCACGCCGTGCCGGGAGTCCTCGGCGAACGACGGCGGCGGCAGCGCCGGCCCGTCGAGGCCGGAGGCGCCNNNCCGAGGAGGGGGCCGTGGGAACCCGCGGCGACGATCGGGTGGGTGGGGGCGCCGTCGTCGGAAGAGTCGGGGACACGCTCGACCGCACGCGCGGGCAGGGCGGGGTGGGCGCCGCCGCCGGCCGGGGTGGCGCTCACGGGGGTGCGGGGGAAGCCCGCGACCGCGCAGACGGCCAGGGCGTTGCGGGTCACGAGGTCGAGGGACTGGTTCCCGCCCACCGTGGTGATGGCCTCGATGCTCACGTCCGGCAGGCCGGCGGCGACGAGGATGGCGAGGGCGTCATCGTGGCCGGGGTCGCAGTCGAGGATGAGGCGGGTCGGCGTGGTGGGCGAGGGCATGGTTCGAGTGTGCCACCGGCCGTGGGACCGTGAGCGGTGGCGTGCGCATGTGCGCGGTTGGATGCGCGCGGGCCGGCGGGTGACCCACCCGTATGGGACGTTCGCACCTCCCGCNNGGCCCTCGACAGGCGTAGACCAGAGTCAAGCGGCTGCAGCGGGTCGGCGCGCGGCGAGGAAGGCGCGTTCGCCCCGCCGCTGCCCGCCGGAAGGAGGCGAGTCTCATGCTCAGCCGAAACGCACCGTCCCCCGTCACGGCTCGCTCAGGACGGCACGGCCCGGCCCGCTCAGGACGGAGGCGCCCGGCCCGCGGCGGTCTCGGCGCCACCACCGCAGCGCTCGCCAGCACAGCGCTCACCACCGCCTTGCTCGCCGCCACGGCGCTCACCCTCGCCGCGCTCAGCGCCTGCACCCCC
>DBPQ01000093.1 GCA_002304945.1 Actinomycetales bacterium UBA1416 | reverse complement strand
GCCTACCCCGCCCCTGGTTGACCCGCGGGCACCTGTCCCATCCCGACCAGCAACAACAACTCCCGGACCGTGGAACCGGCGCCCACCCGAGGCGACACCCGGGCAGTGTGTCGCACCCCGATGCGAGAATCGGAATCAGACCGTCGCGAAGTGCCGGTCACCACCCCGCACGGCCGGCCCATGAAAGATCCGGGCTAGGCGCACGAGGCCCCAAGGAGCGATGTTCCTTGGTAGGCGGCGTTCCACTTGTGCACGCCCGCTCTTGTCATCTGGCCCGACGTGCTTGTTGAGTGTAGGACCGATCAGAGACCTCGGCGCCGGCCGGAGCGGAAGGCCTGCGGCGAGTGAGCGCTGGCGCCGGTCTTGACGAGGCTCTCGTCTTGGCCAATCCACCAAGACGACCGAGAAGAAGGGCGTGCTTGCAGAGCCCTTCTACGTCAGGTGCGCGTGGCATTGCCTCCCTGGTGCATGCCGACTTCAGCGAACTCGCGACCATCGACGCTAGACAAGGTCCCGGCCGTGACCATCCCGACGAGCGCCGACATCGGCGGCGCCAACGGTATTACCAACTTCACCACCCGGGTGGTGCGGGTCCGGAGCGATATGGACGGGGCCGCCCAGGTCAAGACGCTGGCCCACGAACTTGGCCACGCCTTGCTGCACGACGCCGCCCACACCGGAACCGACCCGCGGGACATTCACCGCGGGCTCCTGGAGGTCGAGGCCGAATCCGTCGCCTACCTCATCGGCGCCGCCCATGGCATGGACACCACCGGGTACACCCTGCCCTATGTCGCGACCTGGGCCGGCGGGAAGGACCCCGCGGCCACGGTCCGGGCCACCGCCGAGCGAGTGGTGCGCACCGCTCTCACCATCCTCGACACCCTCCCCACTGACCACGGCCTGGGCGGGCAACCGCCCGCCGTCGGCAGGAACCTGGAGCCGGTGGGACGCCGCACCCAGCCCATCACGGCCATGACCGCTACGGCCCCAGGGGTGTCCCGGTGACAGCGCCACGCACCTCTCCCCCGTCGACGGACCTGAGCACGCTCCCCCTCGCCGGCCTCGGCTGCCTTATCGCCGTCGCGGGGCTGTTGTGGGTGGGGGCGTGGGTCGCCGCCGTGACAACCGGACACGTCCCGCCCGAGGCGGGCCTCTCCGGGGCACTGGCGATCGTCGTGACCCCGGGTGACCCGACCGCGGCATGGGGTACGCCGATGCCCGGCCCCATCGCCTACTGGGTAGCGACGACCACGGTTCTCGCCATAGCCATCGGCGTCGCCTCCGCGGCTGTAGAGGTGTGGCGGCGGTCGGAACGGCGCCGCCTGGCCAACCCGCGCCTGCTGCAGGGGGTCGCGACCGGACCGGAGGTGAGGACCGCCGCCGGGATGCGGGAGGTGCGCCGTCGCGCCCGGCACGCCCGCCCCTCCCTCGCCAACCCTGCCGGCACCGAGGTGGGGTACCGGCTCGGACGCTCCCGCGGTGTGGAGGCGTGGGCGTCGGTGGAGGACTCCATGCTCCTCGTCGGCCCACCCCGGTCCGGGAAAGGCCTCCACTTGGTGATCACGATGATCCTCGACGCCCCCGGCGCCGTCGTGACGACATCGACCCGTCCGGACAACCTCACCGTCACCCTCCACGCCCGCCAAGGAATCGGTCCGATCGCGGTGTTCGACCCGCAACAGCTCGCCGCCGGCGTGACCGGGTCGCTGCGGTGGTCCCCCGTGAGAGGCTGTGAACTGCCCCAGACCGCTATGATCCGCGCCCGCGCCTTGGCCGCCGGCACCGGCATGTCCCGCACCGTCGACGGCGGGGACTTCTGGCAAGGCCAGACCGAGACCGTGCTCCGCGCGCTGTTGCACGCCGCCGCCCTCGACGGCCGCACCGCCCGCGACCTCTACCGGTGGTCCCTCGACCCCGCGTCCGTCGCTGACGCCATCAGCGTCCTCGGTAGGTCGGGTGCGGCGCCCGGGTGGGATGACGCGTTGGAGCAGGCCGCCCACGCCGACCCCCGCACCCGCGACTCCATCTGGCTCGGCGTCCGCCAGGGCCTCTCCGCCCTGGCCGACCCCCGCGTCCTCGACGCCGTCACCCCCCACCCGGGTGAGGACTTCCACCCCGAGACCTTCCTCCGCGAACGCGGCACCCTGTACGTGCTCGGCACCGCCTCCGGGGCCGGCGCCGCCGCGTCTCTGGTCGCCGCCTTGGTGGAGGACATGGTGGAGACCGCCCGCCGCCTCGCGGCCGCCTCCCCTGGGGGTCGGCTGGATCCACCGCTGTTGCTCGCGCTGGATGAGATCGGCAACCTCGCCCCGCTGCCCTCGCTGCCGGCGCTGATGTCGGAGGGCGGGGGGTCGGGGATCACCACCCTGGCAGTGCTACAGTCCCTGTCCCAAGCCCGCGACCGGTGGGGCGAACAAGCAGCCGGCACCCTGTGGGACGCCGCCATCGCCAAGATCATCCTCGGCGGCGGCTCCAACGCCCGCGACCTCACCGACCTCACCCAGTTGATCGGGGAACGCGACGACCACACCACCGCCATCTCCCGCGGCGCCTACGGCGAGAAATCCACCTCCACCTCCGTGCGCCGGGTCCCCGTGATGGACACGTCCCGGCTCCGCACCCTGCCGTTCGGCACCGCCGTCCTCCTGCTCCGCACCGCCCCACCCATCGTCCTCGACCTGCAGCCGTGGACCGCACGCCGGGACGCCGCCACGCTGACCGCCGGGCGGAGCACGGTCGAGGACCACCTCCGTGGGGTTACCCAGCAAGGGATACCGGCCAGCACGAATCACAGATTGGGGGGCCGTACGGGGGCCTGAGGGTCATCGTGTACCCTCGGTGGTCGAGCGCCTGCCCCCCCAAGTCGCGGCGCTCTGTGGCCCCCGCCGACGCACAGCCCCCCTGCAGCGTCGCGGGGGCCCTTCTCTTTCCCCACCGGCCGCGCCGTTCGAGGTCAGTGGCTGCTCGTAGGATCGTGGAATCACCCGGCCGGTGTGGCCGGTGATCGACACCGCGTACGAAACGAAACTGAGCTGAACCCCGCACGATGAACGAGCCTCCACGAGCACGACCCCCACGGCAGTGGAAACCGTCGCGAGCCGGCATCGTGGTGTTCGTCCTGTTCTCCCTGCTCGGGTTGACCTCCGGCATCGGCGGACTGCTCGGGTTCGCGGCACTGTTCCTGATGGGGACCGCGCTGTGGACCTTACTCGTCGGGCGGTCCTGGCTGGGACGCACCGGCCGACGAGGCAGCGCACCGATGCTCCTCGCCGCTGTTGGCCTCATCGCCGTCGGAATGGCCGTAGATCCCGTCGAGAGCGGTGAACCGCCGGACCTTGCCTCACCAGCAGCGTCGTCCTCGACACCTTCAGATCCGACGTCCTCGCCACCGACGCCCTCGCCCACACCCTCCCCGACACCGGAACTGGCCCCCACACCGACGGCACCACCGCCGGCTCCGAACCCGTCCCCCTCGGAGGACGCCGAGCCGACGGCGGAACCAGGATCGGCTCTGGCGATCGCTCAGGAGTTGACGGTCAAGGGCCGGGCACCGAAGACCGGGTACGACCGGGACCTGTTCGGGGGCGGGTGGGTGGACACCGACCGCAATGGGTGCGACACCCGCAACGACATCCTCGCCCGTGACCTCACCGATGTGACGTACCGGCCCGGCACCCGCGACTGTGTCGTGGAGACCGGGACCTTGGCCGACCCGTACTCCGGCACCCTGATCTCGTTCGTGAAGGGCAACACCACCTCCAACGATGTCCAGATCGACCACGTTGTCGCCCTGTCTGACGCGTGGCAGAAGGGCGCCCAGCAGTGGGGCGGGAACACCCGGATCTCTTTCGCCAACGACCCGCTGAACCTGCTCGCTGTCTCCGGGCCGTTGAACCTGCAGAAGGGCGACGGGGACACCGCGACCTGGCTGCCCCCGAACAAGTCATACCGGTGCGCCTACGTCGCCCGCCAGGTCGCCGTGAAGCACACCTACAGCCTCTGGGTCACCCAGGCCGAGAAAGACGCCATGATCCGGATCCTGTCCACCTGCCCCGACCAGCCCCTCCCCGACGGCACCAGCACGACTCCGTTGACGATCGCACCAGCCCCCACCACCACCGACCCCGCTGCACCCGAGGACGTGTACTACGCCAACTGCGCCGCCGCCCGCGCCGCCGGCGCCGCACCCCTCTACCGCGACGAGCCCGGGTACCGGTCCGACATGGACGGCGACGACGACGGCATCGCCTGCGAATGACCGCCTCTCGCGCGGGGCGAACTCCCACACTCCACGTCCGAACCAGCGGCCTGATCGGAGCGTGCGCAGGCGCAGACCTCACCAGGGGAAACCACCACCCTGCTTGAGGAGTACCCCGTCATGGACGACCTGTCCGGTCTGACCACCAGCCCCTGCTACTTCAGCTTTGGGATCGAGGTCGTCCCCGTGGTGCGGGGCCATCTCGCCGCCGCCCTCGAACTGTTCCCCCACACGTCGGACGCCGCGCTTGAGGTGTGTGCCGCGTGGGCGGAGCTCGACGAGGCCGCCCAGCTGCCCACCATGCACGACGTTCCCACCCCGCAGGACGCCACCACCGCACTGCAGACCGCCCGGGCACTCCTCCACGACGCTATGCCCGCCGCCGACACCGTCACCCGCGCGATGACCTACGCCCGGGCGGTGCGGCACCTCGACTCCGCTCTCGCCGACCTGGCTGTGGTGGCGGGTGGGGCGTGAGCTACGACGCCCACATTGCCCGCGCGTTCCGCTACGCCGCCATGGCGTTGGTGGAACGCCCCCGCGACGACGTCGACCGGGAGTCCCTCGCCTGGCTCCACCGGGACGCCGCGGTGCTGCTGACCGAGGTCGGCACCGTGGCCACCGGGTTCCACCCCAACCAGCGGGAACGGGTGCGGGTCGAGGAGCTGGCCCGGCACCCGGTCCGGGTGATGCTCACCCACCTCAACGTGCTCGCCCACCCCCACGACCCTGCGGGGAACCGGCCAGCACCCTCCGAGCGGTGGGCCGGCCGCCCCGACCACCCCTCCGCCGTCACCGACACCGTCGGGGCGTGGCGGGGCCTGGTCGTGGAACTCCTCCAGGCCCGCCACGCCCTGGCCGACGAGACCGACCGCCGACCCTCCCCGGAGCGGGCGTGGGCCGTGATCGTCGACGTCGCCGCCCTCGCCGAAAGCCTCGCCACCACCATGGCCGACCTCCTGCCCGCCGAACCCCCGGAACACAAGCGCCTCAGCGCCGCCCGCACCATCACCACCTCGCTGGCCGTCGAGGCCCGCGAGGTCACCCGCCTCGCCATGGCCTCGGCCGGCGATACCGACCCCGTCGCTGCGGTGGGCGGGCCCCGTGCCACCGGCATCGTCACCGTCCCCCGCCCCAGCCGGCTGCCCGACGCCGTCACCAACCTCGCCCACCTCCTCACCCTGGATCAGGCCTCCGTCCCAGACCTCCTCGCCGTGACCCGGGTGCTCGCCCAGACCTCCCGCGCCACCGCCCAGGCGCTCACCTCGGCTGCGGAGGTGTCCGGGATCCCGGACCACCTCACCGCCACCGCGCACGCGCTGGAACGGCACGCCGAGCGCCTCGCCGCTGCGGTCACCGCTCACCAGACGGTGTTGGGGAGCATCACCCCCGGGTCACCGTTGCTCATCGCCCAAGCCCGGGAGATCGGTGCGATCGCCGTCCCCGGACTGCGCACCCTGTACGGACGGCCCGCCGCCGCGGAAGCAGCCTCCCCCCACCTGCTGGCCTACGCCGAGAGCCTCCCGACCGTCACCGCCGCCCTCCGACGCGAGTTCACCGCCCTCGACGCCCGCCGCTTCGTGCTGGTGCGGGACCGGTCCGAGACCGCCGAACACGGGTGGCGGCGCTCCACCCCCGACGACCTGGCCGCACTGACCGCCCACCTGGACGACGCCGTCGCCGCGGCCCGCACCGCCCCACCACCCATCCGGGCCACCCCGACCGTGACGATCCC
>DBPQ01000035.1 GCA_002304945.1 Actinomycetales bacterium UBA1416 | reverse complement strand
CGCCCCCCTCGAGCCGCACCAGCTCGCCAACCCCCTCGAGGTGGCCAGGGCGCTCCGGCTCATCGCCGGCAGCCAGGGTCTGGAGACCCCACTCGCCGCGCGGGGGCACCGCCTCCTCTCGCGCATCCCGCGCCTGCCGCGNNGAGCACGCCGGCTCGCTGCAGCGGCTGCTCTCGGCGACCTCGGAGGAGCTCCAGCAGGTCGAGGGCGTGGGACCGTTGCGCGCCCGGGCGATCCGGGAGGGCCTTTCGAGGATCGCCGAGTCCTCGATCCTCGAGCAGCGCTTCGTCTGACGCCTACCGCAGCGGGAACACGGCGGCGGCCCCGGGCACGTCGAGGCCGTCGTAGGTCATGCCGAGCTGGTACGTGCCGGGGAGGACCGCGGAGTCCACGGCGGTGCACCCGGGCGCGCTCCGCGTCCCGTTCCAGGTGACGGCCCGCGTGGTCTCGTCCCCCGGGCCGAGCAGGAGTCGGACGGCCTCCGCCGGCCCGCAGTCCGCGGTGGACCAGATCCGGTCCTCGCCCGAGATCACGGTGAGGACCATGTTCTGGGCCCCGGCGTCGACGAGGCAGGACGTCTCGGAGGCGTTCGTGACCGTGAGGGCGAAGCGCACGCGTTCCCCGGCCACGCCGGCGTCGTGGCTGAGGCCCCACTCCAGCTCGTCGGGCGGGCAGGCGACCGGCTGGGCCGTCGAGATGTCGGTGGGCGTGGCCTGCTGCGCGGCCACGGCCTCGTCCCAGGCATCGCCGAGGATGCCGAAGACCTTCCAGAAGCCCCACCCCACCCCGGCGACGACAGCGGCCACGACCACGAGGGCGATGATCCGGCGGCGCCAGAACACGGCACGGGACCGTGGGCGCCGGGCGCCCGCGCGCGCCGGACCGCGCCCCCTCCCGCCGCGCGTGCCACGCGGGGTCCCCGTGCGTGCCATCTGGTCCACCTCCCCCACCACGGTACGAGAGTGCCCGCCCGGTCGGGGTGGTGGCGCGCCGCCGGCACCCCGCCGTGAGGTGCGCGACAATGGCGCCGATGGACGCGACGGGGATGGAGCTGCACGGGGACCTGCTCCGCTGGTACGCGGTGAGCGCCCGGAGCCTGCCCTGGCGCGCGGGGGCCACACCGTGGGCGATCCTCGTCTGCGAGGTCATGGGCCAGCAGACCCCGCTCGCCCGCGTCGTGCCGCGCTGGCAGGAGTGGATGGCACGCTGGCCGTCCCCGTGTGACCTGGCCGCGGCCCCGCAGGCGGAGGTCCTGCGGGCCTGGGACCGCATGGGCTATCCCCGCCGGGCGCTCAACCTCCACCGCTGCGCCGTCCGGGTGTGCGACGCCGGTGGGGAGCTGCCCCGCGAGGAGGCCGCCCTCCGCGACCTGCCCGGGATCGGCGCCTACACGGCGGCCGCCGTCGCCGCCTTCGCCTTCGGGGCACGCACCCCGGTGCTCGACGTGAACGTGCGACGGGTGGTCGCCCGCCTCCACGGGGAGGCGGGGCCGCTGTCGGCCTCCGTCACCCTCGCGGAGCGGGCGCGGGCCGAGTCCCTGCTCCCGCACGACGGCTCGGCCGCTCGCCTCAGCGAGGCCCTCATGGAACTGGGGGCGCTGGTGTGCACCCCGGCCCCCCGGTGCGGCGAGTGCCCCGTCGCCTCGCACTGCGGCTGGTTGGCTGCCGGGCGGCCCCCGGCGTCAGCACCCGCACGCCGGCCCCAGCGCTGGGCCGGCACGGACCGCCAGGCCCGCGGGCGGATCCTCGCGGCCCTGCGCGAGGCGGACGTGGCGTGGGTGGCTCGTGAGGTGCTGCTGGATCGGGCGCGCGTGAGCGAGGATCCGGCCCAGCCGGGGCGGGCGCTCGAGTCGCTCGTCAGGGACGGCCTCGTCAGCGCCGGAGCCGGGGGCTACGCCCTCGGGGGCGATATCCTGCCGAGGTGAGTGTCCCGGCAGAGGTGGCGTTGGCCCGCGCGATCAGGGCGCTGCGCAGCGCGATGCTCCTCCTGCTCAGCACCGCGCTCGGGCTCGGTGTGCTCGCGGCGGCCGCTCTCGTCCTGGCCGGACAGGACGGCCCGGAACTGTGGCCCGGGCTCACGACGGTGCTCCTCGGGCAGTTCGCCGCACTGGCGGGCGGGGCGACGGCGTTGGTCGGCCTGCAGCGCGCGCTGCGGCCGGGGGCGGTGCCGGAGGTCGTCCGCTCCGCCACCGCGGGATGGTTGCGGCGGATCCCGCGGCCGCTGTACGCCGCCCTCGTGGTGGCGACCGCCGCGTGGACGCTGGCCGAACCCACGGCGGGGATCGAGGCCCTCGTGGGCGCGGTGGTGGGGGCGCAGGCCGGCGTGGCGGTGAGCCTCGTCGCGCGGTCGCTGGTGGGAACCGCGGGCGGGGGACCACTCAGTCCGTGAGGCGCAGCAGCATCCGGGTGTTGCCGAGGGTGTTGGGCTTGACCCGCGCGAGGTCGAGGAACTCCGCCACGCCGTTGTCGTACGAGCGCAGGAGTTCGAGGAACACCTCGGGCTCCACCACCGGTCCCTCGACCACTTCGAAGCCGTGGCTGCGGAAGAAGTCCACCTCGAACGTCAGGCAGAACACCTCGCGGAGCTGCAGCTCGCGGGCGCGTTCCAGCAGCCGCTCCAGCACCGCGTGTCCCACCCCCTGGCGGAGATGGTCGCCGTGGACGGCCAGGGTGCGCACCTCGCCCAGGTGCTGCCACATGATGTGCAGCGCGCCGCAGCCCACCGCCTTCCACCCCTCGCCGTCCGGCACCTCGGCGATCACGAACTCGAGGATGTCCTCGTAGTAGCCCACGAGGTCCCGCGGGATGAGGATGTGCCTCTCATGGTTGGCGTACGGCTCCACCAGGTCGCGGATCGTGACCGCGTCCGTGGGCATCGCCGGGCGCACCCTCACCTCACTCATGGCACCATCATCCCACCTGGTACTGCTGTACCATAGTGGGGTTCACGATGCGATCATCGCGCGGCCATCAGCGCCCGGGCGGTCGCCTCGTCGATCACCAGGTCGGTCACCACCCCGGCACGCAGCGCCCCGAGGGTCGGCGCCACCTTCGCGTCCCCCGCCACCACGCACACCCGGCGAGCGATGCGCCGCAGCTCCTCCGGGGTGGGCCCCGTGGCCCGCGCGTTCAGGTCGATGTCCCGCCAGCTCCCGTCCTCCCGCAGCAGGACCGTGCACACGTCCCCCACCACGCCCTGCCGGGCGAGCGCGGCGATGTCGGCCTCGTCGAGGTAACCCGCGGTGTACACGTGCGAGCGCAGGGAGCCGCGGAGGCTCCCCACCCCGAACACCGCGAGGTCGCAGCGCCGCTGCGCCGCCAGCACCCGCTCGATCGAGCGCTCGCGCCACATGGCGCGGCGGGTCTCCACGTGGTCGAAGAAGGCGGGCACGGGGAAGAAGGTCGCCGTGGCCCGAAAGGCCTCGGCCATCCCCGTCATGATCGACCCGGCGTACGGGATGCCCGAGGTGCTCGGGTTGGCGGCGCCGTTCAGCTGCACGACGGTCACGCCCGTGAGCGGGCGGGGCTCCAGGTGGGAGACCACCGCCGAGACGGTCGTGCCCCATGCCACCCCCACCACGTGGCCCGGCTCCACCCACTCCCCCAGCAGCCGGGCGGCCACGCGGGCGACGGCGTCGAGGCGGCGGAGCTCGCCCCCGGACTCGGCGACGACGTGGGCCTGCACGTCGAACGCCTCCCCGACGTCGCGTGCCAGGTCGTCGGTGGCGGAGTGGTCCGGGGCGAGCGAGACCCGCACGAGCCCGCTCTCCCGCGCCGCCTTCAGCAGCCGCGAGACCGTGGAGCGCGAGACGCGCAGCCGCTTGGCGATCGCCTCCATCGTCTCGCCCTCGAGGTGGTAGAGGCGGGCCGCCTCGTACAGCCGGGTGTCCACCATGCCGGCAGTCTATGCACATCTGTTCATTTGCTTGAACCGGATGCGCAGGTCCGGGAGGATGGAGCACACACCCGACCTCCAGGAGCCGACCGTGCCGTCCTCGCGCCTCACCTCCACCTCCCGTTCCGCCGCCCTCGCCGCGATGGGCGACGACGCCGGGCTCGACATCCTCGTCGTCGGCGGCGGGGTGACCGGCGCCGGCATCGCCCTCGATGCCGCCACCCGCGGCCTGCGGGTCGGCATCGTGGAGGCCCAGGACTGGTCCGCTGGCACGTCCTCACGGTCCTCGCGCCTGGTGCACGGCGGGCTCCGCTACCTCTACAACCTCGATTTCAAGCTGGTGGCGGAGTCCCTGCACGAGCGCGGCCTCCTGCTCACCACGCTCGCCCCCCACCTCGTCACCGCCCAGCCCTTCCTCTGGCCGCTGCGGCAGCCGGTGGTCGAGCGGTCCTACTCGGCCGTCGGCGTCGGCATGTACGACGCCCTCTCCCTCCTGACCAACCGCCGCCGCACCGTCCCGTTCCAGCACCACCTCACCCGCGAGGGCGCCCTCGCCGCCTTCCCCGACGCCCGGGGCGACAAGCTGGTCGGCGCCATCCGGTTCTACGACGCCCGCGTCGACGACGCCCGCCTCGTCATCACCCTCGTCCGCACCGCCGCCCGGTACGGCGCGCTGGCGGCCTCCCGCGCCCAGGTGGTGGACCTCCCCCGCGACGGCTCGGGCCGGGTGACGGGCGCCGTCGTCCGCGACCTGGAGACGGGGCAGGACCTCGCGGTCCGCGCCCGCGAGGTCATCAACGCGACCGGTGTCTGGACGGAGGACGTGCAGGATCTCGCGGAGGCAGAGGGAGGCCTGCGGGTGCTCACCTCCAAGGGCATCCACATCGCCGTGCCGCGGGAGCGCATCCAGGGCTCGACCGGCATGTTCCTGCGCACCGAGAAGTCGGTGCTGTTCATCATCCCGTGGCCGGACCACTGGGTGATCGGCACGACGGACACGCCCTGGCAGGAGGACCTCGCGCACCCCGTGCCGACCGCGCGCGACGTCGACTACCTGCTCGACCACGCCAACGCGGTCCTGACCTCGAACCTCACCCACGAGGACGTCATCACGACGTGGGCCGGGCTGCGCCCGCTCCTCCAGCCGGGCACCAAGGACGCCTCCCGGACGGCGAAGGTGTCGCGCGAGCACACCGTGGCCCGCGTGGCCCCGGGCCTCTCCGCGATCGCCGGCGGCAAGCTGACCACCTACCGGGTGATGGCGCAGGACGCGGTGGACTTCGCGCTCGGCTCGCGGGCCCGGACGCTGCCGTCGGTGACGGCGACGACGCCGCTCGTGGGCGCCGACGGCTTCGCCGCCACCCAGCGTCTCGCGGGCCGGATCGGCCTGCGGTACGGGTGGGACACCACGCGCATGGATCACCTCCTGTCCAGGTACGGCTCCGCGATCGACGAGCTCCTCGCACTGGTGGATGACGAGCCCTCCCTCGCCGAGCCCCTCACCTCCGCCCCGATGTACCTGCGGGCCGAGGTGGCCTACGCGGTGACGCACGAGGGCGCCCTCCACCTGGAGGACATCCTCAACCACCGCGTCCGGCTCGCCCAGACCCGCCACGACCGCGGCGTGGGCGCCCTGGACGAGATGGCGGCGATCGCCGCCCCGCTGCTCGGCTGGGACGAGGCGAGGGCGGAACAGGAGAAGGACGCCTACCGGGCCGCGGCCGCCGCGGAGGACGCCGCAGCGTTGGAGGAGACGGACGCCGCGGCCACCGCCACGCGGCGCCGCGGGGGCGACCTGGTGCCGATGGCACCCGTGGGCTGAGGGAGGGACACCGATGTACGTGCTGGCGATCGACCAGGGCACGACGTCGTCGCGGGCGATCGTCTTCGACCACGGCGGGCACGTCGTTGCCACCGGGCAGCTGGAGCACGAGCAGATCCTGCCCCGTGCCGGCTGGGTGGAGCACGACCCGGTGGAGATCTGGGGGAACGTGCGCCAGGTGGTCGGCCAGGCCCTGGCCCGGGCCGAGCTGAACGCGTCCGACATCGCCGCCGTCGGGATCACGAACCAGCGGGAGACCGCGGTGGTCTGGGACCGCCACACGGGCGAACCCGTGCACAATGCGATCGTCTGGCAGGACACGCGGACGGACCGCCTGTGCACTGAGCTCGCCGGTGAGCAGGGGCAGGACCGCTGGAGGGACCGGGTGGGCCTCCCGCTCGCCACGTACTTCTCCGGGCCGAAGATCCGCTGGATCCTCGACAACGTCCCGGGTGCCCGCGAGCGCGCCGAGGCCGGGGACCTCCTCTTCGGCACCACCGACTCCTGGGTGGTCTGGAACATGACCGGCGGCCCCGACGGCGGCGTGCACGTCACCGACGTCACGAACGCCTCCCGCACCATGCTCATGGACCTGCGGACGCTCGCGTGGGACGGGGAGATCGCCGCCGAGATGGGCGTCCCGCTCGCGATGCTGCCGGAGATCCGCTCCTCCGCCGAGGTCTACGGCCACGGACGGGCGCACGGCCTGCTCGCCGGCGTGCCGATCGCCGGGATCCTCGGGGACCAGCAGGCCGCCACGTTCGGACAGGCGTGCTTCGAGCCCGGCATGGCGAAGAACACGTACGGAACCGGCAACTTCATGCTGGTCAACACGGGCACCGAGCCGGTGTTCTCGGACAACGGGCTCCTCACCACCGTCTGCTACCGGATCGGGGAACAGGACGTGCGGTACGCGCTCGAGGGCTCGATCGCCGTCACCGGCTCGCTCGTGCAGTGGCTGCGGGACAACCTCGGCATCATCTCCTCCGCGGCGGAGGTCGAGGCGCTCGCGGCCACCGTCGCGGACAACGGCGGCGCCTACTTCGTCCCCGCCTTCTCCGGGCTGTTCGCCCCCCACTGGCGCTCGGACGCCCGTGGCGCGCTCGTGGGCCTCACCCGGTTCGTCAACAGGGGGCACATCGCCCGCGCCGCGCTCGAGGCCACGGCGTTCCAGACCCGGGAGGTCCTCGACGCGATGAACGCCGACTCCGGCGTGCCGCTCACCGANNGACATCCTCGGCGTCGACGTCGTGCGCCCGGAGGTCGCGGAGACCACCGCGCTGGGCGCGGCGTACGCCGCCGGCATCGCGGTGGGGTTCTGGGAGGGCGAGGCCGACGTCGTCGCGAACTGGGCGGAGGACCGGCGGTGGAGCCCCCGGATGCCGGCGGAGGAGCGGGAGCGCACCTACCGGCTCTGGAGGAAGGCCGTGACCCGCACCTTCGACTGGGTGGACGGGGACGTCGTCTGACCCGCTCGGCTCGTATCCTTGGGGGGAGACGCGAGGAGGTCACGTGGACGAGTTCTCCCAGCCACCCCAGGCGGGACTGTTCGACCTCCCCAGGGGCTTCCGCCGGCCGAGCGCGCGCGTGGTGCTCCTGACCGGCCCGTCCGGCTCCGGGAAGACCTCCCTCACCCGGCGTCTCGGCCTCCCAGTGGTGAGCCTCGACGACTTCTACCACGACGACGACCACCCCGCCCTGCCCCGCCGCTACGGCATCGTGGACTGGGACTCCCCCGACTCGTGGGACCGCACCGGCGCCATGGACGCGCTCCTGGCGCTCTGCCGCACGGGGCGGTCGGACATCCCGATCTACGACATCCCCACCAACCGCCGCACCGGGACCACCCACCTCGACCTGCAGCGCGCGCCCATCGTCATCGCGGAGGGCATCTTCGCGGCCGAGATCGTGGAGGACTGCCGTGCGGAGGACATCCTCGCCGATGCGATCTGCATCGTCCGCCCCCGGCTGCAGACGTTCTTCTTCCGCCTCGCCCGGGACCTCGGCGAGGCACGCAAGCCGCCCTCCACCCTGGTGCGGCGCGGGGTCAGCCTCGCCCGGAACGAGCCGACCATGATCGCCGAGCTGGTCGCGAAGGGCTGCCAGCCCCTCGGCTTCTCCGAGGCGGAGCAGGTGGTACAGGCCCATGTCCGGCAGGCCGTGCTCGTGCGGGGTTCGGAGAACCGCTGACCGTCAGCGTGCGGCGCGCACGTACTCCGCGAAACCCGGCAGCGGGAAGCGGACCCGCCCCCTGCCCGCCGGCTCGACGACGCCCCGCGCCACCAGGTCGGAGCGGACCCGTCCCAGGCGGCCCGGGGCACGGCCGAGCGCGGCCGCCAGGTCGCCGAGGTCGGCCTCCCCGCCGGCGTCAGCCAGGGCTCCCACGAAGAACTGCTGGGCCTGGGTGAGCTGCTCCCACCGCGCGGCGAACAGTCCCCGGGCGTCGGCGAGGGCGAGCTCCACCGCCGCGGCGGCGTCGTCCCGCGTGATCACCGCGCCGGTGCGCAGCTGCCAGGCGAAGCGGCCGATCGACTGGAGCAGGAAGGGCACACCCCACGAGGAGCGCACGGCCAGGTCCACCGCGCCCTCCTCCCAGGACACGCGGAGGTGGGCGGCGGGAGCGCGGAGGGCGTGTGCGGCGGCGTCATCGTCGAGCGGCCCGATGTGGTGGAAGGCCCAGAGGCGCTCGGCGTAGGCGGTGGCGCGCGCGAGGGTGCCGGGGAGGGCGGCCTGGCCGGCGGCGACGACGTGCACGGGGACCGGGAGGTCGTCCTGTCCCAGCCGGTGCAGGGCCCGGTTGAGTGCGGCGATCTCGGCCTGGGGCGCGGCGTCCAGCTCGTCGATCGTGAGGAGCACCGCGGTCCCCTCGGCACGGGCCCACTCACCGAGCGCGTGGAGCAGGTGGTGGAGGTCGGTGCCGAGGTCGGCGCCGGTGTCCTCGGCGGGCGGTTCGACATCCACCCCGAACGACAGGGTGCCCGCCGAGTCCACGGTGACGCGCAGCGCGGAGAACACCGCCAGGACGCGGCGCAGTGCCGAGCCGGGCCGGGCCCGCCCGGCCGCCTGCCGCAGCGGGATGTACAGCGCGCGCGTCAGCGACTCGACGAGGGAGTCCGGGGGGCCGGCCTCGAGCCGCGCCGTCGTCCACCCGGCGTCGTGGGCGCGTTGCAGCATCTCGAGGAGGAGGACCGTCTTGCCGACGCCGCGGGCCCCGGCCACCGCCCAGGGCCGCTGGCCCTCGCCGGTGCGGGGGACCTCGGCCAGCAACGTGTCGAACTCCTCCAGCAGGGCGTCACGGCCGGCGAGCACCGGTGGGGCGAGCCCCGCGCCGGGCCGATAGGGGTTGGTGGCGTCGAGGACGCTCACGTCAGAGCCGCTTCACGAGGGGGAACGTGATGGTCTCGCGGATCCCGAGGCCGGTCAGCGCCATCAGCAGGCGGTCCACCCCCATGCCCATCCCGCCGGCGGGGGGCATGCCCTGCTCCATGGCCTGGAGGAAGTCCTCGTCATAGACCATGGCCTCCGCGTCCCCGGCGGCGGCGACCAGCGCCTGGGCCTCGAACCGCTCGCGCTGCACCACCGGGTCCACGAGCTCGGAGTAGGCCGTGGCCAGTTCGAAGCCGCGCACGTACAGGTCCCACTTCTCCACCAGGCCGGGCCGCGACCGGTGGGCGCGGGTGAGCGGGGAGGTGTCCACCGGGTAGTCGCGCACGAAGGTCGGGAGGTACAGGTGGTCCCCCACCAGGGCCTCCCACATCTCCTCGATGATCTTGCCCGCCGTGTGGTGCGGCGCCACCTCCACGCCCGCGGCCTCCGCCAGCGTGGCGAGCTCGCCGCGGGGGGCGAGCGGGTCGACCTCCCGGCCGAGGGCCTCGGAGAGGGACTCGATGAGGCCGATGGTCGCCCACTCCCCCGAGAGGTCGTACTCGGAGCCGTCCGCGAGCGTGACCACCTCGGAGCCGAGCGCGTCACGGGCGGCCCGTTGCACGAGGTCCCGGGTGAGGGTGGCCATCGTGTCGTAGTCGCCGTAGGCCTCGTAGGCCTCCACCATCGCGAACTCGGGGGCGTGCTCGGAGTCGGAGCCCTCGTTGCGGAAGTTGCGGTTGATCTCGTAGACCTTCTCGATCCCGCCCACCACGGCGCGCTTCAGGAAGAGTTCCGGCGCGATGCGCAGGTACACGTCGCTGTCGAAGGCGTTGATGTGGGTCACGAACGGCCGCGCGGCCGCCCCGCCGTGCAGGTTCTGGAGCATCGGGGTCTCGAGCTCGAGGTAGCCCCGCTCGTCGAAGTTCGCGCGCAGCGACTTCACGACGGCGGCGCGCGTGCGGACCATCGCCCGCGCGGCCGGGCGCATGATCAGGTCGAGGTGCCGTTGGCGCACCCGCCCCTCGTCCGAGAGGGTCACCAGCTCCCCGGCCTCGTTCTCGTAGGTCTTCGGCAGGGGGCGCAGCGCCTTCGAGGCCAGCCGCCACTCCGCGGCGAACACGGAGAGCTCGCCGCGGCGGGAGGAGATCACCCTGCCCCGGACGAACAGGTGGTCCCCGAGATCCACGTCGGCCTTGAACGCCGCAAGGGACTCCGCCCCCACCTCCCCGGCGGAGACCATCACCTGGAGGGTGTTGCCCTCCCCGTCCTGGAGGGTCGTGAAGCACAGCTTGCCGGTGTTCCGCAGGTACATGACGCGGCCGGCGAGCGCGACGACGTCGTCGGTCTCCTCCCCGGCCACCAGGTGGCCGTACGCCGCCCGCACCTCGGCGATGGTGCGGGTGATCGGGAGGGTCACCGGGTAGGGGTCGATCCCGGCGTCGAGGAGACGTTGGCGCTTGGCCGCCCGGACGCGGACCTGTTCGGGCTGCTCGTTTTCACTCACCCGTGGGATTTTACGGCAGGGGCGTGGGCCACCCCGCCCCGGCGGAGGGTCTCGCACGTCACACCGTCGATACCCCTAGGGGTATCTGGTACCCTGAGGGGACCTGCGTACGAAGGAGAACGATGGACCTCGATCGCAGTCGTCCGCCGGGCGCCCCGCTCGCCGTGGTGCGGGACAATGGAGGGCAAGGAGGAACGTGCATGAAACTCACCGGCCAGGACCTCGTCTCGGTCCGCAACAGGCTGAGCCGGGCCAACGGCCAGCTCGCCGCCGTCATCCGCCTCATCGACGAGGGCGGGGAGTGCGAGACGATCGTGACCCAGCTCGCGGCCTGCTCCAAGGCCCTCGACAAGGCCGGCTTCCAGATCATCGCCTCGACCCTGCGCCAGTGCATCGAGGACCCGGACGAGACCATGGACCCCAAGAAGCTGGAGAAGCTCTTCCTGACGCTCTCCTGAGCCGTCGGGAACCTCACCCGGCGGGGTGCTGCCCGTGGTGGAACGGCACGCCCGTCCCCATCATGTAGGGCGCCTGCCCGGCAGTCGTGTCGGGCACCCGCCCCGGCTCGTCGCTGATGTCGACGGGAGTGTTGTTCTCGTCCACGAACACCACCCGCGGGCTGTAGGTGCGGGCCTCGGCGTCGTCCATCATGCCGTAGCCGATGAGGATGACGATGTCCCCGCGGTGGATCAGGTGGGCCGCCGCGCCGTTGATGCACAGCTCCCCGCTCCCCCGCTCCCCGGGGATCACGTACGTGGTGAGGCGGGCACCGTTGGTGACGTCGACGACGTCCACCTGCTGGCCCGGCAGCAGGTCCGCCGCGTCCAGCAGGTCCTCGTCCACCGTGATGGAGCCCACGTAGTGCAGGTCCGCGTCCGTGATCGTGGCCCGGTGGATCTTCGCGATCATCATGGGGCGCTGCAGCGAGGTCATGGCGTTCCTCCGAACCGGACGATGGCGTTGTCGATGAGCCGGGTGGTCCCCACGCGGGCCGCCACCGCCAGCAGGCCCTCGGACGCACCCGGAGGCAGGTCGGTGAACGTGGACGGGTCCACGAGTACAAGGTAGTCCAGCTCCACGCCCTCGGCCCC
>DBPQ01000018.1:5280-37147 GCA_002304945.1 Actinomycetales bacterium UBA1416 | reverse complement strand
GGCGCCACCTGGTGCGAGTGGAAGGGCCGGGCGAGCTACTTCGACGTCGTGGCGGGCGACGCCGTCGCTCCCCGGGCGGCGTGGACGTACGAGACGCCCACGCCGGGCTTCGAGGCGATCGCGGGCGCCGTCGCCGTGATGGCGCGGGCCATGGATCGGTGCACGGTGAACGGCGAGGTGGTGACCCCGCAACCGGGTGGGTTCTACGGGGGCTGGGTGACGAGTGCGGTCGTCGGGCCGTTCAAGGGAGAACCCCGCACAATGGGATGGTGACACCTGTCACCGAAATCTCAACGAGCCAGCACATGCAGATCAACACCAATGTCTTCGTCGTCACCGGCGGCGGCAGCGGGATCGGCCGCCAGGTGGTCCTCGGTCTCGTGAAGCGAGGCGCCCGCGTGGCAGCCGTCGACCTCAACGAGGCAGGCCTCGCGGAGACCGCCCGCCTCGCCGGCGCGGGCGAGCGGTTGACCACCCACGTCGTCGACGTCACGGACCGGGGCCAGGTGGCCGCGCTCGCCGACGAGGTGCTCGCAGCCCACGGCGCGATCGACGGTCTGCTGAACGTCGCCGGGATCATCCAGCCGTTCGTGCGGGTGAACGACCTGGACTTCTCCCAGATGGAGAAGGCCATGGCGGTCAACTTCTGGGGGGTCATCAACACCACGAAGACCCTCCTGCCCCTCCTGCTGGAGCGGCCGGCCGCCAGCATCGTCAACGTGGCCAGCATGGGCGCGGTCGCACCGGTGCCCGGGCAGACCATCTACGGCGCCTCCAAGGCCGCGGTCAAGATGCTCACCGAGGGCCTCTACGCCGAGCTGATGGACACGAACGTCGCTGCAGTCACCGCAGCGGGGAGGGGCGGACCGCCACCGCGGCCCGCCCCTCCTCGCTGCGTCAGTCCTCCGTGTCGTGCGGCGGGGTGCCCCTGCGCATGGGCTCGAGGGTGGCGGCGTGGTCCGGCACGTAGGTGTTGACCGTGAGCGAGGGCCGCCGATAGTCGTAGCCCTCCGGCCGGGGTGGGAGCTCGATCGTGCCCGTCGGGATCTCCTGGTACGGGATCGTGGAGAGCAGGTGGTGGATCATGTTGATCCGGGCTGCCTTCTTGGAGTCGGAGCCCACCTGGTACCACGGGGCGATCGGGGTGTCGGTGTGGACGAGCATCTCGTCCTTGGCTCGGGAGTACTCCTCCCACTTGGTGATGGACTGCAGGTCCATGGGGGAGAGCTTCCACTGGCGCAGCGGGTCGTTCAGCCGCTTCTGGAAGCGCTCGTACTGCACCTTGTCCGAGACGGAGAACCAGTACTTCCGCAGCAGGATGCCGTCCTCCACGAGCATCTGCTCGAACAGCGGGCACTGCCGCATGAACCGCATGACCTCGCGTGGCGAGGCGAACTCCATCACCTTCTCCACCCCGGCCCGGTTGTACCAGGACCGGTCGAAGAGCACGATCTCCCCGGCCGCCGGCAGGTGGGCGATGTAGCGCTGGAAGTACCACTGCGTCTTCTCACGCTCGGTGGGGGCGGGGAGGGCGGCGATGCGCGCCACCCGCGGGGAGAGGTACTCGGTGATCCGCTTGATCGTGCCACCCTTGCCGGCGGCGTCGCGGCCCTCGAAGAGGATCACGATCCGTTGCCCGGTCTCCTTGGTCCACACCTGCAGCTTGGCGAGTTCACTCTGCAGGCGGTACATCTCCTGCTCGTAGGTGCGCGTGGAGATCTTCGCGACCTTGTGGGGATCCGGTTCTACCTCGTTGTGTGTCCGATCGACCATGATCCAGCGTAGGACCGTCCCGCCCGGCGACGCATGGCCTTTCGCGCGAATCCGTTGCGCGGGCGGGACCACCGCGGGTTGACTCGTGCCATGACCTCCCCACCCCGCTCGGTCGGCGAGCACAGCGCGGGCGTCCTGGTCCGTCTCCTCGAGGCGGTCGAGGCGAATGGTGCCGCCTACTCCGACGGTCACGAGGTCGAGCCGCTCCACCAGCTGCGGGTCGCCACGCGCCGCCTCCGCGCCGCCCTGTCGTTCTTCGAGCCCATCCGGCACGGCGACCGGGACCTCGAGCGCGCCCGGCGCCGCATCCGCGACCTCGCGTTGCCCTTCGGCCGGTTGCGGGATCTCGACGTGTTCCTCGAGCATCTCGACGACGGCGCTGCCCCGGTCGTGGAGGCCGACCGTGCCGCCCTCCGCGCGGCCCTCGTCAGGCGGCGCGGCCACCTGGCCGATGACGTCGCCCGGGAGCTCGGGTCGAAGCGGTGGCGCCGCGAGCTGCGGCGGGTGCGGGACGGCGTGGTGGGGAGGTGGCGGGACTCGCCGGCCGCCGTCGTCGACGCCCGCAGGTTCGCCTCCGAACGTCTCGACCTGTGGTGGTGGGCGTTCCTCGCCGGCAGCGAGGGCCTCGCGGAGATGACGGCGGGGCAACGGCACCGGGTGCGGATCGAGGCGAAGAAGTTGCGCTACGCCACCGAGGTGACGGCCGACCTGTTCACGGACCGGGAGCCCGCCCGGGAGGCGTTCACCGAGGGGCTGAAGGACGTGCAGGATGCGCTCGGCGCCCTGAACGACCGGGCGGTGGCGGAGCGCATCGTCCGGGAGGCGGGTTTCACGCCGGCCACCCTGCCCAGGGCGGAGGCGGAGGACATGAGCAGGGCCCTTGCGGCGCGAGCCGGGCTCGTCGCGCAAGGGCCCTACTGGGAGGGGTTCCCTAGATGAAGATGACCTGGGCGCCCTCGGAGAGCTCGATGAAGTCGCTGGCCGAGATGATGCCCTCGACGCCCTCGTAGAGGTCGTCCTCGACGAGCTGCATCATGTCCGCGCTCATGCGGCACGCCCACAGGTGGCCGCCGGACGCGGTGATCATCTCGAGCATCTCGGGGACCTCGGGGATGTCCAGGTCCGCGATCTGCTTCTTCATCATCTTGGTGGTCAGGGCCGTCACGCCGGGGAGGCCAGCCATGCCCTGCGGCATGGAGAAGCCGAACTGCCCGGGCATGTGCATCGCGGTGTTGCCGATGTAGCTGAACTTGAGGTTCCCCATGGTCTTCTTGTTGATCATGTCGAAGCCCCAGAAGGTGAAGAAGATGTGGGTCTCGATCCCTTCACCGAGGGCGGCGTTCGCCAGGATCAGGCCGGGGTAGGCCATGTCGAGGTTGCCCTTCGAGCAGATGAGCACGAACTTGCGGTCCGCGCCCGCGTCGTCGTCGAAGGAGGGGACGAACGGCTGGTCAGTCATGTGGTGATTCCGATCCGTGAGAGTGCCGGCAGGTCAGACGCAGCCCTTGGGCTTCGGGAGCCCGGACACGTAGGACATCTTCTTGGCGGGCTTGCCGGGGAACAGCGTGAACAGCTGCTTGACCGGGAGGCCCATCTGGGTGGAGACGCGGCGCAGGGTGGCGGTCTCGCCCTGGGCCTCGTAGTCCGAGCGGAGGAAGTTGATGACCTTCCAGTGGTCGTCGGTCAGCTCGATGCCGATGAGGCCGGCAAGGGCAGCGCCGAGCTCCTCGTTCCACTGGGAGGGCTGGGTGAGGAAGCCCTCCTCGTTGACCTCGACCTCGTGGCCGGCGATGGTGGTGGTGGGCATGTGCGATCCTTTCGGGTACGTTCGGGGGTGATCAGACGTTGGTGTTCTTGCCGACCATCGACATGCCGGGGGCAAGCGGGATCGGGCGGCCGGGCAGCAGGATGTTCCAGTACACCCACCGGAAGGCCAGCTTGCTCAGGTGGTTCGCGTGCGACTCACCGAGGAGCGTCAGCGGGCCGACGACGGGGGCGGGGAACGTGCCCGGGTACGGCTCGGTCTCGTAGTTGAAGTCGAGCAACAGTGCCTTGCGGTCACCGGACTCGATGAAGCAGTTCGCGTGGCCGTCGAACTTGTGGGTCATCGGGCGGCCCGCGGCCAGCTGGAGGAAGTTCTCCACGAAGATGTCGATGGAGAAGTGGGCCACCGAACCGGCCTTCGAGGTGGGCAGGTTGGCGGCGTCGCCGAGGGCGAAGATCTCCGGGTGGTCCGTGTGCTGCATGGTGTGCTTGTCGACGGTCACGAAGTTGAGCTCGTCGCCCAGCCCGGAGGCGGCCACGAACTCGGCGCCCATGTTGAGCGGCACGGTGACCAGTTGGTCGAAGGGGATCTCGCGCTCGTCGAAGGAGACGATCTTCTTCTCCCCGGCGTCGATGCGCTCGATCATGAAGTCGGCCTCGACCTTGATGTTCCGCTTCTCCAGGAGGTCGCCGAGGATCTTCGAGGCGACCGGCTTGGTGAAGGCGCCGTCGAGCGGGGTCACGTAGGTGATCTCGGTGACGTCACGCAGGCCCTGCTGGCGCAGCCAGGCGTCGGCGAGGAGGACGAACTCGAGCGGGGCGACCGGGCACATGATCGGGAACTCGGTGATGTGCATGACGAGCTTGCCGCCACGCCACTTGAAGGCCTGCTCCCGGAGCGCCATGGCGCCGTCCAGGGTGTAGAACTCGCCGACGGACTTGTGCCACTCGTCGGACAGCGTGCCCTCGGTCATGTCCGGACGCGGGTGGGCGCCGGTGGCGATCACGAGGTAGTCGTAGGGGAGCTCGCGGCCGTCCTCCAGGGTGACGACCTTGTCCTCCGGCTTGACCAGTCCGATCCGGCCCATGACGAAGGTGACCCCGTCGGGGAGGAAGGTGTGGGCGGAGCGGCGTGCCTGCTCCGGCTCGTTGATCCCGAACGGGATGAAGAGGTAGGAGGGCTTGTAGTCGTGGATGTCGTTCTCCGCGACGACCGTGATCTCCCAGTCGCTGGCGGGGAGCTTGGCCCTCAGCTTGTTGGCGGTGATGGTTCCTGCAGTCCCGGCTCCGAGGATGAGGAGGCGGCGCACGGCGTTGTGGTTCATGGGATCCAATATACCCCCGAGGGTATCTTGGCGACACCGGACCTAGGTCCCGGCAGACTCCAACGCCTCGATGAACGCGGCTGCCCAGCCGGCGTAGCCGCGGTCATTCGGGTGGAATGCGTCCGCCGCGACGTTGCGCACCCAGCCGAGGTGTCCGGCGGACCGGGTCGCCCGGTGGAGGGCCACCAGGTGGTGGCCGGCGTCGCGGATGAGGGGCCGGACTCCCACTGCCATCGCGTCGGAGCGCGCCTCGAAGGGTGGGATCAGGAAGCCGGGTGGATCCGCCACGTAGCTGCCGGGAGGCAGCTCGGCCAGCACCTCCGCCATGGTGTCGAGGAAGGCCTCTACGGAGATTCGCCGGTCCACGACGTCGTTGCCGCCGATCCCGAGCGTCACGACGTCGGGAACGAACCCGAGCGCGGCCAGCCGGGGCAGCTGGTCCTCCAGCACGTCGGCCGCCTTCGCGCCGGACACCGAGAGATTGAACATGTCGACGTCCCGGCCCGTGGTTCCCGCCAGATGCTGCGCCACGGTAGCCACGTACCCGGCCTCCGGCGTCGACGCCCCGACCGCCTGCGCCGCGGAATCCCCGAGCGCGACGTAGCGGACCGCGTCGCTGTCCGGGTCGTGCGCCTCGGCGAGGTCGCGCCAGTGCTCGCGGTACTCGGCCACGGACCGGCGCACCTGTCGCACCTCGTCGAGCCGACGGCGCACCGCAGTGGTCGCCAGGCCGGCAACCGCCGCCGTTCCCATGATCCGGACTATCCCCATGGTCCCTCCTCCTCCAGCACCACCACTGTAGGACTCCGGCGGGCACTCCAGACCTCCGGCGGGCACTCCAGACCTCCGGCGGGCACTCCACACCTCCGGTGAGGGAGGCCGGATTCGCGTGGGGAGGGTGCATGCGCGCTGTCCGCACATGATTCCGCTCTCCCCGTTCGGGAGGGGGAGTGTTTGAATCAGCAGTATGAAGCTCTACGCGGACCTGCCCGCTCGCCGCACCCGCCAGATCATCGCGGACGTGCTCGTGCTCCTCTGGGTGGTGATCTGGGTGCGGACCGGGTTCGCAGTCCGGGACACCGTCCTCGGGGCGCTCGGTCCCGCGCGCAGCCTCGAGGCCGCGGGGGACTCCCTCCAGGGGTCCCTCGCGGATGTCGCCGCCCGGGTGGAGGGCATCCCCCTGCTCGGCGAGGCCATCTCCACCCCCTTCGACGCCGCCGCCGCGGCCGGCGAGACGATGCGCCAGGCGGGCGCCGACCTCGTGGCATACGTGGACCGCACCGCCCTCATCGCGGGGGTCACGACGGCGCTGCTCCCCGTGGTGCTCGTGGTGCTGCCGTGGCTCCTGTTCCGGATCGCGTTCGCCCGCCGCGCCCGCGCGCTCACCCTGCTCCTCGCGAGCGAGGACCCCCTCGACCTCCTCGCCCTGCGCGCGCTCGCCACCCAGCCCGTCGGGACGCTCACGAGGGTGAGCCCCACTCCCGCCCACGACTGGCGGATCGGGCGTCCCGACGTCGTCGCGCAACTGGCGGCCCTCGAGCTCCGGCGGGCGGGCGTGGCCCTCGACGCGCGGAAGGGGCCCGCCGGCAGTACCGGCGGGCCCCTCGCCCCCTCACCCCGAGCGGGTCAGTAACCGATCGACCTGAGGTACTCCCGGGAGTCGGTCAGGCAGTCGTAGGGGTCGCGGCCGTACGTGTCGTCCTGCTCCACGAAGAAGTACTCCGCACCGGCGTCGAGGGCGGCGGGCAGGAGCTTCGGCCAGTTCATGTTGCCCGAGCCCACCTCGGCGAACTGGGCGATGTTCGTGAATGCCGCCATGAACGCGCCCATGTCACCCTTCTCGAGGAGTTCCATCGCGCTGGGCGGGAGCGGCACCACGCGGTAGTCCTTGACGTGGATGATCTTGCAGGCGCCGGTGTACTGCTCGAGCATGTCGAGCGGGGCCATGCCGCCGCGCTGCACCCAGTGGAGGTCCACCTCGAAGCCGACCGACGGCGCCACGCGCCGCACGATGTCGAAGATGCGCTCGCCGTCGAACTGGGCGAGGTCCACGTGGTGGTTGTGGTAGCAGAGCGTGATGCCGTCGGCCGCGAGCGACTGCGCGGCCTCCTCGCACTCCGCCGCCCAGGCCTCGCAGGCCTCCTTCGAGGCCATGGCGTCGAAGGGCATCATCCCGATGCGCACGAACCGGGTTCCCAGCCGCTTGCAGTCCGCCACGATCTTGTCGCGGTGCTCGGCGAGGTTGTCACCGGTCGCGAACGGGCCGGGCTTGAGGGCCACGGAGAGCGCGCCCACCTCGAGCCCGAGCTCCGAGATCCCCCGCTCCAGTGCCGCGATGTTCTCCTCGGTCATCGGGATCTGCGAGACCTCCACGGCCTCGTACCCCAGGTCCTTCACCCGCTGCAGCACGGGGAACATGCCCTCCGCCGCAACCCTGTCCTTCAGCATCATCATCTGGACGCCGAGTGCTGCCATGTCTGTACTTCCTTCCGTTGTCTGGGTGGTCCGGTGACGACGCCGCCCGCCGGTGCGGGCGGCGTCAGCGATCACGTCAGGACCGGGTCTCGAACTTGCCCTCGGCCTCGATGCGCTTGTTCAGCTCGGCGAGGTAGCGCTCCTCGTCGAAGTTCTCGAGGTCGACCTCCTCGCCGGTCCACGCCGACAGGTGGAAGCCGTTGGCGAGGCGCACGCCGTTGATGCCGTCCGCCCCGGGCGCGACGAGGGGCTGCCCCTCGAGGATGTTGAGGGCGAAGTTCTCCATCACGGTGGAGTGCTGCTCGCCGAACACCGACTCGTAGACCTTCTCCTCCGTGGAGATGAGCTCGGTGGTGTCCATCTTGCCCATGAAGAGCTGCATGACCTGCTCCATGCCCATGTTCTCGCTGATCTCCTGCTCGGGGCCGGAGAGGCGGGTGATGGTCACCTTCTTCGAGTTGTCGACGACGACCTTGCCCTTGTCGAACAACATCTCGAGGCGGTCGGTGCCCACCATGTCGTGGGTGCAGGTCATGAAGTGGCCGGTGGCGCCGTTGCCGAAGTCGACGATGGCGTTGACCTCGTCCTCCACCGCGATGTCGCGCTTGAAGCCGAACGCGAGCTTCGCGAAGCACCGCGTGGGCACGCCGCACATCCACTGCCACAGGTCGAGCTGGTGCGGGGCCTGGTTCACGAGGACGCCGCCGCCCTCGCCGCCCCAGGTGGCGCGCCACTCGGACTGGTTGTAGTAGCCCTGCGGCCGCCACCAGTTGGTGATGATCCACGAGGTGTGGCGCAGCGCGCCCAGCTCCCCGGACTCGATGAGGGCCTTGAGGTCCACGTAGAGGGGGTTGGTGCGCTGGTTGAAGAACACCCCGAAGGTGAGCTCCGGCTTGGAGGCGGCGAAGTCGATGAGCTTCCGCGCCTGCCTGGTGTACACGCCCACCGGCTTCTCCACGAGAGCGTGGATGCCGCGCTCCAGGGCTGCGATGCCCATCTCCGGGTGGAGGTAGTGGGGGACGGTCGTGACGACGGCGTCGACCTTCCCGGACTCCATCATCTCGATGTAGTCCTCGAAGAACGGCACGCCGAGCTCGTCCGCGCGGGCCTTCTTCTCGGGGAGGATGTCGCAGATCGCGCCGATCTCGACGTGGGGCGTCTTTCCCCCGCTGATGAGGTTGGCGTACAGGCCGCCCTCCGCGCCGAGGCCGATGATGCCGAGCCGAATCGTGTCCGTCATGGGTGTGTCCTTCACTTTCCGTGGGTCTGGTCGTAGATGGTCTTCAGCATGTGGAGGGGCTTCATGGCCTCGGCCGGGGAGATCCAGAAGGGTTCCGGGTCCTCGAGTCTCGCGTAGAAGTCGCGGATGAGGATCTCGTGCGAGACGCCCCAGTAGGTACGGCCCGCGGAGGCGACCTGCCGCTCGGGGAACACCTCGACGGTGCCGTCCTCGAGGGTGAGGGTCAGCCCGTTGCGGATGGCCAGGGCGCCGCGGTCCCCGTAGATCTCGATCTCGACCGGGCGGTGCACCGGCGCCGTGAGCGTGGCGTAGAAGCTGGTCTGCGCGCCGCTCGCGTGGGTGAAGAGCGCCTCGGCGGTGTCCTCCACCTCGATGACGTCGGCGAACTTGCGGGTGGCGGCGTGGCCGTCGACGGCGACGACGTCACCCATCAGCCACTGCACGAGGTCGAGGGTGTGGATGGCCTGGTTGATGAGCAGTCCGCCGCCGCTCTCCGCGAACGTGCCACGCCACGGCCGGTTGAGGTAGTAGTCGGCGGTCCGCGACCACACGACGGAGGCGTACGCCCCCCGGATCTCTCCGAGCAGCCCGGAGTCGATGATGCGGCGCGCCTCCTCGGAGGAGACGTTGTAGCGGTTCTGGAAACAGATGCCCACCTTCGCCGAGGCAGTGCGGGCCGCCTCCACGAGCCGCTCGCCCTCCTCGATGGTGTGGGCGAGCGGCTTCTCCTGGATGACGTGCACGCCGGCCGCCAGGCAGTCGATGGTGGCCTGGACGTGCTGGTGGTGCGGGGTGGTGACGTGGACGACGTCGGGGCGCGCCTCTGCGAGCATCTGGCCGAGGTCGTCGTAGCCGGCGGCCCCGAGATCGCGCGCGGCGGCCTCCAGCTGGTCCGGGTCCGCGTCGCACACGGCGACGAGTTCGATCCCCTCGATGGCCTCGATCGCCTCGGCGTGGATCACGGAGACGTCACCACAGCCGACGATGGCGGCACGCCGCGGGGTGGTCGGGTTCAGCGCCATTCGATGCCCTCGTCCGTCAGGATGCCGGTCAGTGCCTCGTAGGCCGTCGTCCAGAGGTCCGGGCCGCACAGGCCGCCGAACGCGTCGAACTCGCCGAGGTGGGGCTCGATGGACACGAACCCGTCGTAGCCGTCGGCGTGCAGCGAGCGCATGAGCTCCCGCACCTGCCCGTCGCCCTCGCCGGCGGGCACCACCGAGGAGTCGGAGGCCTTCGCGTCCTTGATGTGGATGTAGTCGGTGTACGGGCGGACCTCCGGCAGCGCCTCGTCGACCGGCCGGACGCCGCACTGGACGTAGTTGGCGGGGTCGAAGATCGCCCGGTAGTTCGGGGAGTCCATGGTTGTGACGAGGTCGACCACGCGGCGCGGGATGTCCCCGAAGATGTCCTTCTCGTTCTCGTGCAGCATGGTCACCCCGCCGGCCTCCGCCAGGTCGACGAATGCCCGGGTGCGCCGCATCACCTCGTCGCGGTACGCGTCGGCGTCCTCGCCCTCCGGGATGAAGAAGGAGAACATGCGGATGTAGGGGGAGCCGAAGAAGTTGGCCACCTCGACCGCGTGCCGCGCCCGCTCGAGGTGCTCCTCGAAGGGGTCGGTGATCTGGATCTTGCCGATGTCCGAGCCCACGGAGGAGAGGGCGATCCCGGCCGCGTCCAGCATGCGCTTCGCCTCGTGGAGCTGCTCCTCGGTCAGGTCGAGCACCTTGGTGCGCCACGCGCTGCGGAACTCCACATGCCGGATGCCGAGCGCCGTCAGCAACTCGATCTGCTCACCGAGGTCGAAGGAGACCTCGTCCGCGAATCCCGTCAGTGTGATCATCGATAAGCACCTTCCTCTGCGCTGAGCCGATTTCCAGCGTATGTGAGGGGCCCCCTGGCGTGGCGCTTGTTTCCGTCTGTTGCCGCAGGGCCGCGGGCCGGCGGCCGGGGCCGCGCGAGTGCGCGGGGCGCGGCCTAGGCTGTGTTCATGGAGCCACTCGAGGTCGCACGCGGTGTGTGGGTGTTCACCTCCCGGATCATGCACACGACGACGACGGTGGTCGCGGGCGAGCCCACGTCCGGCGGGCGGGCGGCGCTCCTCGTCGACCCGGCCTGGGAGCCGGACGAACTCGTGGCGATGGCCGACTGGCTGGAGAGGACCGGGCTGACCGTGGTGGCGGGTTGGGCCACGCACGCCCACTACGATCACGTGCTCTGGCACCCCCGGTTCGGTGCTGCGCCCCGGTACGCCACACCCGAGACCGCCAGACGTGCCCGCGAGCAGCAGCGCCTGCTCGTGACGGGGCTCGGTCCCGACTGGCCCGCCGACCTCGCGCCGCTCGTCGGCGACGTCGTCGCCCTCGCCGGCGACCGGATCCCGTGGGACGGCCCCGTCGTCCGGGTGGTGGAGCACCGTGCGCACGCGCGCGGGCACGGAGCGCTCTGGGTGGAGGACGCCGGGGTCCTCGTGGCGGGGGACATGCTGTCGGACGTCGAGATCCCCATCCCCGACGACGAGGGGCTGGCCGGGTACCTCGCCGGCCTGGACGCCCTGGAGCCGTTCGTGCGCGAGGCCGCGATCCTGGTGCCCGGGCACGGGTCGGTGGCGGACCGGGCCGCGGCCGACACCCCGATCGGCCGGCTCGAGCAGGACCGCGGCTACCTGGACCGCCTGCGCGGCGGCGCCCGGGATTCCCGCCTCAGGGACGCGCCCGACTGGCTCCGGGACCAGGACGAGCGCAACCGGGACTGGCTGACCTGATGGGCGAGCAGACCGTCGATCGCCTGCGCGGGTCCGTCCCGCGCCTGGACCACCCGAGCCTGTGGCAGCGGATCTGGCGCCCGTTCTGGGTGCTGCCCTTCGTCATCGTGTTCGCGGCCCTCGTGCTCTCCTGGGTGCTGCCGTGGCTGGACCGCACCATCTCCCACGAGATCCCGTTCGTCTTCCAGGGCGGCCCCGACGGCGCCCGCGGCCTCCTCTCGACCATCGCGAGCGCGATGATCTCGGTGACAGGCCTGGTCTTCTCCATCACCATGGTGGTGCTGCAGCTCGCGCAGTCCCAGTTCACGCCGCGGCTCCTCGACAGCTTCCTCGCCGACCGCACCACCCAGGCCACCCTCGGCGTGTTCACAGCCTCGTTCGTGTACTCGCTCGCCGTGCTGCGCACCGTGCGCGGCTCGAACGAGGACATCGAGGAGTTCGTGCCCCAGCTCTCGGTCACCGCGGCCTTCCTGCTGGTGCTGGGGGCGGTGGCGATGTTCATCGCGTTCATCCACAACATCACGACCACCGTGCAGGTGACCACCGTGGTGAACCGGGTCGGGCGGCGCACCGCCCACCTGGTCGACGAGCAGTTCGGCCCGCCGGACGACATCCCGGGCTTCGGCCCCACCTGGTCGCCGCGCCCGGACGAGGAGAGCGTGCCCCTCGTCGTGCGGGGCCGCCACGGTTCGCTGGACCACGTGGACTACCCCCGGCTCGTCGCCCTCGCCCGGGACAACGACGTCGTCGTCCACCTCGGCGTGCACCTCGGGTCCTTCATCGCCTCGGGCCACCGGGTGGGAACCGTCTGGGGGACGGCCGAGCTGGACGAGGAACTCCGGCAGGGACTGGACCGGACGCTCGGGATCGCGCGCACCCGGACGACGATCCAGGACATCTCCTTCGGGGTGCGACAGCTCGTCGACATCGCGGAGCGGGCGCTCTCCCCGGGCATCAACGACCCGACCACGGCCATCCAGGTGCTCGACGAGATCCACGTGATCCTGCGCGAGCTGGCGGTGCGCCGGACCATCTCGCCGTACATCGTGGACGAGAGCGGCGAGGTGCGGGTGGTCACCCAGCCCCCGTCCTTCGCGGGCATCCTCGACCTCGCCCTCGACGAGGTGATCGACTACGCGGACAACGTCCAGGTGCCCCGCAAGCTCGAGGAGCTGCTCGAGGATGTCGGGGACGTCGCCCGCCCCGAGAACCGGGCCGCCGTCGTCGCCAAGCTCGAGGAACTCCGCGAGAGGGCGGGGTCGGCCTGAGGCCGACCCCGCCGGTGTCACGTCTCCTGGATGGTGCCATGTCTCCTAGATGAAGAGTGTCGCCGCCGAGTCCGACGCGTCATCGAGGAAGGTGGCGACGCCGCCGAGTTCGATGCCGTCGATGAGGTCCTCCTCCGCGATGCCGAGCAGGTCCATCGTCATGGTGCAGGCGACGATGCGGGCGCCGCCCGCGATCGCGCTCTCGATGAGCTCGGGCAGGGTGGGGACCTTCTTCTCCTTCATCACCCTGCTCATCATCTGGGTTCCGGCTCCGAGCAGGTTCAGCTGTGAGAGCTTCAGGGATTCGGCCCCGGCGGGCATCATCGCGCTGAACAGCCTGTCGACCGTGCCACGGTCACGCTTCGGCGGGTTGGAGCGCCGCAGGGCGTTCAGGCCCCAGAAGGTGAAGAACATCGAGACGTTGTCCCCCATCGCCAGCGCGCCGTTCGCGATGATGAAGGCGGCGAGCTGCCGGTCGAGGTCGTCCGAGAAGACGATCAGGGAGCTGCGGCCCTTCGTGGGGGCCTCTGCCGCCGCGCGCCGCGCCTTCACCGCGCCACCCTTGCGGAAGGTGGCACGGAATCCCGGCCCCTCCGGGGTGATGGCGACCAGCTGGTGGCCGTTGCGGCGGGCCCACGCGGGGGCGTCCTGCGCGAACCCGGGATCGGAGACGTGGACGGTGAGGTCGTCGCCGTTGTTCAGGGTGCCGATGCGTTCGGTCAGCTTGAGGATCGGTCCGGGGCACGCGAGGCCGGTGCAGTCCAGGTCCACGGCGACCCCGGTGGACTCCGGCGTGACCTCGAGGGACTCCTCCTCGGCGTAGTTCTCCATCGGTGCGGGCGCCTTCGTGTCCTCCGGTTCCACGTCGTGCCAGAACCGGAAGGTGGTCGCACCGCCAGAGAGGCTCTTCACGTCCGTGAAGCCCCGCTGCACGAGGATGCGGTAGGCGAGGTAGCTGCGGAAGCCCACCGCGCAGTTCACCCGGATCGGGGTGTCCCTGTCCCAGTCCTCGCACGCCGCGCGCAGCGTGGGGAGCGGGACGTTCTCAGCCCCGGGAATGTGCCAGATCCCGTACTCCTGCGGCCCGCGGACGTCGATGATGCGTGCACCCTCGGTGGCGGCCGGCCAGTCCTCCGCGTACCAGAGGTCGATGTCCCCGCGCAGCACGTTGCTGGCCACGAAGCCCGCCATGTTGACGGGGTCCTTCGCGGAGCCGAACGGGGGTGCGTAGGCGAGTTCCACCTCCTCAAGGTCCCACACGGTGAGGCCGGCACGGATCGCGGTGGCCAGCACGTCGAGGCGCTTGTCCACGCCGTCGAACCCGGCGGCCTGCCCGCCGAGCAGCCGGCCGGTCTCCGGGTCGAAGAGCACCTTGAGGTGCAGCATCGTCGTGCCGGGGTAGTAGCCGGCATGCCCGGACGGGTGGACGTGGACGGCGCGGTAGGGCACGTCGAACTGCTTGAGCTGGCGCTCGGTGGCCCCGGTGCCGCCGGCCACCATGTCGAACACCTTCACCACCGAGGTGCCCTGGGTCGACTTGTACTCGGTGTCGCGCCCGCAGATGTTCTCCGCCGCCACGCGTGCCTCCCGGTTGGCCGGTCCGGCGAGCGGGGTGAGCCACATGCCCGGCAGCACGGTGTGGGGCGTCTCGACGGCGTCGCCCGCCGCCCAGATGTCGGGGGCGGAGGTGGCCATGTGGGTGTCCACCTTGATGCCGCCCCGCTCCCCGAGCTCGATCCCGGCGTCGGTGGCGAGCGTGGTGCGCGGGCGCACGCCGGTGGCGAGGACGACCTGGTCGGCAATGAGGAGCTCGTTGTTGGACAGTTCCACCCGCAGGCGGCCGCCGGGTGCCGCCGTGAAGGCCTTCACGGCGGTCGAGAGGTGGAGCTTCACGCCCCGGCTCTTCATGTGCCGTTCGACGGGGACGGACACCTCCCGGTCCACCGGGGGCAGGATCTGGTCCGCCATCTCGACGATGTCCACGTCCACCCCACGGTGGATGAAGTTCTCCGCCATCTCCACGCCGATGTAGCCGGCCCCCACGACGACGGCCCGGAACTCGCTCCTCGTACCCTTCTTCTTCTCGGCGATGGCGGCGTCCAGCTCGGCCTTGATGGCGTCCATGTCACCGAGGCGGCGCAGCACGTGGATGCCGGGCAGGTCGAGGCCCGGGATCGGGGGCCGGATCGCGGAGGCGCCCGGGCAGAGAGCCAGCTTGTCCCACGTCTCGGTGTACTCCTTGCCGGTGTCGAGCTCCTTGACGGTGACCGTCCTGCTCTCGCGGTCGATGGCGGTGACCTCGGTGGCGATCCGCACATCGATGTTCAGTGTGTCCCGCAGGCTCGCGGGGGTCTGGAGGAGCAGCTTGCTCCGCTCCGTGATGACCTCCCCGATGTGGTAGGGCAGGCCACAGTTCGCGAACGAGACGTGGTGGCTCCGCTCGAAGACGATGATCTCCGCAGACTCGTCCAGGCGACGGGCGCGCGCCGCGACCGATGCGCCCGCGGCCACTCCTCCGACTACGACCAGCTTCATGTGCCGTGCTCCTCACAATTGCGACTCGTTCTCACTTCAATTCTAGTTCTGGGGCTCGCGCGCGAGTCCGGCAATCACGGGGCAACCTCGATCCAAGCGGGGCTGCTGTCGGTAACCTGAGTCATATCTCCGCCCGCGTCCCGGCGGGCCGGAACGACCCTGGATGGATGTGACCATGAGGACCCCTGTCGACCCCACCACCACCGACGCCTGGCGGACGCTCACCGAGGTGAAGCAGCAGCTGGAGCCGGACCTCCGCGGCTGGTTCGCCGCCGATCCCGAGCGGGCACAGCGGTTCACGTTCGATGCCGCCGACCTCCACGTCGACCTGTCGAAGAACCTCATCACGGACGACGTCGTCGCCGCCCTCCTCCGGCTCGCGGACGAGGTGGGACTCGACGAGCGGCGCGAGGCCATGTTCGGCGGCGAACGGATCAACGTGACGGAGGACCGCTCCGTGCTGCACACCGCGCTGCGCAACCCCGCCGGCACGGAGCTGACCGTGGACGGGCAGGACGTGGACGCCGATGTCCAGGCGGTCCTGGAGAAGATGTACGCCTTCGCGGACAGGGTGCGGTCCGGGGAGTGGAAGGGCGTCACGGGCAAGCGCATCGAGACCGTCGTCAACATCGGCATCGGTGGCTCCGATCTCGGCCCGGTCATGGTGTACGAGGCACTCAAGCCCTACGTCCAGGACGGCCTGACCTGCCGGTTCATCTCCAACATCGACCCGGCGGACTCCTACGAGAAGACCGTGGACCTCAACCCCGAGACCACGCTCGTGATCGTCGCCTCCAAGACGTTCACCACCCTGGAGACCCTCACGAACGCGCGCCTCGTGCGTACGTGGCTGCTGGACACGCTGAAGACCCAGGGCGCCGTCGACGGCTCCGCCGAGCAGAACGCCGAGGCGATCGCCAAGCACTTCGTGGCCGTCTCCACCGCGCTCGACAAGGTGGCCGCCTTCGGCATCGACCCCGAGAACGCCTTCGGGTTCTGGGACTGGGTGGGTGGCCGGTACTCCGTGGACTCCGCCGTCGGCACCGCCGTCGCCGTGGCGATCGGCCCGGATGCCTTCAAGGAGTTCCTCGGCGGCTTCCACGCCATGGACGCCCACTTCCGCACCGCGCCCGCGGGAGCGAACGTGCCGCTCCTCATGGGCCTGCTGAACATCTGGAACGTGAACTTCCTGGGGGCGCACACCCACGCGGTGCTGCCGTACGCGCAGTACCTGCACCGGTTCGCCGCCTACCTCCAGCAGCTCACGATGGAGTCCAACGGCAAGTCGGTGCGCTGGGACGGCACGCCCGTCACCACGGACACCGGGGAGGTGTTCTGGGGGGAGCCGGGCACGAACGGGCAGCACGCCTTCTACCAGCTCATCCACCAGGGCACCCGGCTGATCCCCGCGGACTTCATCGCGGTGGCCACCCCGGCCCGGCCGCTGGTGGATGGCGACGCCGATGTCCACGAGCTCTTCCTCGCCAACTTCTTCGCCCAGACCAAGGCGCTCGCCTTCGGCAAGACCGCGGACGAGGTGCGGGCCGAGGGCACGCGCGAGGAGATCGTGCCGGCGCGCGTGTTCGCCGGCAACAGGCCGACGACGTCGATCATGGCCCCGGCCCTCACCCCGTCCGTGGTGGGCCAGCTGATCGCCCTGTACGAGCACATCACCTTCGTGCAGGGCATCGTCTGGGGCATCGACTCCTTCGACCAGTGGGGCGTGGAACTCGGCAAGCAGCTCGCGCTGCAGATCGCGCCCGCGGTGGCCGGGGACGAGCACGCGCTCTCAGCCCAGGATCCCTCCACCCAGGCGCTCGTCCGGTACTACCTGGAGAACCGCGAGCGGTAGTCAGTCCGCGTAGAAGTCGTCGGGGAGGTCCGCGGCACCGCGGACCCCCACCAGGATCGACCTGTTCACGGGCGTGCCCGCGCGCAGGATGCTGAGCCTCCCGTCGTGTTCCACGACGACGGCGCCCACCTGGGACACGTTGTGGATGCCGTGGCGGCGCAGGCTCGTCCAGAGGTCCCGTTCCGTGATCCCGAGGCGGTGCAGCGCGGGCAGGTCGATCTCGCTCCCCACCATCACGATGACGCCGTGGACGTGGCCCAGGTCCGCGTAGCGGCTGTACCGGCTGCTGCGCCGGGCGAGGCCGATGGCACCCTCCAGGGCGAACAGGGTGGTGAGCGCGATGGCACCCCCGAGCAGGGTCGGGGCGTTGCCGAGCATGGACCGCCCCACGACGGCGCCGAGGACGGTGACGAGGGCGAGCTCGAAGCTCGAGTGACTCGCCCCGAAGTACCGCCAGGAGAACCGCACCACGAGGCTGAACGCGATGTAGAGGAGCACGGTCGCGAGGACCACGCCCACCGCCCCGCTGGGAGAGATTCCGATCTGGTGCCACAAGCCGTCCATGGGGGCATTGTGGCAGGGGGATCAGTCGGTGACGAGGTCCTCCGGGTCGAGGGCGCCGATGCCGCCCTCGAGGCCGAACACGTCGGACAGCCCCGCGTCCTGCATGACCGCCATCGCGGTTCGCGACCGGTTGCCCGAGCGGCAGTAGACGGCGTAGGTGCCCTCCGGGTCGAGCTCCGAGACCTGCTGGGCGAAGTCCGGGGAGCTGACGTCGATGTTCACCGCGCCGGCGATGTGCCCCTCGGCGAACTCCTGGGGCGTGCGGACGTCGAGGATCGTGACGTCGTCGGACAGGGAGGCGCGGAAGGTGTCGGCGTCCACGTGCTCGCCCCGCTGGACGGCGCCGGCCTCCACGGTGGCCGTGCCCGAGTCGGTGGAGGCGCACCCGGAGAGCGCGAGACCGGCGGCGAGCAGGCCGCCCGCGAGGATGGAACGGAGGCGGGAAGAGTTCATGCGCCCATCATATGCCCCCGGGGGTATATGAGGCCACGCTGGGTCAGCGGGCGAACAATGCCGAGATCTCGTCCGCGAGGCCCTCGGGGAGTACGACGGCGCCCGCAGCGGCGTTGCGCGCCACCTGCTCCGGCGTCGTCGCCCCCGCGATCACGCTGGCGACGCCCTGGGCGAGCAGCCAGCCGAACGTGGCCTCGAGCATCGTCAGCCCGTGCGCGCCGCACAGGCGCTCGTAGGCCTCCAGCCGGTCCCAGTCCACCGTCTCGAGCAGGTGCGGTTTGAGCGCGGAGATCCGGCCCTCGCCACCGGAACGGGTGTACTTGCCCGTCAGCAGGCCGTTGTACAGCGGGAAGTAGGGCAGGAACCCGAGTCCCAACTCGCGGACGGCGGGGAGCACGTCGTCCTCCACCCCTCGGGCCAGCAGCGAGTACTCGTCCTGGGCGGAGACGAACGGGACGAACCCGTTCTCCCGGGCCACCCGGTCCGCCTCCCGGAGCCCGGCGGCGGAGAAGTTCGAGCTGCCCACGTACCGCACCTTGCCCTCCGCGACGAGATCGGTGAGGGCCGCGAGCGTCTCGCCGATCGGGGTGGAGGGGTCCGGCGTGTGCATCTGCAGGAGGTCGATGCGGTCGGTGCGCAGCCGGGTGAGGGAGGACTCCACCGCGTTCCGGATGTAGCGGGCCCCACCCTTGGGCCCCCAGTCCTCGCTCCCCGGCATCGTCACCCCGGCGTGGCCGAACTTGGTGGCCAGCGCCACCTCGTCCCGCCGGCCCTCCAGGGCCACCCCCATGAACGTCTCGCTCAGGCCGGGCTCGGAGCCGTAGATGTCCGCGCCGTCGAAGAAGGCGATCCCGTGATCGATCGCGGCGTGGATGACGGCGGTGGATCCCTCCTGCGTCTGGGTGGCGGTGCCGATGCGGGAGAAGTTGTTGCAGCCCATCCCGATCGCGGGGACGACGAGGTCGCTGGTTCCCAGCGTGCGTGGTTCGATCATGCCCCCACGGTACGACGCCGTCCCGGGACGTGCCTCCGGTTGTCGCCCGCGCCCGTCACGGGCGAGGATGAGCCCATGACGTACACCGACCACGAGTCCGACACCATCCGCGCGGGCGTGCTCGGCGCCATCGCGCTGGTCTCCCGGGCCGACAGCGGCTTCCTGGCCTCCCTGCGCGAGTCCCTCGCGGCCGGCAGGGCCCTGACGGAGCTCCCCGAGGAGCTGCGCGACACCTTCGCCGAGTTCGACGTCCCGACGCTCGTGCCCGGGGAGGAGCTCACCACCCTCTCTCGCGCGCTCGCCATCGTCGACGCCCGGGACCCCGAGGCCGCCCGTTCGCTCCGCGCCGTCGTCCTCGAGGCCTGCGAGGAGGCCGCCGCGGCCGCGGGTGGGGTGTCGGACGCCGAGCAGGCCGCCCTCACCCAGGTGCGCCAGGTCGTCGGCAAGGGCGCGGTCACTGACCGCTCCGGGACCAATACCGTGGCCGGGATCGACGCCACCCGGGAGATCCCGGCCATCTCGCCCGACGCCTGAGTTCTCGCCACCCGCCCCGATTCTCCGGCGCGTGACCCCAAACGGAGGAGTGAGTGTGGCCCGCGTCACTACGCTGGTGGGATGGACTGGACCCCCTACGATGCCGTCCTCTTCGATCTCGACGGCGTGATCACCCCGACAGCTGACCTGCACATGCGGGCGTGGGCAGGGATGTTCACCGCCTTCCTCGACTCCCACGGCGTGACCGAGCCGTACACGGACGACGACTACTTCGCCTACGTGGACGGCAAGCCCCGCTACGACGGGGTGCGCTCCTTCCTCCACTCCCGGGGCATCGACATCCCCGAGGGTGAGCCGTCCGACCCGCCGGACGCCGAGACCGTGTGCGGGCTCGGCAACCGGAAGAACGATGTGTTCAACGCCGTCCTCGCCCGTGACGGCATCGCCCCGTACCCCGGCTCGGTCCGCCTCCTCGACGCCCTCGCCGAGCGCGGCACCGCCGTCGCGGTGGTCTCCTCCTCGAAGAACGCCCGCACCGTGCTGGCCGCCGCGCACCTCACCGACAGGTTCGAGGTGGTGGTCGACGGCGTCGTCGCCGCGGAACTCGGACTCCCCGGCAAGCCTCGCCCGGACACCTTCCTCCACGCCGCCGAGCGGCTCGGCGCGCCGGCCGCCCGGGCGGTCGTCGTGGAGGACGCCGTCTCCGGCGTCGCCGCCGGCCGGGCCGGTGACTTCGGCCTCGTCGTCGGCGTGGACCGCGGCGCGGGCGAGCGGACGCTGCTCGACGCCGGCGCGGACGTCGTCGTCGCCGACCTCGGGGACCTGCTGTGAACCGCCTCGACCCGGCACGGGACCCGATCGACCGGTCGCGCTTCCCCGTCGACCCGTGGCGCCTCCTCGAGACCGAGCACCACGTCGAGGACCTCGGGACCACCGAGACCCTGTTCGCGCTCGGGAACGGCTACCTCGGCATGCGCGGCAACCCCGAGGAGGGCCGCGACGCCTTCGCCCACGGCACCTTCATCAACGGCTTCCACGAGACGTGGCAGATCCGGCACGCCGAGGAGGCGTTCGGCTTCGCGAAGACCGGCCAGACGATCGTCAATGTGCCCGACGCCAAGACCATGAAGCTGTACGTCGACGACGAGCCGCTCCTCCTCTCGGTGGCCGACCTCGCCGAGTACGAGCGCTCCGTCGACTTCCGCGACGGCATCCTGCGCCGCCATGTCGTGTGGCGCACCCCCGCGGGCAAGCGGGTGCGGATCGACTCCACCCGCATGGTGTCCTTCGACGAGCGCCACCTCGGCCTCATGACCCTCGAGGTGGAGATGCTCGACGGCGACGCCCCGGTGGTCATCTCCTCCCAGGTGCTCAACCGGCAGGATGGGCGGGACGAGTACCACTCCACCCCGCACGCGAGGGCGGCGGGGTTCGACCCCCGCAAGGCCTCCAAGTTCCCCGGGCGGGTGCTGGTGCCCAAGGGCGACTGGGGCCAGGACAGCCGCATGATCCTCAGCTACCAGTGCGCCGACTCCGGCATGACGCTCGCGGTGGGCGTGGACCACACGATCGAGACGGAGAACGAGCACGAGATCCTCACCAGCACCGAACCTGACATCGGCAAGTCCGTGTTCCGGGTTCAGGCGCGCGAGGGCGTCCCGATCCGCATCACCAAGGCCGTGGCCTACCACAGCTCCCGCGGGGTGCCGGTGCGGGAGCTCTTCGACCGGTGCCGGCGGACCCTGGACCGGGTGGCGCGGAAGGGCTTCGAACCCGCCTACGCCGCCCAGCGGGACTGGCTCGAGCGGTTCTGGGAGAACTCGGACGTGGAGGTGCGCGACCGCGCGGACATCACCCAGGTGACGCGGTGGTGCATCTTCCAGCTCGCCCAGGCCGCAGCCCGGTCCGACCAGATGGGGGTGGCCGCGAAGGGGGTGAGCGGCTCGGGCTATGAGGGGCACTACTTCTGGGACACCGACGTCTACCTGGTGCCGTTCCTCACCTACACGAATCCCACGATCGCGCGGAACCTCGTGAAGTTCCGCGTCAACCTCCTCCCGGCCGCACGGGAGCGGGCCTGGGAGCTCGCCCAGCGGGGCGCGCTCTACCCGTGGCGCACCATCAACGGCGAGGAGGCCTCCGCCTACTACGCCGCCGGGACCGCCCAGTACCACATCGATGCCGACGTGGCCTTCGCGCTGTACAAGTACGCCGACATCACGGGCGACTGCGAGTTCATGTACAACTACGGGATCGACGTGCTCGTCGAGACCGCCCGCATGTGGGCGGATCTCGGCTTCTGGCGCGTGGGCGGGGAGGCGCGCACCTTCCACATCCACGGCGTCACCGGACCGGACGAGTACACCACCGTGGTCAACAACAACCTGTTCACCAACGTCATGGCGCGGGCCAACCTCCGCCGCGCCGCCCGCCTCGCCCGGCAGATCCGGGACACGGACAAGATCGCGTGGGAGCGGCTGGTCAAGCGGCTGCAGCTGGAGGAGCCGGAGCTCTCCGAGTGGGAGCAGTGCGCGGACGCGATGGTGATCCCCTTCGACGAGAATCTCGGCATCCACCCCCAGGACGAGCACTTCCTCGAGCGGGAATTGTGGGACCTGGACGCCACGCCGCCCGAGCTGCGACCCCTCCTGCTCCACTTCCACCCGCTCGTCATCTACCGCTTCCAGGTGCTGAAGCAGGCGGACGTGGTGCTGGGACTCTTCCTCCAGGGCGATCAGTTCACCACGGAGCAGAAGCGCGCCGACTTCGACTACTACGACCCGATCACCTCCGGGGACTCCACCCTCTCCGCCGTGGTCCAGTCGATCGTGGCTGCTGAGGTGGGCTACCAGGACCTCGCCCTGCGCTACTTCGTCGAGGGGCTCTACGTGGACCTCGCGGACACGCACAACAACACCTCCGACGGCGTTCACATCGCCTCGGCCGGCGGGGTGTGGAACTCCCTGGTCTACGGGTTCGCCGGCATGCGGGACTACGACGGCGAGATCGCCTTCGATCCCCGCCTCCCCTCCGCGTGGCCGGAGCTCACGTTCCCGCTGCGGGTCCACGGCACCCGCTTCCGGGTGCGGCTGCGGCGGGACTCCATCGAGTTCATGGTCGAGGAGGGGGACGGGGTGAGCGTCTCCGTCCGGGGCGTGCCGTACGACGTCGGTCCGGGTGCGCCGGTGCGCGTGGAGCTCGCCGGCCAGGGGCCGATCCTCACGAGCCGGACCCCGGCCACCGACGTGGTGGGCGAGCACCGGGCGGACGGCACCGTGATCACGGCCGCCGTTCCCCACGCCGACACCCTCGTGGCCCCGTGGTCCCCGGGCAGCCGGGGGGTGCCATCGGGGGATTGAGCGATGCCTGAGCTGCCCGAGGTCGAGGGCCTGGCTGCGTTCCTGCGCGACCGGGCCGTCGGCCACACCGTCGCGGCGGTGGACGTTGGCGCCATCTGGGCGCTGAAGACGTTCGCCCCCGCCCCGGCCGACCTCGTGGGCCGGGAGGTCACCGCCGTCGCCCGGCACGGCAAGTGGATCGACATCGCCACGGACGGCCCCCACCTCCTCCTCCACCTCGCGAAGGCCGGTTGGCTGCGGTGGTACGACGCCGTCCCCGCCACCCCGCTGAAGCCGGGGCGCTCGCCGATCGCGCTGCGGCTCCGGCTGGACGACGGCGCCGGCTTCGACGTCACCGAGGCCGGCACCCACAAGCGCCTCGCCGTCCACGTGGTTGCCCGGCCCGACGACGTCCCCCAGGTGGCGAGCCTCGGTCCCGAACCGCTGGGGCTGGGACACGACGACTTCGCCGCCCTGCTGCGCAGCCGGAACCAGCAGGTGAAGGGCGCGCTGCGGGACCAGTCCCTGATCGCCGGCATCGGGAACGCCTACTCGGACGAGATCCTCCACGCCGCGCGCCTCAGCCCCTTCGCGCTCACCGGCAGGCTCACCGAGGAGGAGGTGGCGCGCCTGCACGCCGCGATGGGCGAGGTGCTGACGCACGCCGTGGCCGCGGCGGCGGGCCGGCCGGCCGCGGCGCTGAAGGATGCGAAGCGTGCCGGGATGCGGGTCCACGGCCGGGCGGGCGAACCGTGCCCGGTGTGCGGGGACACGGTCCGGGAGGTGTCCTTCGCGGACTCCGCCCTGCAGTACTGCCCACGCTGCCAGACCGGGGGGAAGGTGCTCGCCGACCGGAGGATGTCCCGCCTGCTGCGCTGACACCCCGGGCGCGCCCAGCGGAGACGTGGAAGGAGACGCGGAACCGGCCCGCGGGTGCGAGCCGGTTCCGCGTGGTGCGGCCTCAGAACCCGCGCGTCACAGCCCGCGCGCGAGACGGTGGTACGCCTGGTTCCAGCGGATCTCCCGGGCGAAGCCGCGGGCGGTCGTGTCCTCGTCGATGACGAGCAACTCCTGCTCGGCCATCTCGGCGAAGTCCGCGAACACGTCCACCCCCACCTGCGTGGTGAGCACGGTGTGGTGAGCGGCCCCGGCCATGAGCCACGCCTCGGCGGAGGTGTAGAAGTCCGGCCGCGGGTTCCACACGGCGCGCGCCACCGGGAGGTTCGGGAGCTCCTGGTCCGGGGGCACGATGTCCACCACGTTGGCGGTGAGGCGGAAGCGGTCCCGCATGTCCGACATCGCGACCACGAGGCCCTCGCCGGGGTCCGTGTCGAAGACGAGGCGCACCGGGTCCTCGCGGTTCCCGATGCCGAGCGGGTGGATCTCGAGCGTCGGGCGGGAGGTGGTGAGGCTCGGGCAGATCTCGAGCATGTGAGCCCCGAGGATCTTCTCCTCGCCGGGAACGAGGTTGTAGGTGTAGTCCTCCATGAGGGAGGCGCCACCGGGGAGTCCCTGGCCCATCACCTTGGCCACGCGCACGAGGATGGCGGTCTTCCAGTCGCCCTCGGCGCCGAAGCCGTACCCGGCGGCCATGAGCCGCTGCACGGCGAGCCCCGGCAGCTGCCTGAGCGCCCCGAGGTCCTCGAAGGTGGTGGTGAAGGCGCTCGCCCCCACCTCCTCGAACAGGGCGAGCATCCCGAGTTCCTGCCGCGCGCCGTAGCGCAGCGAGTCGTGGCGCTCGCCGTCGGGCCGGAGCTCGGGGGCGACGTCGTAGAGGTCGAGGTACTCGGCGATCAGCTCGTCGATGGCGGACTCCGCCACGGCCTCCACCCGCTCCACGAGGTCGTTCACGCCCCACGTGTTGACGGCGACCCCGAACTGGAGCTCGGCCTCCACCTTGTCACCCTCGGTGACGGCCACGTTGCGCATGTTGTCCCCGATCCGTGCGAGCCGCATGCCGCGCGCGGCGGCGAGCCCGGCGGCGGCCCGCACCCACGTGCCCACCTTCGCCTGCACGGCCGGGTTGGAGACGTGCCCGACGACGATGCGGCGCGGGATCCCGAGCCGGGTGGCGATGTACCCGAACTCGCGGTCGCCGTGGGCGGCCTGGTTCAGGTTCATGAAGTCCATGTCGATGGTGGACCACGGCAGCTCGACATTCGCCTGGGTGTGCAGGTGCAGCAGCGGCTTGGCGAGTGCGTCCAGCCCGGTGATCCACATCTTCGCGGGGGAGAAGGTGTGCATCCACGCGATCACGCCGATCACGCGGTCGTCGGCGTTCGCGTCGAGGGCGGCGCGGCGGATGGAGTCGGTCTCCTTCAGGACCGGCTTCCACACGATGCGGATCGGCACGTCGGCGGCGTCGTCGAGCTGCGCGGCGATCGCCTGGGACTGCTCGGCCACCTGGCGCAGGGTCTCCTCACCGTAGAGGGTCTGGCTGCCGGTGAGGAACCACACCTCACGGTCGGCGAAGTGCTTGCTCATGTGTCAACTCTCCTTGGTGGCCGTGTCTCAGCGGCCGTAGACGTTCTGGTAGCGGTCGTAGAGGCTGTCGATGTCGGCCTGATCGATGGGGAGGGGCTCGCCGAGCTGCCGGGCGATGTGCACCGTCCGGGCGACCTCCTCGACCATCACGGCGGCCTTGACGGCGGCGCGGGCGTCCGCGCCGATGGTGAACGGGCCGTGGTTGCGCATCAGCACCGCGGGGGAACGGGACTCCCGGAGTGTCTCGACGATGCCGCGCCCGATCGAGTCGTCCCCGATGAGGGCGAACGGGCCGATCGGGACGTCCCCGCCGAACTCGTCGGCCATCATCGTGAGCACGCACGGCACCGGCTCGGCACGCGCCGCCCACGCGGTGGCGTAGGTGGAGTGGGTGTGCACCACCCCGCCCACCTCGGGCATGTGGCGGTACACGTAGGCGTGCGCCGCGGTGTCCGACGACGGCGAGCGCGTCCCGTCCACGAGGCGTGCGTCGAGGTCGCACACCACCATGGCCTCGGGGGTCAGCTCGTCGTAGGACACCCCGGACGGCTTGATGACGAGGAGGTCCTCGCCGTCGTCGACGACGACCCGCTCCGAGACGTTGCCGGCGGTCCAGACCACCAGCCCCCAGCGGGGGAGCTCCGCGTGGAGCGCGGCCACGCGTTCGCGGGCGCGGGCCACGCGCTCGCGAACCGCGTCACTGTACGACGCGAGACCTGTGTCGATCGCCATCTTCTTCTCTCTCCTTCGTCGCGCCGCATGGCGCGTCCACTCATGGCAGAGGGCTCCCGGCTGCGTCACGTCACGACCGGGAGCCCTCCGTGGGCGTCACCGGGTACCGGCGCGCCTCTTGTTGACGACGTCGAAGGCGACGGCGAACAGCAGCACCAGGCCCTTGATGGCCTGCTGGTAGTCGATGCCGATGCCGAGCAGGGACATGCCGTTGTTCATGACACCCATGATCAGGCCGCCGACGATGGCGCCGAGCACGGTGCCGACACCGCCCGTGACCGCGGCTCCGCCGATGAAGCAGGCAGCGATCGCGTCGAGCTCGAACATCGTGCCGGCCTTCGGGTTGGCCAGGTTGAGCCGCGCGGTGAAGATGACTCCGGCCAGGGCGGCGAGCGTGCCCATGTTGACGAAGATCCAGAAGTTGATCCACTTGACCTTCACGCCGGACAGCAAAGCGGCCTGGAGGTTGCCACCGATCGCGTACACGTTGCGCCCGAAGACGGACTTGCGGGTCACGAGGTTGTAGGCGATGACCAGCACGCCGAGGATGATGAGGACGATCGGCAGGCCGGCGTAGTTGGCGAGCTGCCAGGCGAACCACATGACCACGAGGCCGGTGACGACGATCCGGAGGGCGAACATCGCCATCGAGGGCACGTCCTGGCCGTACTTGATCAGTGCGGCCCGCGTCCGCCACTGCATCCACGCGAAGGCGGCCACCGCGAGTGCGGCGAGCACGAGCGTGAACACGTCGTAACCCGGCCCCCCGAGCAGGCCGTTCAGGTATCCGCTCGCCAGGTCACGGAAGGCGTCCGGGAAGGGGGAGATCTGGGTGTTGCCAAGGGTCACCATGGTGGCGCCGCGGAAGATGAGCATGCCCGCCAGGGTCACGATGAACGCCGGGATGCCGACGAAGGCGACCCAGTAGCCCTGCCAGGCGCCGACGATGGCGCCGACCACGAGGGCGGCCAGCACGCCGAGGATCCAGTGCAGCTCCATCCGCACCGTGATCACGCCGGCGATCGCACCGGTGAACGCGACGACCGATCCGACCGACAGATCGATGTGGCCGCCGATGATGACGATCACCATGCCGATCGCGAGGATGAGGATGTAGGAGTTCTGGACGACGATGTTGTTGACGTTCTGCGGGGTCAGCAGCGTGCCGCCCGTGAGGAACGCGAACAGGATGATGATGGCGACGAAGGCGATGAAGATGCCGCTCTGCCGGATGTTCCTGGTGAGCACTTCTCTCACCGTGGTCAATGCACTACTCATTGATCAGTCCCTTACCTTGGTCATGTACTGCATCATCAGCTCCTGCGTGGCTTCAGTGCGTGGCACCTCGCCGGTGATGCGGCCCTCGCTGAGGGCGTAGATTCGATCGCAGATCCCGAGCAGTTCGGGGAGCTCGGAGGAGATCACGAGGACCGCCTTCCCCTGGTCGGCGAGCCGGTTGATGATCGTGTAGATCTCGTACTTGGCGCCGACNNACCTTCTGCTGGTTGCCGCCGCTGAGCTTGCCGACGATCGAGGCCACCGACGGGGCCTTCGTGTTCATGGAGATGCGGTACTCGTCCGCCACCTTGAACTCCTGGTTGGCGTCGATCCAGCCGCGCGCGGACACCTTGTCCAGAGCGGCCGCCGTGGTGTTCTGCTTGATGTCCATGATCAGGTTCAGGCCGTAGCGCTTCCTGTCCTCGGACACGTAGGCGATGCCGTGCTCGATGGCGTCCGAGATCTGCTTGACGTGGATCTCCTTGCCGTCCTTGAAGATCCGGCCGCTGATGTTGGATCCGTAGGCCTTCCCGAAGACGCTCATGGCGAGCTCCGTGCGCCCGGCTCCCATCAGCCCCGCGAGACCGACGATCTCGCCGCGCCGCAAGGCCAGCGAGGCGTTGTCGATGATCACCCGGTCGTGCTGGGTCGGGTGGTGCACGGTCCAGTCCTCGATGCGGAAGATCTCCTCGCCGATCGTGGGCTCGTGCTCCGGGAACCGGCTGTCGAGGTCACGGCCCACCATGCCGCGGATGATGCGGTCCTCGGTGACCTCCTCGGCGTGGAAGTCGAGGGTCTCGATCGTCTTGCCGTCGCGGATGATCGTCACCGAGTCGGAGATCGCCTCGATCTCGTTCAGCTTGTGGGAGATCATGATGCAAGTGATGCCCTGCTCCTTGAGCTGGCGCATGAGACCGAGCAGGTGCGCGGAGTCGGCGTCGTTGAGTGCCGATGTCGGCTCGTCCAGGATCAGCAGCTTCACGTCCTTCGACAGCGCCTTCGCGATCTCGACCAGCTGCTGCTTGCCGACGCCGATGTCCATCACGCGCGTGGTCGCGGACTCCTTCAGACCGACGCGCCCGAGAAGCTCCGTCGCCCTGGCGTTGGTCTCGTTCCAGTCGATCCAGCCGGCGCGCGACTGCTCGTTGCCGAGGAAGATGTTCTCCGCGATCGACAGGTAGGGGCTCAGCGCGAGCTCCTGGTGGATGATGACGATCCCGACGTGCTCGCTCGCACGGATGTCGTGGAAGGTGACCTCCGCGCCGTTGTAGTGGATCTCGCCCTCGTACGTGCCGTGGGGGTAGACGCCGGAGAGGACTTTCATGAGGGTCGACTTGCCGGCCCCGTTCTCCCCGCAGATCGAGTGGATCTCGCCCCGCTTCACCTTCAGGTTCACGTCCTGCAGGGCCTTGACGCCCGGGAACTCCTTCGTGATCCCGCGCATCTCCAAGATGTAGTCATTCATTCAGAGCCTCCGTCCTGCCGACTGGGTTGACCGACCGGGTGCGCCGGGGGTGCCGCTCTCGCGGCACCCCCGACGATCACTCAGAGGCCCAGGTCCTCGGCGCTGTAGTAGCCAGCGCCGTCGACCAGGATCTCCTGGACGTTCTCCTCGACGATGATCTGCGACTCGAGCAGGTAGGACGGAACGACCTTCACGCCGTTGTCGTACGTCTCGGTGTCGTTCACCTCGGGCTCCTCGCCCTTCAGGATCGCGTCGACCATCTCGACCGTCACGCGAGCGAGCTCACGGGTGTCCTTGAAGATGGTGGCGAACTGCTCGCCCGCGAGGATGGACTTGACCGAGGCGAGCTCGGCGTCCTGGCCGGAGACGATCGGCCACGGCTGGGCGTCCGAGCCGTAGCCGGAGCCGTTGAGGGCCGCGAGGATACCGATCGACAGGCCGTCGTAGGGGGACAGCACGGCGTCGACCCTCTCACCCGAGGAGTAGGTGGAGGTCAGGAGGTTCTCCATGCGGGCCTGGGCGGTTGCCGGGTCCCAGCGCAGGATGGCGACGGTGTTGAAGTCCGTCTGCCCCGACGCCACGACGAGGGTGCCCTCGTCGATGTAGGGCTGCAGGGTGTCCATGGCGCCGTTGAAGAAGAACGTCGCGTTGTTGTCGTCCGGCGAGCCGGCGAAGATCTCGATGTTGAACGGACCCGCCGGGGCGTCAGCCGCGGCGTTGCCCTCGAGGTCGGTGAGGCCGAGGCCGTAGAGCAGCGAGGTGGCCTGCTGCACGCCGACCTTGTAGTTGTCGAACGTGGTGTAGTAGTCCACGTTCTCGGTGTCGCGGATCAGCCGGTCGTAGGCGATGACGGGGATGTTGTTGGCCGCCGCCTGCTCGAGCTGGCTGGTCAGCGCGGTGCCGTCGATCGAGGCGATGATCAGCACGTCAGCGCCGTTGGTGATCATGTTGTCGATCTGGTTCACCTGGGTCGGGATGTCGTCCTCGGCGTACTGGAGGTCCACCTGGTAGCCGAGCTCCTCGAGCTGCGCCTTGACGTTGTCGCCGTCGGCGATCCAGCGCTCGGACGACTTGGTCGGCATCGCGACGCCGACGATCATGTCGCTGGCCGCGCCGCCGGTCTCGCCGCCGGTCGCGTCGCCCGTGGCGGCGCCGTCATCGCTCCCCGCGCCGCCGCCGCCGCAGGCGGCGAGGCCGAGGGCGAGCGCGGCACCAGTGGCGATGCCGGCAAGCTTCCGTGAGAACATGCTTCCTCCTTCAAGTCCCTGCGTTCGAACCGGTCAGCCCGGGGGGTGTGACCCGACCGAGCAGGGAGATCGGTCGGGGTGCCGTGCCCGCCTGGGGCGGACGGAGCCAGCCATCGGGCGGGCTCACCAGCATCGTTGCTTCACTTGTGCGGACCACGCGGCCCGGGACTTCCGGACTGTGACCGCTGTCTCGATGTTAGCGTTAACAAACATGGTGGGCAACCGGCCCGAGGTCACGGATTGATCACGGTTCCGCGCGTGGGCGTCGCGTGGCCGACTGTGGCCGATCGTGGCGCGCATCCGCTAGTGTGAACGCTAACATCGGTGCCGAGGGCGGTGCCGCCCGCGAGAGGGGGAGCGCGATGCAGCGGACACGGCGCCCGAACCTGCACGACGTCGCACACCTGGCGGGCGTCTCGCACCAGACGGTCTCCCGGGTGCTGAACGAGCAGCCCAACGTCCGCCCCGAGACCCGCGAACGGGTGCTGGAGGCGATCGAGAGCCTCGGATACCGGCGCAGCCTGGCAGCGCGTGCCCTCGTCACGAGCCGCACCCACACCCTGGGGGTGCTCGTCCAGGGCAAGCCCCGCTTCGGGCCGAGCAGCACCATGCTCGCCGTCGCGCAGGCGGCCCGCGATGCCGCGCACTACGTGAGCCTCGCGGTGGTCGAGCGGCCGTCCGTCGAGGAGACGGCCGCCGCCCTGGAGTTCTTCGAGGAGCAGGGCGTGGAGGGAATCGTGGTCATCTCCCCCACCGTGGACTCCCTCGAGGCCGCGCGGTCCCGGACGCCGGGCGTCCCCATGGTCATCGTCGCGGCCGGGGAGGCGCCCCAGGAGTCCTACTGGGTGACCTCGGTGGACCAACGCCTGGGTGCGGCCCTCGCGACCCGCCACCTGCTCGCCCTCGGGCACCCCGACGTCGTCCACCTGGCCGGTCCCGGCCGCTGGCTCGACGCGGCGGAACGCGTCGCGGGCTGGCGCGAGGAACGCGCCCGGTGGGGGCTGCCGCCAGCCGACCCGATCCCGGCGAACTGGAGCGCGACGCGCGGCTACGAGGCGGTACGTGACCTGGTGGCCGGGGAGACGCCGTCGGCCATCTTCGCGGCCAACGACCAACTGGCGCTCGGCGTGCTCCGCGCTCTCGCCGAGGCGGGCGTGAGCGTGCCCGGGCGGGTCTCCGTGATCGGGTACGACGACGTCGAGGGCGCCGGCTACTTCACCCCGCCGCTCACCACGGTGCGCCAGCCGTTCCACACCCTCGGCGGGAGGTGCGTGGAGATCCTGCTGCAGGAGATCAACGAGCCGGGGGCTCAGATGCCCGCCGCCCTGCTGCGGCCGATCGAGCCCGTCCTCGTGGTGCGCGGCACGACGGCGCCGTACACGTCAGAGAGAATCGAGAAGGAGGAGGGTCAGGGATGATCCGTGAAGCCATCGCACAGGGCCGGACGGCGCTGGGGATCGAGCTGGGGTCCACGAGGATCAAGGCGGTTCTCATCGGGCCGGACAGCGCGCCGGTCGCCATGGGGGGCCACACGTGGGAGAACCAGTTCGTGGACCGGCTGTGGACCTACTCGCTCGAGGACGTCCACGAGGGCCTCCGGGCGGCCTTCGCCTCGCTCGCACGGGATGTCGAGGAGCGGTACGGCGTGACGCTGGAGCGGGTGGGCGCCGTCGGGGTGTCCGCGATGATGCACGGGTACCTCGCCTTCGACGCCGAGGATCGCCTCCTTGTGCCGTTCCGGACGTGGCGGAACACGATCACCGGTGAGGCTGCCGCGGAGCTCTCGGAGCTCCTCGGGTACAACATTCCCCAGCGGTGGAGCAT
>DBPQ01000018.1:0-5239 GCA_002304945.1 Actinomycetales bacterium UBA1416 | reverse complement strand
GGCGACGCCTCGGGCATGTTCCCCATCGACATCGGCTCGGGCACCTACGACGCACGGATGCTGGCCCAGTTCGACGAGCTCGTCGCGGACCGCGGCCTCGGCTGGCGCCTGGCGGACATCCTCCCCGCGGTGCTGCCGGCGGGGGAGCCGGCGGGCACGCTCACCGACGCGGGGGCCCGACTCCTCGACCCGACCGGGGCGCTGCGCCCGGGTGCGCCGGCCTGCCCGCCCGAGGGCGACGCCGGCACCGGGATGGTGGCGACCAACTCGGTGGCGCCCCGCACCGGCAACGTCAGCGCCGGGACCTCGATCTTCGCGATGGTGGTGCTCGAGGGCGAGCTGAAGCGCCAGCACCCCGAGCTCGACCTCGTCACCACGCCCGCGGGCGACCTGGTGGCCATGGTGCACTGCAACAACGGGGCCAGCGAGCTCGACGCCTGGGCGGGCCTGTTCCGTGAGTTCGCGGCCGCCCTCGGCGCCGAGGCGGACTCCTCGGCGGTGTTCGACGTCCTGTTCCGCGCCGCCCTCGACGGCGAGGCGGACGCGGGAGGCCTGCTGGCCTACAACTACCTCTCCGGGGAGGACATCACGCGCCTGGAGGAGGGCCGGCCGCTCTTCGTCCGCACCCCCGGGAGCACCTTCTCGCTGGCCAACTTCATGCGCGCCCACCTCTTCGCCGCGTTCGCCACCCTCCGGGTCGGCATGGACGTGCTGCTGAAGGACGAGGGCGTGGAGCTGGACTCGATGTTCGCCCATGGTGGCGTCTTCCGCACCAAGGGGGTCGCGCAACGCTTCCTCGCCGCCGCCCTCGACGCCCCCGTGTCCGTCGGTGAGACGGCCGGGGAGGGCGGCGCCTGGGGGATCGCCGTGCTCGCCGCGTACATGCGGGACCGGGAGCCTGGACGGGGCCTCGGCGAGTACCTCGCCACCGAGGTGTTCGCCGGCTCCCCGCTCGCGACCGTGGAACCGGACCCCACCGACGTCGCCGGCTTCGACGCGTTCATGACGCGCTGGAACGCCGGCCTCGCGGTCGAACGGGAGGCGGTGCAGCGGATCTGAGCCGGCCCCGTCAGCCCCGGATCGCCTCGCGCAGGCCGCGCACCAGCCCGTCGGCGTGGGCGTTGTCCACCGCGAACTCGTGGGACACCGACCCCGCCCGAACGACCAGCTTCGTGATGCCCTCGTACATGGAGCTCGGCCGTGTCTCCACGCCGGTCACCCGTTCGAGGGGGATCAGGGTGCGGGCGAGCGAGCGCACCGGCTTGTAGCCCGTCTGGTAGGGCCGGCCGCGGTGCAGGACCTGCAGCTCCTGCGGGCTGAGCACGATGATCGAGCTGAGCACCCACGTCGGCCAGGCCCGTGCCATGACACGCCCGACGATCGACGCGTCCAGGTCCACCAGCAGCCGCCGGTGCTGCACGGCGAGCACCCGGTCCCCGGGTCCGTGCGCCAGACGGCGGAACATCCCCTGGAGCTCCCGCTCCACGTCGGGCACCGGGCCGCCCCCGGCCTGCGCCATCGAGGCGTGCTCCTCGTCCCCGAGATAGCGTTCGCGGAGCAGCTGGACGAGGTGCGTCACGATCTCGCTCGACGATGCGTTGAAGGGCACGACGACGTCGCCGGCGTCGGTGGCGAGGGTCAGCCGGCCGGCGAGCAGGTCGACGAACTCGGTGATGCCCTGGATCTCCTGGTAGGGGACGTCCCGGAAGTCGTAGCGGGTGCCGCTGCGGCGCAGCACGGTGACCTTCTCCTGCCCGAGGGACAGGACGACGTCGTAGAGGTCCATCGACGGGTTCGCCTCGCGCCGGGTGATGTCCCGCGGCACCTTGATGGTGAGGACCGCGTTGTCCAGGTCCAGTGGGTAGTCCCGATAGAGGCGGGGCACGTCCTCCTTCGTGCGGATCTCGTAGATCCAGGGCCCGAAGGCGTCGAACTCGGCGGTGGTGGTCATCCTGAACCTCCGTTTCAGCGGGGCGTCATCGCACCCACGATTCTTCGACAGCTATTCAGGCTAGCAGCTCCGCGAGGATGAGGCCATGGACGTCCCGGGAGGCATCCTTGCCGAGGAACACGTCCAGGTGGCCGTATCCGGGAAGGCGGTGGAGGGTGTCCCTCCCGTCCGGCCGGTGCTCGCGGAGCCACTCCCAGGTGCGCTGCTGGCTCTCGGGCAGGAAGCTGAGGTTGTCCTCCCCGGCGAGGAGGACGAAGCGTGCGTCCGTGCGGGGCGCCTCGGCGGTGAAGTCCTCCGGCAGCCCCGGGCGGCGGCTCACGGAGACCAGGTGCCCGGCGCGGACGCAGGCCTCCATCTGGGCGAAGAAGCTGACCGGGACCTCGCCGAACTCGCCCCGGATCCACTCGTGGGTGGCGTCGTCGAGGGTGGAGTGGGACCAGAGCGCGGGCCGCCCGGCGCCGTACGTGAAGCTCACCATGCGGCACACGGCGTTGTCGCACTCGCGGTGGCTCGCGAGCACCGCCGCCCGGGTGAGGCGCGCGAACGCCCCGTCCGGCCTGTCCCCCCAGCCCGGGTTCAGGTGCGGGGTCAGGCGCGTGAGCGCGGGGGTGAGCGTGCGGATCTTGAGGCGGGAGAAGCGCGGGATGACCGGATGGAGGGACACGGCGTTACTGACGATCGTGTCGACCTGCGGCACGAGCCCTGCCACGGCGGACATGCAGAAGGATGTCGAACCCTGGCAGTGCACGATCGCCTTCACCGTCTCCGCCCCGGTGACCCCGACCACGTACCGCACTGCCGCCGGGTGGTCGTGGGCGGCGGCGTCGTCGAGGGTCCAGGGGACGGGCGGCAGGTCGATGGAGGCACGCCAGTTCAGCAGCCACACGTCCCAGCCGTCGTCGAGGAGGGCGTCCACGAGGGTCCGGGGGAGCGGCGGCCGGAACAGTTCGGCACGGACGCCCGCCCCGTGGACGAGCATGACCGGTCCGCGCCACGGCTCGGCGCGCCCGCGCACCCGCACGAGGGTGAGCGGCAGCCCGTCGCCGGCGGTGAACGCGTGGGACTCGGTGTGGTGGTCCGCCCGCGTGGTGGGTGTCGCGACCTCAGTCATGGCGGGCCTCCTCCCGGCGCGCGGCCGGGCCGTAGACGTTCCAGAGGGACTCGCCGAAGAAGCCCCCGAACCGTGCGAGCGACCGGAGCGGGTTCTCGCCGTGGGATCGGAAGGTGGTGAGCTGTCGGGCGAAGTCCAGCGGGAGGATGCGCAGCACACCGGCGCCGAGCACCGGCGCGGTCCCTCCCGGCGGAACGTGACCGCGGAGCAGCGTGACGTGGAGCGTGGAGGTGTCGGCCCAGACGTCGAGGCCGGGATCGTTGCGCACCGTCTTGTAGCCGTACAGGGTGATCGGGGCGCGTCCCGCGTCCCGGATCCACAGGCGGTAGCGCATCTCCCGCTGCCCCTCCGGTGCGCCGTCGCGTGGGGCGACGAAGAGGTTGAACCAGCCGCGTTCCACCGGCAGTTCGCCGCCGAGGAGGTCGCTGCGGACCACGCCCTCGGCGTGGCCCTCGTGGTCGCCGTCCGCCACGAACTCCTCGATGTGCGGGGCCGTGATCGTGAGCTCGAACATGAGCCGGTGCCCGAGCGCCCGGGCGCGCCGCCAGCCCGCGAGCGGTTCGGTCTCCCCGAGGGTCACCCAGCCCTTCATCTGCTCGGTGAACTCGACCGCCCGGCCGACGTCGCCGGTGGCCTCGTCGTCAGCAGAGGCGTCGCCCGCACGGGCGGCGGGTGGGCTCCCGCCCGTGACGGGACCGGCGCCGAGGAGGGGCGAGTCGTCCGACACCAGTGGCGCAGTCTCGGTGGGGGTCTGCGCCGGGGCGGCGTGGCGGAGCCGTTCCCGCCGCGGCCGCTCGAGCATGCGCTCGGCGGCGCGGTCGGCCAGCGCGGCGATGGTGAGGGCCGGGTTGGGGCCCACCGGGCCCGGCATGGCGGCGCCGTCGAGCACGTACAGCCCCGGGTGGCCGAACGCCTCGCCCCAGGCGTCCACCACGCCCTCGGTGGAGTGCCGCCCCATCGGCGCGCCCCCGAGCGGGTGCACCGTGACCACGCGCTTCGTCCACCACAGCGGGTTGTCCCGGTAGGTGGCGTTCAGGGCCTCGCCCATCCGCCGCATGGTCTCGCGCATCGCCGCGAAGAAGTCCTCCGACGTCGCCGTGCACCAGTCCACGTCCAGCTCGCCGTCCCGCAGAGACAGCACGCCGTCCGGGACGTCCCGGCCCATCCCGAGCAGGGGCAGCGAGCTGGACCCGATCCTCCCCTGGCCCACCATGCGCGCCACCTCGGCGGAGATGGTGGACTCGTTGTGCCGCGTGAGGCGGTGGCGCAGCAGGTCCAGGGCGGCGGAGGCGCCCCGCCGCACCGTCCGGTGCAGCATGGACGTCTCGATCAGCCAGTTGGTGAACTCGGGGAACCCGGCCTCCTGGACGTAGAAGCCGCGGCCCTCCCGCCCGGTGCCGTCGAGGGTGTCGGGCACGCGGATGGCGCTGGTGATGACCGGGCCGTAGCTCCCGTCGATGAGGCGGGTCCGGCCGCTGGCCGTGTCCACCTGGGCGCGCAGCAGGAAGGTCAGGAGGTCCCCGTTGCCGCTGAACCGGGTGCCGAGGGCCGGGCCGAGGGCGGGCAGCGAGACCCGGTTGCGGAGCAGGAGACTGGCGGTCCCGAGGGTCCCGGCGGCCACCACCAGCTCGTCGCACCGGATGGTGCGCAGCGTGTGCTCGCGGTGACCGGCGTCGTCCGCCTCGCCCGCCCACTGGCGGTAGTCCACCTCGTAGCCGCCGCCGTACCGCGGCCGGATCCCGACCACCTCCGCGAGCGTCCGGATGTCCGCGCCGTGGTGCTTCGCGGCGGAGAGGTAGGTGTGGTCGAGGGTGTTCTTGGAACCCTCGTTGCAGCCGATGTCGCACTCCCCGCACAGGCGGCAGCTGAGGCGGGGGACGCCGTGCAGGTTCCCGTAGGCGGGGGTGGGCAGCACCTGCTTGGGGGAGGCGGCGCCGTCGGGGTCCGCCCCGAAGCTGATGGCGAGCGGCGGCGCGAACGCCTCGTGGCCGAGCGCGGCGGCCGCGTCCCGGAGGGCCACCGACTTCGCGATCGTGGGGTACGGGTTGGGCCGGGGCGTGAGCATCGCCTCGACGGCGTCGTAGTGCGGATCGAGGTCCTCCCGCCCGATCGGCCAGTTCTCGTAGCCGCCGCCGGGCAGGGGCTCGTCGTGCACGAACCAGCGCTCGTCCTTCCGC
>DBPQ01000146.1 GCA_002304945.1 Actinomycetales bacterium UBA1416 | reverse complement strand
GCCGGCGCAGCACGTCCGCGACCGTCGCCACCGTCCCCGGGCGGGCGACGGCGAGCGTGGCCGCCACCGCCTCGGCCAGCTGGGCCACCACCAGGAGCCCCCGGGCGCGCCGCACCCACCCGGAGGGTGCCGGGACGACGGCGACCCGGCGTCCCAGCTCCGCCGCGCCGTCGAGGGTGGCCCACCGGTCGACGAGGGCGCCCGCCGCCTCGGCCACCAGGGGCCGGACGTCCCGGCGGCCACGTTTCCAGGCGAGCACGAGGTCACGGACGGGCCCGCTGTAGGACGCCGCCGCCCAGGTCGGGGGACCGTCCCGCAGCAGGGGGGCGTCCTGGTCCACCCGCCGGGCCGGACCGAAGAGGTCGGCCCCGCAGTCCGCGCAGATGACGTGGTCGAGCCGCCCGCACCCGGCGCACGTAGTGGGGGTGACGATGTCGAGGGCCGCGATGAGCCCGGTGCGGACGGCGTCGATCACCCGGTCAGGATGGCGTCACGCCCCACCCGGCCACCAGCGGCTCCGCCGCGGCCTGGGGACGGCGTGGCGCCAGCGACCCTGTGGACGGCGGTGCGCAGGCGGCCGTGCCGCACCCCACGAGGACGGCGCTCACCCCGAGTAGGCGGGGTCGCTCACCCCCTGGGCGGCCTCGCGCCAGCCGATGCCGTTGCGCACGTACAGCCGGCCGTCGGCGGTGGCGACCACCACCGACCGGGCGTTCCGGTTGGCGGTCAGGGACACGGCGTCCTCCACCGGGGGCAGGGCGGTGCTGGTCCCGCCGATGGTGACGAGGTGCACCCGGTCGGCGGGCTCGGACAGCACCGAGCCCAGCACGGCCACGGTGGACTGGTCCACCCAGCTGACGTCGCCCACGTTGGCGAACCCCTCCCCGATGCGGATCGGCTCGCCGAGCACGATCGGCGTGCCGGTGCGGTCCCGCAGGACGGCGGCGAGCTCGATGCGGACCACCTCCCCCACCCGCGACACGACGACGATGCGGGCGCCGTCCGCGGCCACCCGCAGCTGTTCCACGGTCCGGCCCGTGAGCCACGGCGCGGAGACGGTCCCGGAAGCCCCGGCGGTCACCACCGCGAGGCTCCCCGGGTTCTGCGCGGCAGAGGTCCAGATCCACCCGTGCCGGTCGATGGACGGCGGGGTGAGGTCCTCGCCCTCGTACAGCACGGTCGGCGGGATGCCCGGCGACGGGACCGTCACGAGCCGGTCCCCACCGGAGAGGACGACGGTGGGCGCGTCCACCCCCTCGAAGGGGACGGCGGGGTGGCTCGGCTCCAGCTCCCCGAGATCCTCGGCGCCCTCGACCACCACCACCTCGCGGCCGTTGAACCGCGCGAGGGCGCCGTCGGAGATCATCACCGGGGACGCGACCGAGGTGGGCAGGGTCAGCTCCCGCGCCGCCTCCCCGGCGTCCACGCGTTGCCCGCTCACCGTCAGCTCGACGCTGCGCACCTCGGTGATGGAGGAGAGGGTGGCGTGCAGCTGGGTGAGCATGAGGCTGCGCTCCTCCTGCCCGGCCGTGAGCGCGCCGGCTGAGAGGTCGACGACGGCGATCCCGTCCTGCACGCTGACGCCGCCGGTCCCGAGCGTGGTCCCGTTCGGGAACGCGGTGGTGATCGCGGGTTCGAGCCAGCCGGAGGGTCCGCCGAGGAGGCCCCGCACGATCGCCGCGGCCCGCCCCTCGAAGGGGTACCAGCGGGTGTCGGGGACCAGGGTGGCGGCGTCGTCGGTCAGGAAGTACAGCGGGCTCCAGGAGAAGGTCTGCTGGAAGTTCAGGTCGGAGATGAGGAGGCCGTCGGCGAGGACGGCGATGCGCCACTGGCCGTCCCGATCCCGCACGAGCGTGAAGTCGGCGGTCACCGCGGTGACGGCCTCGGTGTAGCGGCCAGAGGAGTCGAGGGTGGCGACCTGGTCGATCGTCACGCGGATGCCGCCGTCGGCGGCGCGGGTGAACGCCGGGTTTGCCGCCGCGGAGTAGATGCGCACGCCGGTGGCGGGGTTCCACTCGTCCGCGACGGCGGGGGCGAGGTACTGGCGGGCGACGGCGAAGTCGTCCGAGAAGCCGTAGGCGGAGGCGCGGAGGAAGCCCTCCACGATCTCCTGGGTGGAGGCGTCCATCACGGGGCCCTCGGCCAGCACGTCGACGGTGTACCCCGCCGGGATCTGGGGGTTGGCGGTGTGGACCGGGCCCGCGGTCGGGAGCGTGGAGCACCCGGCGAGGGCGAGGACTGCGAGGGCGGCGAGGAGCGCGCGCATCAGGCCTCCACGCCCGCGGGCACCCGGGCGAGGCCCTCGGGGATCACGCCGATCGGCGGGGTGAACTCGCCGCCCACCCTCTTCGGGACGCACAGCAGGAAGGACGCGACCACGCCCTCCTCACCCCACGCCTCGAGGGTGCCGCCGTGGAGGCGGGCGTCCTCCAGGGAGATGGCGAGGCCGAGGCCGGTGCCGCCCGTGGTGCGCGCCCTGGCGGGGTCGGCCCGCCAGAAGCGGTCGAAGACGTGGGCGGCGACGGCGGGACTCATCCCCACCCCGCGGTCCACCACCCGCACGGCCGCGGCCGTCTCGTTGTCCGCGAGCTGCACGTCCACGGGGTTGCCGTTGGAGTGCTCGATGGCGTTCAGCACGAGGTTCCGCAGGATCCGCTCCACCCGCCGGTCGTCCACCTGCGCGGTGACGGGCAGGTCGAAGCCGGTGAGCCGCACCTGGGTGCCCTTGCGCTCGGCGAGCGGCTGGGCGAGCTCCACCACGCGGTGGACGATGGGGCGCAGATCCTGCTCCTCGGCGGAGAGGGTGGCGGCGCGGGCGTCGTGGCGGGAGATCTCGAGCAGGTCGGCGAGCATGGACTCGAACCGGTCGAGCTGCGCCTGGAGGAGCTCGGCGCTGCGGCGGGTCACGGGATCGAACTGGCCGCGCGCCTGGAACAGCATCTCCGAGGCCATGCGGATCGTGGTGAGCGGGGTGCGCAGCTCGTGGGAGACGTCGGAGACGAACCGCTGCTGCAGGCGGGACAGCTCCTCCAACTGGGTGATCTGGGTGCGCAGGGAGTCGGCCATCCCGTTGAAGGACCGTGCCATGGTGGCGAGCTCGTCCCGGCCGTGCACGTTCATGCGCTCGTCGAGGATCCCCGCCGCGAGCCGCTCTGCCGTGAGCGCGGCCTGCCGCACCGGCCGCAGCACCCGCCACATGATGCCCCAGACGCTCGCGGCGATGAGGGCGGCGAGGAGCGCGGCGCCGATCCCGAGGATGCGCATCATGAGGTCGATGGTCTGCTGCTCGGCGCTCAGCGTGTAGACGAGGTAGAGCTCGTGCACCCCCGCGAGCGGCACGATGACCTCGCTGCCGATCACCACGCCGGGAGCGGTGCCGCCCGGGGACGGGATGGCCACCGACTGCCAGTTGAGGTCCCCGCCCACCGCCACGGCCTCCCGCAGTTCCGCCGAGGGCAGCGTCCGCAGTGCGGCGTTCGTGATGGGCTCGAAGATCGACGTCGCGGACGTCTCGTCCGGCGAGCGGAGCAGCATCGCCCCCACGATCCCCGACGACGGCTCCTGGAGCGAGCGGACGACGTCGGCGGCCGTGGACTGCACCTGCGCCACCGTCGAGGCGTTCGCGGAGTCCAGGTCGGTCTGGGCGCTCTGCACCCGGTAGGCGGCGTCCCCCAGCATCTGCTCCACCCGGCTCTCGAAGAGGCCCTGGCGGATCTCGGAGGAGACGTACCAGCCCATCACCGCGAGCGCGAGCACCACGGACAGGGCGGTGCCCACGGCCACCTTCAGGGAGAGGGACCGCCGCAAGCGCTCGCCCACCCGGCCGAACTTCCGGCGGGTCCGCTGCCGGAAGGACGGGACGCTCACGCGGAAGTGCCGGCGCGGTACCCGACGCCCCGCACCGTGACCACGACCTCCGGCCTGTCGGGGTCCTTCTCGATCTTGGCGCGCAGCCGCTGGACGTGGACGTTGACGAGCCGGGTGTCCGCGGCGTGGCGGTAACCCCACACCTGCTCGAGGAGCGTCTCGCGGCTGAACACCTGGCGCGGCTTGCGGGCCAGGGCCACGAGCAGGTCGAACTCGAGCGGGGTCAGTGGGATGACCTCGGACCCCCGGCGCACCTCGTGGCCGGCGACGTCGATGGTGACGTCGCCGATCTGGAGCAGCTCGGAGGGCGCCACCTCGACCCGCCGGAGCCGCGTCTTGATGCGGGCCACCAGTTCCTGCGGCTTGAAGGGTTTGGCGACGTAGTCGTCCGCGCCCGCCTCGAGCCCCTCGACGACGTCCGGGGTGTCGGACTTCGCCGTGAGCATGATGATCGGGACGTCGGACTCGGCGCGGATGAGCCGGCACACCTCGATCCCGTCGAGCCCGGGGAGCATGAGGTCCAGCAGGACGAGGTCCGGCCGGACGTCCCGGAACACCTCCAGCGCCCGGGCCCCGTCCTCGCAGAGGTCCACCGCGAAGCCGTCCGCCTCCAGGACGAGGCCGATCATCTCCGCCAGGGCGGTGTCGTCGTCAATCACCAGGATTCGCAGGGCCATGTCGCCATTTTCGCACCTTTCCACGGCCGATGGGGTGGGGAGGCTCCCCCCGCGCGTTGTGTGGCACCATGAGGGAGAGGAGGGAAGGGGGCCGACCGTGAGCGGACCGGACCAGTGGTCCTGGGACGGGGTCAACCAACCGCGCGGAGTGCCGGAGGCGCCCCCGCCGGGACACCCCACGGATACGGGCCAGCCCGGCTACGGCGGCCAGCCCGGCTACGGCGGCCACCCGAGCTACGCCGAGCAGCAGCAGTTCGCCGGCGGCCCGGGACCGTACGGCACCGTCTCATACCGTCCCGGCGTCATCCCGCTGCGGCCGCTGGGCTTCGGCGAGTTCTTCGACGGGTCCTTCCGCGCCATCCAGCACAACCCCCGCGTGATGTTCGGGCTCTCCCTCCTGGTCGCGGTGGCGCTCGGCCTGCTGGAGGCCCTCCTGTTCGGCTCGGCCCTCGGGGACCTCATGGCCCTGGACCCGGACTCCACCGCGATCCCCGCGGGGCCGCTCGGGGCGATCATGGGTGGCTCGGTCGTGGCCGGCATCGTCTCCCTGCTCGCCACGATCGTGCTGAACGGGCTGCTGGTCACCTCGGTGAGCCAGTCCATCCTCGGGCGCCGCGTCTCCGTCGGGACCGTCTGGCAGCAGTCGAAGGGCCAGTTGTGGCGCCTCATCGGGCTCTCGTTCCTCATCGGGACGATCCAGGTGGCCGTGATCACCGGGGCGGTCCTCCTCCTGGTGGCCCTCGGGGCCGGTGCGGCGGCGCTGGGCTCGGACTCGTTCTGGGTGCTGCTCGTCGCCGGCTTCCTGGCCCTGCTCGGCGCGGGGATTCTCTCGGGCTTCTTCTACGTCAAGCTGGCGATCGCCTCCCCCGTCCTCATGATGGAACGCACCGGGGTGCTCGCCGCGCTCGGCCGCTCGTGGAGCCTCACCGCCGGGTACTTCTGGCGGAACCTCGGGGTGATCGTGGTGGCCGTCATCGTCACGGGCGCGATCTCGGGTGTCGCGTCCCTGCCGATCAGCCTCATCACCTCCGGGCTGATCTCGCTGGGCACGGAGTTCCTCTGGATCGCGGGCGCCGCCTCGGTGCTGCTCGCGGCGTTGCTGAGCGCCCTCGTCACCCCGTTCCTCGCGGCGATCACCTCGTTGCTCTACGTGGACATCAGGATGCGCAAGGAGGGGCTGGATGTGGAGCTCATCCGGGCCGTGGGCGATTCCCTCTGAGGTCCCGGTCGACCCGTCGGCCCCCGAGGCACAGCAGTGGGCCCGTGACGAGCTCGCCCGCGCCATCTACAACCAGGAGCCGTCCCTCTGGGCGCGGTTCTGGGCCTGGCTGCTGGAGACCCTGGACGGCCTCCTGACCGGCATGCCCATCGGGGGCTCCCCCCTCGTGCCCCTCCTCGTGGTCCTCGCCCTCGCGGTCGCCGCCGCCCTCGTCATCGCGTGGCACGGGCGGCTCCAGCGCACCCGGCGGGCGGCGTCCGCCTCCGCCACCGTCTTCGACGACGCGCGCACCAGCGACCAGCTGCGTGCCGACTCCGAGGCTGCGGCGCGCCGCGGCGACCTCGACGCCGCCGTGCTGGACCGGTTCCGCGCCATCGTGCGCGCCCTCGACGAGCGCGGCCTCCTGGAGGACCGGCCCGGCCTCACCGCCCGCGAGGCGTCCCTCGCGGCCACCGCGGCCATGCCGGACCTGACCGCGCCCTGGAACCGGGCCGCCGGCGTCTTCGACGTGGTCCGCTACGGCCACGCCCCCGCCACCGAGGCGGACCTCGCCGCCATGCGGGACCTCGACGACGCCGCCCGGGTGGCCGCGTGATCACCGCCCTGCCCGAGGCCCCCGCCGCCCCGTCGCGGCCTACCGACACCATCGCCGACCGGGTGCGCCGGCTCTCCGGGCGATGGTGGTGGGTGGCGCTCTTGGTGGTGGCGCTGACCGCCGTCGGGCTCGTGAACCGTTCCGAGGCGACCAGCACCGAGGACCTGCACCCGCGCAACCCCGGCCCGCGCGGCACGATGGCGCTCACCCAGGTGCTGGGACGCCAGGGGGTCGACGTGGTCACCGTCTCCACCCTCCCCGATGCGCTCGCCGCCCTCGACGGCCCTGCCACGCTGTTCGTCGCCAACCTCCGCTTCTTCTCCGAGGACCAGCTCCGCGAGCTCGCCGAAGTGCCTGCCGACGTCGTGATCGCCGGGGATCCGTACACGCCGCTGACCGGCCTCACCGACGCCGTCGCCCCGTCCCCCGTGGGCTCCCCGGGCCCGGTGACGGCCCGCTGCGGCGACCCCGACGCCGCAGCCGCCGCCCGCATCACCTCCTCGATCGGCGGGGTGACCGCCCTGCGGGACGGCGTGACCCTCTGCTTCCCCACCGGGGAGGACACGGGCGCGTACGCGGTGTGGGAGCAGGCCGGCCACACGTGGCGCCACCTCGCCGATCCGGGCCTCCTCACCAACGAGTACCTCGCCCGGGACGGCAACGCCGCCCTGGCGTTCCGGTCACTCGGCCACCATGAGCGGCTCGTGTGGCTGCTGCCCACGCAGGCGTCCGCCACCGTCACTTCCGTCTCCCCCATGCCGCCGCTGTTCACCCCGCTCGCGGTCCTCGCCGGCGGCCTGGTCCTCGCGCTCGCCCTCTGGCGGGGGCGGCGCATGGGGAGGATCGTCGTCGAACCGCTGCCGGTGGTCGTGAAGCCCGGGGAGGCGGTCCTCGGCCGGGCCGCCCTCTACCGCCGTGCCGGCGCCGCCGCCCACGCC
>DBPQ01000138.1 GCA_002304945.1 Actinomycetales bacterium UBA1416 | reverse complement strand
GGCTGTCCCGCCAGCTCTACGGCCTCACCATCGCCTCCGAGCGCCCCGGCCACCGGATGATGGAGCAGTACCATCCGCTGGGCGTCGTGGGTGTGATCAGCGCGTTCAACTTCCCGGTGGCGGTGTGGTCCTGGAACGCGATGGTGGCGGCGGTGTGCGGCGACGTCGTCGTATGGAAGCCCTCCGGCAAGGTGCCGCTGTGCGCGGTGATGGTAATGGAGCTTCTGGGCGAGGTGCTGAAGGAAAACGGCGTGCCCGAGGGCGTGTTCAGCCTGGTGGTGGGCGGAGGAAAGAGCGTGGGCGAGGCGCTGCTGCGCGACCCCAGGGTCAGCCTCGTGTCCTTCACCGGCTCCACCGGCGTGGGGCGGCATGTGTCCGAAACCGTGGCCGCCCGATTCGGCCGCACCATTTTGGAACTGGGCGGCAACAACGCGGTGATCGTCGCCCCCTCCGCGGACATGCGTCTGGTGGTGCCGGGCGTCGTGTTCGGCGCGGCGGGCACCACCGGGCAGCGCTGCACCACCATCCGCCGGGTGATCATCCACGAAAGCGTGTTTGAAAAGACCGCCGCCAGCCTCGCGGATGCCTATGCCAAACTGCGGGTGGGCGATCCGCTGGACGAGGCCGTGCACATCGGCCCGATGATCGACCAGGGCGGCGTGGCGCTGTTCCGGAACACCATTGAGCGCGCCGTGGCCCAGGGCGGGCGGCTCATTACCGGCGGCGAGGTGCTGCCCAACCCCTCCGGCTGCTACGTGCGGCCCGCCATCCTGGCCATGAAACCGGGCATGCCCCTCCTCCGGGAGGAAAACTTCTGCCCGGCGCTCTACCTGATCCCCTACGCGGGCGGCATCGAGGAGGCCATCCGAATCCAGAATGATTCGGCCCACGGCCTGTCCTCCGCCATCTTCACAAACGACCTGCGGGAGGCGGAGACCTTCCTGTCCTATGCCGGTTCGGATTGCGGCATCGCCAACGTCAACATCGGCACCTCCGGCGCGGAGATCGGCGGCGCCTTCGGCGGCGAAAAGGAAACGGGCGGCGGCCGCGAAAGCGGCTCCGACGCCTGGAAGGCCTACATGCGGCGCCAGACCTGCACCGTCAACTACTCCCGGGACCTGCCCCTCTCCCAGGGCATCGACTTCCGGCTGGACTGACCCACGAAAGGAGGCGCCTCCATTTGAAAGCGCATCAGATTCTTCCGACGCTGAAGCAGTACATCCTCACCGACGGCTTCCGCCTGCTGCCGGACTTTGACCGCTCCCACGGCTCCCACGTGGTGGACCTCGCCACCGGCGAGGCGTACCTGGACTTTTNNACTTTTGCACCTTCTACGCCTCCATGCCCATCGGCTACAACCACCCGGCGCTGAAGGGCGACGCCTTCCGGGAGGACGTTGTGCGCTACAGCGTGTTCAAACCCTCCAATCCGGACTTTTATTCCGTGCCCTACGCGCGGTTTGTGGAGCGGATTGCCTCCATGCTGCCGGAGGACATGCGGCGGCTGTTCCTCATCGACACCGGGGCGCTGGCGGTGGAAAACGCGATGAAGGCCGCCTTTGACTGGAAGGCGAAAAAGAACATCGCCAAGGGCGCGCCCGGCGGCGCGGACAAGATTCTCTACTTCCGGCGCGCCTTCCATGGCCGCACCGGCTACGCCCTCAGCGCCACCGACTCGCCCCACATCGCAAAGACGCTGCACTTCCCGCGCTTCGACTGGCCGATGTTTGATCCGCCGATCCGCCGCTTTCCCGACGACCCGGGCTATGAAGCCCGAGTGGCGAAGTGCCTCGGCGAAATCGACGCCTGGTGCGCCGCCCACCCGGACGAGGCCGCGGCGCTGATCGTGGAGCCGGTGCAGGGCGAAGGCGGCGTCAACATGGGCGAAGCGGCCTTCATGCAGGCTGCGCAGCGCATCTGCCGCGAACGCGGCGCGCTGCTGGTCGTCGACGAGGTCCAGTCCGGTGCGGGCCGAACCGGCGCCTGGCTCGCCCACCCGGCCGCCGGCATCACGCCCGACATCGTGACCATGGCGAAGGGCCTGGGTGGGGGCTTCCCCATCGGAGCAGTGATCGGCTACGGGCCCACCACGAGCCTGCTCCTGCCCGGACAGCACGGGACCACGTTCGGGGGCAACCCACCCGCCGCGGCCGCGGCGCTCGCGGTCATCGATGCCGTCCTCCCGCTGCTGGATGACGTCGTCGCGCTGGGGGAGTGGTGGCGGTCCGAGCTCGCCGCCGTACCGGGAGTGGTGGAGGTCCGCGGTCGCGGCCTCCTCATCGGGATCGAACTGGACCGACCCTCGGCCCCCGTGCAGCATGACCTCCTCGACGCCGGGTTCATCACCAACCCGGTGACCGCGACGGCCCTGCGGCTCGCCCCACCCCTCATCCTGACCCGCGACCAGGCGGAGTCGTTCACATCGGCACTGGCAGCGGCCCTTGCCGGCCCCCACGGAGGGAACACCCCATGACCGATCGCGTCGTCCTCGCCTACTCCGGAGGCCTCGACACCTCCGTCGCGATCGGCTGGATCGAGCAGGCGACCGGGATGGAGGTCATCGCCGTCGCCGTCGACCTCGGCCAGGGCGGCGAGGACCTCGACGTCATCCGGCAGCGCGCCCTCGACTGCGGCGCCGTCGAGGCCTGGGTGGCGGACGCCCGGGACGAGTTCGCAACCGAGTACTGCATGCCGGCACTGAAGGCGAACGCGCTCTACATGGACGCCTACCCGCTGGTTTCCGCCCTCTCCCGGCCCGTCATCGTCAAGCACCTCGTCCGCGCCGCGCGCGCCTTCGGCGCGACGACCGTGGCGCACGGCTCCACCGGAAAGGGAAACGACCAGGTCCGCTTCGAGGTGGGCATCAGCTCCCTGGCCCCCGACCTCACGTGCATCGCCCCGGTCCGGGACCTCGCGCTCACGCGGGACCGGGCCATCGAGTACGCGGAGGCACACCACCTGCCGATCGAGACCACGAAGAACAACCCGTTCTCGATTGACCAGAACGTGTGGGGTCGGGCGATCGAGACCGGTTACCTCGAGGACATCTGGAACGGTCCGACCAAGGACGTGTACAACTACACCGACGACCCGGCCTACCCGCCCGTGCCGGACGAGGTGGTCATCAGCTTCGAGCGAGGGATCCCGGTTGCCCTCGACGGGGACCCCGTGACCCCGCTGCAGGCGATCATGGAGCTCAACCGCCGTGCCGGAGCCCAGGGGGTGGGCCGGATCGACGTCGTCGAGGATCGGCTCGTCGGCATCAAGTCCCGCGAGGTGTACGAGGCTCCCGGTGCCATCGCCCTCATCACCGCCCACCGCGAGTTGGAGAACGTCACGCTCGAGCGCGAGCACGCCCGGTTCAAGAAGGGCATCGAGGACCGCTGGACCACCCTGGTGTACGACGGGCAGTGGTACTCGCCGCTGAAGCGCTCCCTCGACGCCTTCCTCGAGGACACCCAGGTCCACGTCTCGGGTGACATCCGGATGGTGCTGCACGGCGGCCGCGCCGTCGTGACCGGCCGGCGGTCGGACGCGTCCCTGTACGACTTCAACCTCGCCACCTACGACGAGGGCGATGTGTACGACCAGTCGCAGGCCCGGGGATTCATCGAGATCTTCGGGATGACGTCGAAGCTCGCGGCCCGCCGGGATCAGGCCTTCGGCACCGGCGCCGACCTCGGATCGGAGAATCTCCGCCTGCGCTGAGGCAGCTTCCCCACGGCCTTCCCGATCCGCACTCCGGACGGGGAGGCCGTCGGTGTGCTCGGGCGTCCTCCTCGAGAGCGTCCGGCGTCCTGGAGGTCGGTTCGGCTCTGGAACATTGGTACCAAAGTCCCTGGTACGTCCGTACCAGATGTCGGTAAGCTGGCTCACAGACCGCGACAACCGAAATGAGTGAACGATGACGTACCACGTTGCTTCCGAGGTCGGTCAACTCCGCCAGGTGATCGTGCACCGGCCCGGCCTGGAGATGGATCGCCTCACCCCGTCGAACAAGGACGCGCTCCTCTTCGACGACGTGATGTGGACCGGGCAGGCGCAGCGCGACCACGACGTGTTCGCCGACGCGCTGCGAGCCGAGGGCGCCGAGGTCCTCTACGTCCAGGAGCTCCTCGCCGAGACCCTCGAGATCCCCGAGGCCCGCGAGTACGTCTCCGCCGAGACCTTCGAGGAGCGCTGGTACGGCGTCTCCGGCAATCGCTACATGCGCGAGTACGCCGACACGCTGAGCGCCGCCGAGCTGGCCGAGCACCTCATCGTGGGCATCACGAAGGACGAACTGCTCGAGCGGATCGGCGCCCGCGAGTCGGCGTACTTCGCCCGCTCCGACGGCGACTTCATGCTCCTTCGTTGCCTCCCCAACCACTACTTCACGCGTGACACGACCTGCTGGGTGTACGGCGGCGTCTCGATCAACTCCATGCAGATGCCCGCCCGCCAGCGCGAGACGGTCAACTTCGAGGCGATCTACCGCTGGCACCCGCGGTTCGCCGGCCAGGACTTCAAGCGCTGGTCCGGCGGCCTCGCCGACGGGCCCGCCACGATCGAGGGCGGCGACGTCGAGGTGATCGGCAACGGCGCCGTACTCGTCGGGCTCTCGGAGCGGACGACCCCCTCCGGCTTCGAGCGACTCGCCCGGGCTCTGCTGTGGAACAGCGACGAGGTCCGGACCGTCGTCGGCGTCGTCATGCTCAGGGACCGTGCCCAGATGCACCTCGACACCGTCATGACGATGGTGAACGAGAACACCTTCCTGAAGTACAAGCACCTTGGGATGCTGCCCTCCGTCACGATCACCCGGGGCGGGAGGCCCGGCGAGATCGAGGTCTCCACCGCCCCCGGTGAGGACATGCACACGGTGATCGCACAGGCCCTCGACGTCCCGGAGATCCGGGTGCTCACCACCCCCGAGGACAACTTCGCGGCCGAGCGCGGCCAGTGGAACGACGCCTGCAACGTCCTGACCGTGCAGCCGAACGTCGTCGTCGCCTACGACCGCAACACCGTCGCGAACGCGTACCTCGAGTCCGAGGGCGTCCGCGTCATCACCGTGCCGAGCGCCGAGCTCGGCCGCGGCCGCGGCGGCCCCCGGTGCATGAGCTGCCCCACGCTCCGCGAAGACATCTGACCTTCACGACCAAGCCACAACCAACCACGACACCGTTCTCGAAAGGACACACATGAGCGTCGACCTGAAGGGCCGCAGCTTCCTGAAGGAGCTGGACTTCACTCCCGAGGAGTGGCGGTACCTGCTCGACCTGTCGGCCGAACTGAAGGCCGCCAAGAAGGAGGGCCGCGAGGTCCACCACCTCGCGAAGAAGAACATCGCCCTGATCTTCGAGAAGACCTCGACCCGCACGCGGTGTTCGTTCGAGGTCGCCGCGTTCGACCAGGGCGCGCACGTCACCTACCTCGACCCGAGCGGGTCGCAGATGGGCCACAAGGAGTCGGTCGCGGACACCGCCCGGGTGCTGGGCCGCTTCTACGACGGCATCGAGTTCCGCGGCAGCAAGCAGGAGCACGTCGAGGTGCTCGCCGAGCTGTCCGGCGTCCCGGTCTGGAACGGCCTCACCGACGACTGGCACCCCACCCAGATGCTCGCGGACCAGCTCACGATGCACGAGACCTCCGGCAAGGAGTACAACGAGATCGCGTTCGCGTACGTCGGGGACGCACGCAACAACGTCGCGAACTCCCTCCTCATCGCCGGCGCCATGATGGGCATGGATGTCCGCATGGTGGCCCCGAAGGCGCTTCAGAACGATGCCGCGATCGTCGCGGAGGCCGAGCGGATCGCCGCGGAGACCGGCGCGAAGGTGACGCTGACGGAGGACGCCAAGGACGGCGTCGCCGGCTGCGACTTCATCTACACCGACGTCTGGGTCTCCATGGGCGAACCCAAGGAGGTCTGGGACGAGCGCATCGCCCTCCTCGCCCCCTACCAGGTGAATGCCGAACTCATGGCGGCGACCGGCAACCCGAACGCCAAGTTCCTGCACTGCCTGCCGGCCTTCCACGACCGCAACACCAAGGTGGGCGAGGACATCTACGCCAAGACAGGCATGGAGTCCCTCGAGGTCACCGACGAGGTCTTCGAGTCCGAGGCCTCCGTGGTCTTCGACCAGGCGGAGAACCGCATGCACACGATCAAGGCGGTCATGGTCGCCACCCTGGGGGAGTAGGGACATGCGAATCGTCATCGCCCTCGGCGGAAATGCCCTGCTCCAGCGGGGAGAGAAGCCCGACGCCCAGCCCCAGCGCGACAACGTCGACCGCGCCGTGGAGTCGCTCGCGCCGCTCGCCGAGCACCACGAGATCATCATCACCCACGGCAACGGACCCCAGGTGGGCGTCCTCGCCCTCCAGTCCGCCAACGACCCCAAGCTGAGCGAGCCCTACCCGTTCGACACCCTCGGGGCCATGACGCAGGGCATGATCGGCTACTGGTTGCTGCAGTCGCTGCAGAACCACCTCCCCGGCCGGCACGTCGCCTCCGTGGTGAACCAGACCCTCGTGCTCGCGGGTGACCCCGCGTTCGACAACCCCACGAAGTTCGTGGGCGAGGTCTACACCGAGGAGGAGGCGGCGAAGCTCGCCGAGGAGCGCGGGTGGGTCATGAAGCCCGACGGCAACCACTTCCGCCGGGTCGTCGGCTCGCCGAAGCCCCAGCGCATCGTCGAGACGCGGATCATCCGCACGCTCGTCGAGGCCGGAGCCGTCGTCGTCTGCGCCGGTGGTGGTGGCATCCCGGTGATCCGCGACGAGCGTGGCCTGCGCAAGGGCGTGGAGGCCGTGATCGACAAGGACCTGACCGCGGCCGTCCTCGCCGAGGCGCTCGAGGCCGACTTCCTCATGATCCTCACCGACGTCCCGAACGTCATGGAGAACTACGGCACGCCCGAGCAGTCCGCGATCAGCCGCGCGACTCCGGCCTACATGCGAGCCGGTGGCTTCCCCGCCGGCTCCATGGGACCGAAGGTCGAGGCCGCGTGCCGCTTCGTCGAACTGACGGGCGACACCGCTGCGATCGGCCGGCTCGAGGACGCCGAGGACATCGTTGCCGGCGACGCCGGCACCATCATCACGCCCGGCGGCAACTACGGCGGACCCGATGACATCCGGCCCCCGATGCCGGAGCCCGTCGAGTCCCGCAAGGTGCGCCGCGCCTGAACCTCCGGCGGCCGCCCGGTCGCCGTTGTACCGCCACACAAGGAAACACAACACAAAGGAGTGGATATGACGAAGATCGTCAATTCCTGGAACGACTACGACCCGCTGAAGCACGTGATCGTGGGTCGTGCGGACTTCTCGGTGATCCCGGACGAGGAGCCGGCGACCTCGGAGAAGGTTCCGGTTGACTCGGAGATGCGGGGCATGTGGGGTCCGCGCCCCACCGCGACGGTCGAGGCCGCGAATGAGCAGTTGGACAACTACGCCAAGATCCTTGAGGGCCTGGGGATCAAGGTGGACCGGCCGACCCCGTTGCAGTGGAACCAGCAGATCGTGACGCCGGACTTCCGGGCGCAGTCGGGTATGACGCAGATGCCGCCGCGGGACATCCTGCTGACGATCGGCAACGAGATCATGGCGTCGGCGAACTCGTTCCGGTGCCGGTACTGGGAGTACCTGGCGTACTGGCCGTTGATGAACCAGTACTTCGAGGAGGACCCGGAGTTCAAGTGGAC
>DBPQ01000050.1:5562-11007 GCA_002304945.1 Actinomycetales bacterium UBA1416 | reverse complement strand
ATCCGTGAGGGTGGCCGCACCGTCGGCTCCGGCCGCGTCACCAAGATCATCGCCTGATCCGGCACGATCCTCCGAAAGGGCCCCGCTCGGCGGGGCCCTTTCGCGTGCCGGCGACCCCCGTCCGTGCCCAGTGTCACAGCCCGGTCCCGCCTCGCGGCTTCGCGGCCGGCCGCTCCCGCTGCTAGGCTTGTCGGGCTGGTCCGGGAGTGCGCCGAGGGCGTGCCACCGAGCCGGTCGGGACCGTGGAGACGCGGATTGGCCAACCGAGCCCCCGATCTGGCACACTGGATCGGTTGCCCGGGGGACTTCCCGGCGCAGGAAGGCCTGGTGCTGAACCGGGCCCGTAACGACAACCCAGCCCCTCCGGCCCAAACCGGAAACACGCGGACAGGTGTGTGCGCCTCAGGCGACACGCCCGGATGCGGGGGTCGGACGAAACCAAAGCGGTACGAGAGAGGTTGGAACGACGCCATGGCGGGACAGAAGANNCGCGCTGGTGCGACGGTCGTGGGCCCGGTGCCGCTGCCGACGGAGAAGAACGTGTACTGCGTGATTCGTTCGCCGCACAAGTACAAGGACAGCCGTGAGCACTTCGAGATGCGCACCCACAAGCGGCTGATCGACATCATCGACCCGACGCCCAAGGCTGTCGACTCGCTCATGCGGCTCGACCTGCCCGCTGACGTCAACATCGAGATCAAGCTCTGAGGAATCAAGCAATGACCACTCTCTCCCAGCAGGGGACCGACAGCCGCGTCACGGCGCTGCTCGGCACGAAGCTCGGAATGACCCAGGTGTGGGACGAGGCCGGACGCCTCGTCCCGGTCACCGTCGTGCAGGTCGGCACCAACATCGTGACGCAGGTCCGCACCCCGGACACGGACGGGTACTCCGCCGTCCAGCTCGCGTTCGGTGACATCGACCCCCGCAAGGTCACCAAGCCGCTCAAGGGCCACTTCGAGAAGGCCGGCGTCACGCCGCGCCGTCATCTCACCGAGATCCGAACCACGGACGCCGCCGACTACTCCCTCGGCCAGGAGCTCACCGCCGAGGTGTTCGAGCCCGGCCAGCGCATCGACGTCGTCGGCGTCACCAAGGGCAAGGGAACGGCGGGCGTCATGAAGCGCCACGGCTTCGCCGGTGTCGGCGCCTCCCACGGCGCGCACCGGAACCACCGCAAGCCCGGTTCCATCGGCGCCTGCGCCACCCCGTCGCGCGTCTTCAAGGGCGTGCGGATGGCCGGTCGCATGGGCAACGTCCGCAAGACCACCCAGAACCTGACCGTGCACGCGATCGACGCGGCCAACGGGCTCGTGCTCGTGGCCGGCGCGGTCCCCGGTCCCAGGGGCGGGGTCATCGTGATCCGCAACGCCGCGAAGGGAGCCTGACATGGCCGAGTCCCTCACCATCGACGTCCTCGACCCGGCCGGGAAGAAGACGGGGACCGCGTCCCTGCCCGCCGAGGTCTTCGACGCCCCCACCAACGTGCCCCTGATCCACCAGGTGGTCACCGCGCAGCTCGCCGCGGCCCGCCAGGGCACGCATGCCACCAAGACCCGGGGCAACGTCTCCGGCGGTGGCCGCAAGCCCTACCGCCAGAAGGGCACCGGACGGGCCCGGCAGGGTTCGACCCGTGCGCCGCAATTCGCCGGCGGTGGAGTCGTCCACGGCCCGCAGCCGCGTGACTACTCGCAGCGGACCCCCAAGAAGATGAAGGCCGCCGCCCTGCGCGGCGCGTTGTCCGACCGGGCGCGGGCCGGCCGCGTGCACGTGGTCTCCGGCTTCGTCACGAACGAGACCCCGTCCACCAAGGCGGCCATCGCCGCCCTCTCCCACGCGGTCACCGACCGCCGGGCACTCGTCGTGGTGGGGCGGGACGACGAGCTGTCGATCCTCTCGCTGCGCAACGTGCCCACCGTGCACCTCGTGTACGTCGACCAGCTGAACACCTATGACGTCCTCGTGAACGACGACGTCGTGTTCACCTCCGGCGCCCTCGCGGCGTTCCTCGGCGAGGAGGAAGAATGAGCATCGAACCATCGAAAAATCCCCGGGACATCATCCTTGCCCCGGTGGTCTCGGAGAAGAGCTACAACCTGATCGACGAGGGCAAGTACACCTTCATCGTCGACCCGCGCTCCAACAAGACCGAGATCAAGAACGCGATCGAGAAGATCTTCAACGTGAAGGTCGAGGCTGTGAACACGGTCTCCCGCATCGGCAAGACGCGGCGCACCCGCGCCGGCCTGGGAAAGCGCAAGGACACCAAGCGTGCCATCGTGACCCTCCGTGCGGGCCAGACCATCGACATCTTTGGTGAGGTGGCTTCCTGATGGGCATTCGCAAGTACAAGCCGACGACGCCGGGCCGCCGTGGCTCCTCCGTCGCCGACTTCGCAGAGATCACCCGGTCGACCCCGGAGAAGTCCCTGGTGCGTCCCCTGCCGAAGAGCGGAGGGCGCAACTCGTCCGGTCGGATCACCACCCGGCACATCGGTGGCGGCCACAAGCGCGCCTACCGGGTGATCGACTTCCGCCGGCACGACAAGGACGGCGTCCCCGCGAAGGTCGCGCACATCGAGTACGACCCGAACCGCACCGCGCGCATCGCGCTGCTGCACTACGCGGACGGCGAGAAGCGCTACATCATCGCGCCGAACAACCTGAAGCAGGGTGACCGCGTCGAGGCCGGTCCCGGCGCTGACATCAAGCCGGGCAACAACCTGCCGCTGCGCAACATCCCCACCGGTACCGTCATCCACGCGATCGAGCTCCGGCCCGGCGGCGGTGCCAAGATCGCCCGCAGCGCCGGTGCGTCCGTCCAGCTCGTCGCCAAGGAGGGCAGGTTCGCCCAGCTGAGGATGCCCTCGGGCGAGATCCGGAACGTCGACGCGCGCTGCCGCGCCTCCATCGGGGAGGTCGGGAACGCCGAGCAGTCGAACATCAACTGGGGCAAGGCCGGTCGGATGCGCTGGAAGGGCAAGCGCCCCACCGTGCGCGGAGTCGCCATGAACCCGGTCGACCACCCGCACGGCGGTGGAGAGGGCAAGACCTCCGGCGGCCGGAACCCGGTCAGCCCGTGGGGCCAGCCCGAGGGCCGGACGCGCCACGCGAACAAGCCCAGCGACAAGATGATCGTTCGCCGCCGCCGTAGCGGCAAGAAGCGCTGATAGGGAGCGACCACGATGCCACGCAGTCTGAAGAAGGGCCCCTTCGTCGACGACCACCTGCAGAAGAAGGTGGACGCCCAGAACGAGAAGGGCACCAAGAACGTCATCAAGACCTGGTCGCGCCGGTCGGTCATCACGCCCGACTTCCTCGGCCACACCTTCGCCGTCCACGACGGCCGCAAGCACGTCCCGGTGTTCGTCACCGAGTCGATGGTCGGCCACAAGCTCGGCGAGTTCGCCCCCACCCGCACCTACCGCGGCCACGACAAGGACGACCGGAAGGCGCGCCGCCGCTGACAGCGGCCGGAGCGACTGGAAGAGAGAAGGCAGGAAACGATGGAAGCCAAGGCGCAGGCGCGGTATGTCCGCCTCACGCCCCAGAAGGCGCGTCGCGTCGTCGATGTCGTTCGTGGCAAGGGGACCGGTGAGGCCATCACCACCCTCCGGTTCGCCCCGCAGGCGGCGGCCGAGCCCGTCCTCAAGGTCATCGAGAGCGCGATCGCGAACGCACGGGTCAAGGCCGACCAGGCCTCCGAGCGGCTCGACGAGGACAAGCTCGTCGTGCTCGAGGCCTACGTGGACGAGGGCCCGACCATGAAGCGATTCCGGCCGCGGGCCCAGGGCCGCGCCGGGCGCATCCTCAAGCGGACGAGCCACATCACGGTCGTCGTCGGGGAGCGCACCAAGACAGCAGCGAAGGAGAGGACCCGCTAGTGGGACAGAAGGTCAACCCGACCGGGTTCCGACTCGGCATCACCACGGACCACCGGTCGCGGTGGTTCGCCGACTCCACCAAGGAGGGCCAGCGCTACCGCGACTACGTGCGCGAGGACGTGGCCATCCGCAAGCTCATGAGCCAGACTCTCGAGCGCGCGGGCATCGCCAAGGTGGACATCGAGCGCACCCGTGACCGCGTGCGCGTCGACCTGCACACCGCCCGCCCGGGCATCGTCATCGGGCGCCGTGGCGCGGAGGCGGACCGCCTCCGCGGCCAGCTCGAGAAGCTCACGGGCAAGCAGGTGCAGCTCAACATCCTCGAGGTGAAGAACCCCGAGATCGACGCCCAGCTCGTCGCCCAGGGCATCGCCGAGCAGCTCGCCTCCCGCGTCTCCTTCCGGCGCGCGATGCGCAAGGGCATGCAGTCCGCGCAGCGCGCCGGTGCCAAGGGCATCCGGGTGCAGTGCTCCGGCCGGCTCGGCGGCGCCGAGATGTCGCGCAGCGAGTTCTACCGCGAGGGCCGCGTCCCGCTGCACACCCTGCGCGCGAACATCGACTACGGCTTCCACGAGGCCCGCACCACGTTCGGCCGGATCGGCGTCAAGGTGTGGATCTACAAGGGAGACGTGACGGAGAAGGAGTTCGCCCGCGAGCAGGCCGACCAGGCCCCCCGCGGACGCCGTCCGGAGCGTCGTGGCGCCCCCAGCCGCCGTCCTCGTCGTGAGGACACCCCCACCGAGACCCCGGCCGCGGAGGCACCCGCCGCCGAGGCGACACCAACGGAGGCCTGAGCGATGCTTATTCCCCGTCGTACCAAGCACCGGAAGCAGCACCACCCCAAGCGGTCGGGCGCTGCGAAGGGCGGCACCACGATCGCCTTCGGCGAGTTCGGGATCCAGGCGCTCGAGCCGGCCTACGTCACCAACAGGCAGATCGAGGCCGCCCGTATCGCGATGACCCGCCACGTCAAGCGCGGTGGCAAGGTGTGGATCAACATCTTCCCGGACCGTCCGATCACGAAGAAGCCCGCCGAGACCCGCATGGGGTCCGGGAAGGGCTCGCCCGAGTGGTGGGTCGCCAACGTCAAGCCGGGCCGGGTGATGTTCGAGCTCGGGGGAGTCCCTGAGCCGCTCGCCCGTGAGGCCATGAGCCGTGCGATGCACAAGCTCCCCATGAAGACCCGTTTCATCAGCCGCGAAGGTGGTGAGATCTGATGGCAGTCGGCTCGAAGGGGCTCGCCCCCAAGGACCTGGACACCATGGACAACGAGAAGCTGGCCACGGAGCTGGCGAAGGCGAAGGCTGAGCTGTTCAACCTCCGCTTCTCCCACGCCACCGGGCAGCTCGAGGACCACGGTCGCCTGAAGGCCGTGCGCAAGGACATCGCCCGCATCTACACCATCGTGCGCGAGCGTGAGCTGGGCATCCGCACCGCTCCGAGCAACGAGAAGGCAGCGAAGAAGAAGTGAGCACGAACGAAACGCAGACGCCGGTCCGGAACGAGCGCAAGTCCCGTTCCGGGTACGTCGTGTCGGACAAGATGGACAAGACCATCGTCGT
>DBPQ01000050.1:0-5550 GCA_002304945.1 Actinomycetales bacterium UBA1416 | reverse complement strand
CCGCACCAAGAAGGTGAAGGCCCACGACGAGAACAACAGTGCCGGCATCGGTGACCTGGTTCGCATCATGGAGACCCGTCCGCTCTCGGCCACCAAGCGCTGGCGGCTCGTGAGCATTATCGAGAAGGCCAAGTAGCCTTCACAGTTCGGCCAGGCTCGGCAACATCCGAGAACCGGCACGACGACAGGAGAGGATTCAATGATCCAGCAGGAGACGCGACTCAAGGTCGCCGACAACACCGGTGCCAAGGAGCTCCTCTGCATCCGGGTGCTCGGTGGCTCCGGCCGGCGGTACGCCGGTATCGGTGACGTCATCGTCGCCACCGTCAAGGACGCGATCCCCGGTGGGAACGTCAAGAAGGGCGACGTCGTCAAGGCGGTCGTCGTGCGCACCTCGAAGGAGCGGCGTCGTCCCGACGGTTCGTACATCCGTTTCGACGAGAACGCCGCGGTGATCCTCAAGAACGACGGCGAGCCGCGCGGCACGCGCATCTTCGGCCCGGTGGGCCGCGAGCTGCGCGACAAGAAGTACATGCGCATCATCTCGCTCGCACCGGAGGTGCTCTGAAATGGCAAAGATCAAGAAGGGCGACCAGGTGATCGTGATCGCCGGTCGCGACAAAGGGCGCACCGGCCGCGTTCTCGAGGTCATGAAGGACTCGGACCGCGTCGTCGTGGAGGGCGTCCAGCGGGTCAAGAAGCACACCAAGGTGGGGCAGTCGCAGCGCGGCGCCCGCACCGGTGGCATCGAGACCATCGAGGCCCCGATCCACGTCTCGAACGTGATGCTGGTGGACCCCGAGACCAAGAAGGGTACGCGTGTGGGCTACCGCACCGAGACGGTCGAGCGTGACGGCCGGCAGCGCACCGTGCGGGTGCGCATCGCCAAGCGCTCCGGTAAGGACATCTGATGACTTCCAGCACCGATGAGAAGGTCATGCCGCGCCTCAAGGCGAGGTATCGCGACGAGATCGTCGCGGGCATGCAGGACGAGTTCAAGTACGGCAACGTCAACGAGGTCGCCGGACTCACCAAGATCGTCGTGAACATGGGTGTGGGGGACGCGGCGCGTGACTCCAAGCTCATCGAGGGCGCGATCGCGGACCTCACCGCCATCACCGGGCAGAAGCCCCAGGTGACGAAGGCGCGCAAGTCGATCGCGCAGTTCAAGCTGCGTGAGGGCATGCCGATCGGCGCGCACGTGACGCTCCGCGGTGACCGCATGTGGGAGTTCCTCGACAGGCTGCTCTCGCTCGCCCTGCCCCGGATCCGGGACTTCCGCGGACTGTCGCCGAAGCAGTTCGACGGCAACGGCAACTACACCTTCGGTCTCACGGAGCAGTCGATGTTCCACGAGATCGACCAGGACCGTATCGACCGCGTTCGCGGTATGGACATCACCGTGGTGACCACGGCGAGGACCGACGAGGAGGGGCGGTCGCTCCTGCGCCGCCTCGGCTTCCCGTTCAAGGAGGACTGAGTTGGCGAAGACCGCTCTCAAGAACAAGGCGAACCGCAAGCCCAAGTTTGCCGTTCGTGGCTACACACGGTGCCAGCGGTGCGGACGTCCGCACTCGGTGTACCGCAAGTTCGGGCTGTGCCGAGTCTGCCTGCGCGAGATGGCCCTCCGTGGCCAGCTCCCGGGCGTGACGAAGTCCAGCTGGTAAACCGACTACGTCGCAGGTCCGATACCGGAAACCGCGACGAGGAAGGGCGAAGGCCCACATGACAATGACCGATCCCATCGCGGACATGCTGACGCGTCTGCGCAACGCCAACTCCGCGCACCACGAGTCGGTGACCATGCCGCACTCGAAGCTGAAGGTCTCGATCGCGAAGATCCTCAAGACCGAGGGCTACATCGCCGACTACTCGACGAAGGACCTCGAGGTGGGCAAGGAGCTCACCCTCGTCCTGAAGTTCGGGCCCAACCAGGAGCGTGCGATCGCCGGCGTGCGGCGCATCTCCAAGCCGGGCCTCCGGGTCTACGCGAAGTCGACCAACCTGCCCAAGGTGCTCGGCGGCCTCGGCGTGGCCATCCTGTCCACCTCCTCGGGTCTGCTGACGGACCGCGAGGCCGAGAACAAGGGTGTGGGTGGGGAAGTCCTCGCCTACATCTGGTGACCTGGAAGGAGGAAAGATGTCTCGAATCGGCAAGAATCCCGTCCAGGTCCCCGCTGGCGTCGACGTCACCATCGAGGGTGCGCTCATCACGGTCAAGGGACCGAAGGGCGAGCTCTCGCACACCGTCAAGTCTCCGATCTCCATCGAGCGGAACGAGTCCGGCGAGATCGTCGTGAGCCGTCCGAACGACGAGCGAGAGTCACGTTCGCTCCACGGGCTCACGCGGACCCTGATCAACAACATGGTGATCGGCGTGACGCAGGGCTACGAGAAGAAGCTCGAGATCGTCGGCACCGGTTACCGCGTGGTGGCGAAGGGCTCGGACCTCGAGTTCGCGCTCGGCTTCTCCCACCCCGTCGTCGTCAGGCCCCCGGCCGGCATCACGTTCGCGGTGGAGGGCCCGACCAAGTTCTCCGTCTCCGGCATCTCGAAGCAGCAGGTCGGCGAGGTCGCCGCGAACATCCGCAAGCTTCGCAAGCCGGAGCCGTACAAGGGCAAGGGCGTGCGCTACGCCGGCGAGCAGGTTCGCCGCAAGGTCGGAAAGGCTGGTAAGTAAGCCATGGCAGTGTCCATCAAAGGCAAGGGCAAGGCGGTCAGCCGTTCCCGTCGTCACCTGCGCGTGCGCAAGAAGGTGTCCGGGACCGCGACACGGCCGCGTCTGGTCGTGACCCGGTCCAACCGCCACATGGTGGCGCAGCTCGTCGACGACGGGACCGGCCGCACACTGGTCTCCGCCTCGACCCTCGAGGTCGACCTGCGGGCGGCGGACGGGTCCAAGACCGACAAGGCTCGCAAGGTCGGGCAGCTCATCGCACTGCGGTCCAAGGACGCGGGCATCGAGGCTGCCGTGTTCGACCGTGGCGGCAACAAGTACCACGGCCGCGTGGCCGCCGTCGCGGACGGCGCGCGCGACGGTGGGCTGAGCGTGTGACCAACGAACGAGAGCAGAGGAATTACTGATGGCTGCACAGCAGCGAGGCAGGGCCGGCTCCGGCACGGGGGCCACAGGCGGGAACACCGAGCGCGAGCCGCGCTCGGACCGCCNNTACCTGGAGCGCGTCGTCGCGATCAACCGTGTCGCCAAGGTGGTCAAGGGTGGACGCAGGTTCTCCTTCACCGCACTGGTGGTCGTGGGTGACGGCGACGGCACCGTCGGCGTCGGCTACGGAAAGGCCAAGGAGGTGCCCGCGGCGATCGCCAAGGGCGTCGAGGAGGCGAAGAAGAACTTCTTCAAGGTCGCGCGCATCGGTCGCACCATCCCGCACATCGTGCAGGGCGAGGCCGCGGCGGGAGTCGTGTTCCTCCGCCCCGCGTCCCCGGGAACCGGTGTCATCGCCGGTGGCCCGGTGCGCGCCGTCCTCGAGTGCGCGGGCATCCACGACATCCTGAGCAAGTCGATGGGGTCGGACAACGCGATCAACATCGTGCACGCCACCGTGGCGGCGCTGAAGATGCTCGAGCAGCCGGAGGCCGTGGCCGCGCGCCGCGGACTTCCGCTCGAGCGCGTCGCGCCCGCCGGTCTGCTGCGGGCACGGGCGAAGGCCGACGAGCGTGCACGCCACGAGGCCGAGATGAAGTCCTCCGAGGCAGTTGGGACGGGTGCATGATGGCCAAGCTCCTTGTCACCCAGGTCAAGTCCGCGATCGGCGGAAAGCAGAACCAGCGCGACACCCTCCGCTCGCTCGGGCTCAAGCGCATCGGCCAGACGGTCGAGCGTCCCGACGACGACGTGACTCGCGGCATGGTCCGAGCGGTGGCGCACCTCGTCACCGTCGAGGAGGTCAAGTGATGGCAGACGAGACAGAGAAGGTGCACGTCCTGAAGGTGCACCACCTGCGCCCCGCCCCGGGCGCCAAGACCGCGAAGACCCGCGTGGGTCGCGGCGAGGGCTCGAAGGGCAAGACCGCGGGCCGTGGAACCAAGGGCACCAAGGCCCGGTACCAGGTCCCGGAGCGGTTCGAGGGTGGGCAGATGCCGATGCACATGCGGCTCCCCAAGCTGCGTGGCTTCAAGAACCCGTTCCGGGTCGAGTACCAGGTCGTGAACCTGGACAAGCTGGCGGAGCTGTTCCCGGAGGGCGGCCGCGTCGAGGTCGCGGACCTCGTCGAGAAGGGCGCCGTCCGCAAGGGACACCTCGTGAAGGTCCTCGGCACCGGCGAGGTCTCGGTCAAGCTCGAGGTGGAGGCCGACGCCTGGTCGAACTCCGCCAAGCAGAAGATCGAGGCCGCCGGCGGGACCATCTCCCAGCCGTAGCCGGTCATCCCGTCGACCTGCCCCCGTCACCGCACGGGGGCAGGTCTGTTCCCGGCCGGGATCGGGCCCGGCGAAACAGGGTAATCTGACCGAGGGTCCGCGCGGGCCACACGCTCATCTTGGAGGAATCTTGCTCAGCGCATTCGCACAGGCCTTCCGGACACCGGACCTGCGACGCAAGTTGCTGTTCACGCTCGGCATCATGGCGCTGTTCAGGCTCGGGGCCTTCATCCCCGCGCCGGGGGTCAGCTACGCGAACGTTCAGCAATGTGCAGCCGGCTCCGATCAGTCGATCCTCGACATGGTGAACCTGTTCTCCGGGGGCGGCCTGCTCCAGCTCTCGATCTTCGCGCTCGGGATCATGCCGTACATCACGGCGTCGATCATCATCCAGTTGCTGCGTGTCGCCATCCCCCGGTTCGAGGAACTCCACAAGGAGGGGCAGGCGGGCACCGCGAAGCTCACCCAGTACACGCGGTACCTGACCATCGGACTCGGCCTGCTCCAGTCCGTGACCGTGGTGACGCTGGCGGTCTCGGGCCAGCTCTATCCCGGGTGCCCGGTCAGCCCCATCCCGGATGAGTCCCCGTTCAACCTCTTCCTCGTCGTCCTGGCAATGACAGCCGGAACGGGTCTCATCATGTGGCTCGGCGAGCTCATCACCGAGCGGGGCGTCGGGAACGGGATGTCACTGCTGATCTTCACCTCCATCGTCGCGTCGTTCCCGACCCAGATGATCTCGATCGCCGGTGGGGCGAACGGGTTCCGGAACACGGTCATCATGCTGGCCGTCATCCTGCTGATCACGCTCGCCGTCGTGTTCGTCGAACAGTCCCAGCGCCGCATCCCGGTGCAGTACGCCAAGCGCATGGTCGGGCGGCGGCTCTACGGGGGCTCGACCACCTACATCCCGCTGAAGATCAACCAGTCGGGCGTCATCCCCGTCATCTTCGCGTCCTCGATCCTCCAGCTGCCCGTGCTCGCCGCCCAGTTCGCGCCGCAGGCGTCCTGGTCCCTGTGGCTCCAGCAGAACTTCCTGGTGACGCAGTCGTGGTGGTACATGCTCACCTACGCGCTTCTGATCATCTTCTTCGCGTTCTTCTACACCTCGATCACCTTCAACCCGGAGGAGGTCGCGGACAACATGAAGAAGTACGGCGGCTTCATCCCGGG
>DBPQ01000074.1:2330-2535 GCA_002304945.1 Actinomycetales bacterium UBA1416 | reverse complement strand
CGAGACCTACCAGCGGATCGACCCCGGCAACGCCAAGCTCCGGGCCCTGGCGGACGACGTCCTGCAGCACAGCGCGGACAGGATCGCGTGGATACCGCCGTCGCTGCCGTACTACGCGCCGCAGGGAGCGTTCGCCGAGGCTACCGCCGGGCGGCTGACCAAGCGGCTCGTGTTCTCCGCCTGGAACGTGGTGCCGAAGGCCGTG
>DBPQ01000074.1:0-2283 GCA_002304945.1 Actinomycetales bacterium UBA1416 | reverse complement strand
ACCGGGATGCCCGTCCTCGGGGTGCTGTACCCCTCGGTGACACTCGCCGAGGTGGGAGACCCGTGGGAACTGGCGCGCGCCCTCGACGGGGGACTGCCAGCGGACCTCGGCGCGGTTCGGGCAGAGTTGCGACGGCGGATCGAGGCGCTGCTGGCGGGCCTGCCACCGGGCACGGACATCGGCGCCGCCGACGAGCGCTGGTACTGGGCAGCCCCGCTCGTGTTGGACGCGCATCGGCGATCCCAGGCCGCGTTCCGGGGCCGGATGGCGGGCTGGGGACGGCGGACGGGCCCTGACGACGACGAGGGCGGCACCAAGATTGCCACGCGGCTGGCCGAACATGTCAGCGAGGCGCTGGGGATCGACGTCGAGGCGCTCGAACGCCGGCCGGACGACCTGGTTGACGTGCTCGTCGACGTCGCGCTGGCGGGTCCCGGAGTGACCGCCCTGCGAGCCCTCAGCCGAGTGTGTGGCGGCGCGAAGGTGCGCGACGACGTCGACGTCCGTGACCAGGCGTGGCGGATCGCGTGGGGACTGCGGTCGCTGTTCAACCGGCCCGAGGTCATCTCGTTCGTCCGGGCCGACGAGGACGAGCGGGTGCCGTACTGGCGGCGCATGGTGCAGCACGCGGTGGACGGGAACCTCCAGGCGGTGTTGGACGAGTACGTCCACGTGCTCACCGAGTCCGAGGGGCTGCAGGAGACGCACGGGGCGGAGCGGGCCCGGGCGCTGGCGGACGTCGTCGTCGACGCGGCGAGCATCCGGACGGCGGCGAACACGGTGGACGAGGTGGTGCTGGAGGGGGACGCGGCGCGGCTGGAGCAGAAGCGGGTGCGGTCCCACTTCGCGATGCGGTTCGGGCGGGCCACGACCGAGGACGGCGCGGCCGAGCGGGAGGGGCGTGTGCGGGTGGCGTTCAACTCGCCGTTCTGGCCGTTCGTGCTGACGTCGACGTCGGTGGGGCAGGAGGGGCTCGACTTCCACACCTACTGCCACGCGGTGGTGCACTGGAACCTGCCCGGCAACCCCGTGGACCTCGAGCAGCGCGAGGGCCGGGTGCACCGGTACAAGGGGCACGCGGTACGGCGGAACATCGCCGATCAGTGGGCGGACGCGGCGCTCTGGGCGAGCGTGGACGACCCCTGGTACGCCATGTTCCTCGCGGCGGAGGAGCGGCGGCCGGCGGGGGAGAGCGCCATCCATCCGTACTGGGTGTACCCCGGCGAGTCGCGGATCGAGCGGCACGTGGCGCTGGCGCCCCTGAGCACCGAGACAGCACGGTATCGACAGTTGAAGAAGTCCGTGGGGCTCTATCGCGTGGCGATTGGGCAGGCACGGCAGGAGGATCTCGTGGCCCTGGCGGCCGGTGGGCGGGACCTGTCCTGGATGCAGTTGAACCTCGGGCCCGGAGAGGCAGCGCCATGGGTCGGTGAGCAGGTGCGGGAGGCCACGACCGTCGAGGATGTCGGCGGCGATGGCTACCGTGAGGCCATGCCGCACGCTGACTTGCACCGCACCCAGACCATCACGCAGCACGACATCGAGCGCGGGCGCCTACGCCTCCCGGCCGCGACGCGCTCCCTGTTCCCGCAGGAGAAGACGACCTTGCGCGTGGAGGTGAACGGCCGCACATTCGAGAGCGTGCCGTGGGACCCGCGCATCGGGGAGGAACGGAACCGCTCGGGACGCCTGCGCCTCGGTAGCGACCAGATGCGGTCGCTCTTCACCGCGGGAGAGCGGTGGGTGTTGCAGCAGACCGATTGGGGCTACCGACTGAGCGGACCGTCGACGGCCGATTCGTGATCATGAGCGATGTCGACGTCAAGGCACTTCGTACCCGCGAGATCCTGCGGCTCTACGCGGCCCTGCTCGAAGAGCTGATCAACCGCAACGTGGTGCGCACGAGGAATGCGCCCGCAGGTGACCTCGCAGAGACACTCGTTGCTGTGGCGTATCGCGGCACGCTCGCCCCGAACTCGGAGAAGTCCTGGGATGTGCTCGCGGAGGATGGCCGCCGGCTCCAAGTCAAGTCGCGGCTGGTTGGGCGCCACACCGGCGGATCACAGATCTTCTCTGTCTTCAGGAGCTGGGACTTCGATGCGTGCGTCCTCATCCTCCTTGATGCTGCGAGCTACGACGTGGTGAGCGCTGTAGAGGTTCCTCCGGAGGTAGCGAGGAGCAAAGCCCGACGTTCGGCCTGGGTGAGCGGGGACAGGATCCGCGTCCGCGAGGACTTCACCGGACTTCCCGGCGTCGTCGACGTGACCGCCAGAGTTCGGGACG
>DBPQ01000072.1:6013-17610 GCA_002304945.1 Actinomycetales bacterium UBA1416 | reverse complement strand
GTTAGGCCCCTGACCTGCATCGACAGCCGGTCGGGGGCTTCTTCGTTCCAGCGCGTGCTTTCCACGTGCCAGTCCGTACGGTCGAGCACCAGGGGTCAGTTGTCCGGGTCGTTCATGATGTTGAAGATCCGCACGTTGCCAAGTGCGTCGAGCATCGCGAGGTCGCGTTCACTGTCGGTCATCCCACCCCATCTTGTGCGTCCCTCTGGGTGGTTGGTGCCCGCCTTGGTGTACGCCTTGCCTCAGAACCTGCGGATGCTCTCCAGCTTTGTGTCCGAGGAACTGTGTGCTCCTCCATCCCCAACCGGCCCGTCCAGAGCGGGATGCTAGGAGAGCCTCTCCAGCAGGTGCTCGTACTCGCCGTGTGCGAGCCGTTCTCGCAGCACGGCATGCCACTCGGCCAGGTCCTCGGCGCGCGCCAGCCTGTAGCGGCGAACCCCGGACGTGCCACGTCCGTGCGCTCCCGCGCTGTCCCGTGCCTGCACGTAGTGGACGGCGAACAGGCCCCACGCATCGGGCGTGGAAAGCATTCCGGCCACCACCTCGGCGAGCGTCGTCTCCCTCGAGGCCACCCACCCGTCGGACCGGCGAGTCCACCCCCAGCGCGACTCCCACCGCAGCAACTCCCCGGCCGCACGCTCGCAGAAGGCCCCGAAGCCCTGCTCCCGCCGGATGGCCGACCACATCACTGCCGCCGCGTCGGAGACCACGAACCGGGCCGCCTCCACCGGATCGTCGGACCGGAAGTAGTCGAACGACTCCAGCTCGCAGGCGAGGTCGATCAGCATGGCCATCGCCGACGCCGCAGCCTCCACATCGCGACCCTCCAGCGCCCGCGTGGTCGACTTCACCAGACGCTGGAAGGTGAACCGCCACCGCGTCCGCTCCTTCGGCGAGACCCGGCGATCCCCGGCCATGTACGACCCGTGCCGCGCCAGCGCCGCGAACTCCCCCACCTCGGCCAGGAGCGCCTCTGCGTCGACGACGACAGCCCTCGCCTCGACCGCGACCGACTGGGGGTCCACGATCGCCAGGACCCGCTCACGAACCGGCGCCGATCCACGCCAATACAGTGTCCACAACGCCTTCCTCAGGCCGGCCTCGTCCAGCGGAGCCAATCTGGCATAGAACTCGTCACGATTCAGTCGGTCCACCGCCACAGGCTGCACGCTACCAACGCGGCGTGACCCTCGGGTCCCCCCGGGACTCACCAGAGGACCTCCAGCCCTCAGCCGTCGCGGCGGACGGAGGCCTGGATACGGGAGATCTTCTGGTACAGCCGCAGGCTGTGACCGATCCGGATGAAGCCGTACCGCTCGTAGAAGGCCACCGCACCCTCGGCGACGGCGTCCACGACAACGAGCCGTCCCCCGACAGTTTGTGCGGCAGCAGCGATCGTGATCAGCGCGTCCAGCAACAACTCACCACCGATCCCCTGGCCTTGCAGGCTTCGGTCCACCGCGAGTTGGGCCACGAGGTAGCCCGGCACGATCCGCAGGCCACCGGCTGCTGCCAGCGGCACGTCCTCCCGGTGCGTGTCATGCGGACTGATCGCGTAGTACCCCAGCACCCTTCGGTCACCAGGGCGGGTGAGGACTCGCGTGCGCGCGCTGCCCTGCTGCTGGGCGCGCAGCGCGTTGCGCCGCAACCAGGTGTCCGTCTCCTCCTCGCCGCTGTCGAAGCCGTCGAGCTCGTGCTCGGCGGTCAACAGTTCGGTGACGAACTCAGGCGTCTCCGGGGTCACCGGTGGGTGATCCGGCGGGGCCGGTTGATCAGGGCGACGAGCTCCGGCACCGGCGTCAGGTCGTCCAGTGCGGAGATCATCTCCTCGAACTGAGCCGCGGGCATGATCGTGCGGTCCGCCCGCGCCACCACCGTCTCGGCCTTCTCCAAGGCGGCATCGACGACGAAGGACGAGACCGATGCGTTCAGCAACGTCGCCGCCCGCGCGATAACGCGCGCATCGTCCTCGGTCACCCGAGCCTCGATCCGTTGGCTCTTCCTCCTCGCCGTCGAGCGATCGGCCGTCACGGCCATTGACCCACCACCTCCTCCTCGTCCCGATTGTACGGCAAATGTACGGAACCAAAAAGGCACCCCGCGCGCCGTCTCACGTCGCGGGGTCAGGCCCCGGGGCCTCAGGCAGCACGCTCGCGCGAACGATCCGCAGGCCGGTGACGAAGACCAGTCCACCAAGCAGGTTGAGCGGCACCACGTACCAGACCCAGGCGAGCCACTCGACGTAGGTGACCGTGCCCCCGGCGTGGATCGCGCCGAAGATGAGGATGGAGTCGAGCACCGAGTGGAACAGGCTCAGGCCTGCCAGGAGGAAGCCCGCGGCGAACGCGGCCACCACCTTGACCCCGTCGGACTCGGTGCCCTCCTGCATCCGCGTCAGGACCGTGATGACGATGCCGCCGAGCAGGGACAGGGACACGGATCTCCAGTCGAGGGGTGCGTCCACGAAGTGGCGGGCCGTCTCGGCGAGCACCTCCTCGAACTCCGGGAACGCCCGGGCCACGAGCCACATGAACACCCAGCCTCCCGCCAGGTTCGTCAGGAGGGTGACACCCCAGAGCCGCACCAGTTGCAACGGCGTTCCACGCCCGGCGAACAGTGCCATGACGGGTAGCAGGAACCCCTCGGTGAACAGCTCCCCGTGGGCCAGGAAGAGCGCGACGAGTCCGATCCCGAAGGCGAGTCCGGCGAGCAGGTGGCTGCCCGTGCCGTGCAGCACCGCCAGGTACCCCAGGATGCCCGGCCCGATCTCGACTCCCCCGACGAACCCGGTCGTGACCAGCGCGCGCCAACTGCGGTGCAGGCGCGCCGCCCCCTTCTCGACGGTCGCGCGGTAGGACTCGGCAACCTCCTCCTCGATTCCGACGTCGCCCGAACCTGCCTCGTTCATGTGTTCCTCCTGGCTGTTCTGGTGCTGTCGCCCATCCCCCGCGTGTCCCCGCCGTCGGCTCGGCGGTGAGCGAGAACGACGACGTCGGGCCTGCCGGTCCCATGGCGGACCGGCAACTCCTGCACCTCCGTGAAGTGGGAGTGGAGCCGCCGCACGTACTCCGGTGCCGGGGCCGCGGCCCACACCGCCAGGACGCCACCGGGCGCGAGCGCCCGATGGGCGGCCGCGATTCCCTCCCCCGCGTACAGCCAGGCGTTTCCCGGGGTGACGAGCCAGTCCGGACCGTTGTCCACGTCGAGGCAGATCGCGTCCAGCGACGCCGGGGCCGCCTCCCGGAGCCAGGCGACGACGTCGGCCACGTGTACCCGCACCCGTGGGTCTGCGAGGGCGTCGCCGTTGGCGACGCGCAGGTGGGTGCGGTTCCAGTCCACCACCACGGCCTCGCGTTCGAGGACGTGGACCTCTCTCACCCGCGGATGCGCCACGGCCTCGGCGAGGGAGAAGCCGACACCGAGACCGCCGATCATCATCCTGCCCGGATCCGGCATCCGCTCGGCCGCCGCACGCACGAGCAGGCGCTCGGACTCTCCCCCGCGCGTGTCCATGAGGAACACGCCGTTGGCGATGATCTCGTGGTGCTGCCCGGCGCGGCGCAGGGCGAGCTCGCCGCACACTCCCTGCTTGCGCGCCACGACCTGCGGGCCCCCCTCCGAGTTCACCGGTCGTCCACGATCCCGCCCACGATGGGCGGGGGAAGGTTCTCCGGGAGGCCGGGCGGCCGCAGCCCGTGGCGTTGTTCGTGCCACGCCACGTAGCCGGCGACGGCGGTGGGCAGGGTGGGGAAGATCCGGTCCTCCCCCACCTTCTCCACGAAGCCCGCCGCCCGCAGCTGGTCCCGCAGGTCCATCTTCACGCGGGCCATCGCGAAGATCACCCCGCGGGCCTCGAGGGCCTCGCGCAGCAGGTCGAGGGTGTCGACGGCGGTCAGGTCCACCTCCACGTTGGCCTCGGCGTTGAGGACGAACCACTCGACCCGCGGCTCGGCGGCGTCCACCGCGGCCAGGGCCCGGTGGGTGAAGTCCTCGGCGTTGGCGAAGAACAGGGGCGAGTCGTACCGGTAGACGAGCAGTCCGGGAACGCGGACGGCGCTCGGGTAGTCATCGACGTCGTGCATGCCGGCGTACCCGGGCACGTAGGCGAGGATGCTGTCGTGCGGGTGGGCCATCCGCCGGATCAGGTCGAGGAGGGAGAGCACCACGGCCAGGCCGATCCCGCCGAGCACGCCGAGGGCGAGCACCCCGAGGGCGGTGACCAGGCCCAGCACCAGCTCGCTCCGCCGGAAGCGGGCGATCCGCCGCCACTCGGGCACGTCGACGAGACCGTAGGCGGCGTAGATGACGACGCCGCCGAGCGCCGCCGTCGGGAAGGCCGAGAGGACCGGGCCGAGGAACAGGAGCGTGGCCACCACGCACGTGAGCGCGATGAGCGAGTGGAGCTGGGAGCGGCTGCCCATCATGTCGCCCAGTGCGGTGCGGCTTCCGCTGCTGCTCACCGGGAACCCCTGGAACAGGGAGGAGCCGACGTTCACGAGGCCGAGCGCGAACAGCTCCTGGCCGCTGTCGATCTTCTGGCGGTGTCGGGCCGCGAAGGCCCGTGACTCGACGACGTTGTCGGAGTAGCCGACGACGGCGAGTCCGAGCGCGTAGGGGAACAGGGACATGAGGTCGACGCCGGCGAAGTCGGGGACCCGCACGGCCGGCAACCCCTCGGGGATCGCCCCCACGGTCGCGATGCCGTCCTCGTCCAGGCCGAGGAGGGCGGCGGACCCCGCCGCGGCCAGCATGATGAGGAGGGGCCCGGGCCAGCGGGGTGCCCAGCGGCGGAGCGAGAAGAGCGCCACCAGCACGAGGGTGGCCAGGAGCACGGTGGGCAGGTGCGCGTCGCCGAGCTGGGTGGCCAGGGAGCGCAACTCCTCCACGGGCCCCTCGCCCTCGATCGCCAGGCCCGTCACCTTGCCCGACTGGGAGATCACCATGAGCAGCGCCATCCCTGTCAGGTACCCGGTGAGGACGGGACGGGAGAGCAGGTTGGCGAGGAACCCGAGGCGCGCCACCCAGCCGACCAGGCACACGATGCCGACGGCGGCGGCGAGCACCGCGGCGACCTCCGCGTGCCGTCGGGGTCCGGCTGCCCCGGCCAATGCGCCGACGGCCGCCGCCGTCATGAGCGCGGTGGTGGACTCCGGGCCGACGGAGAGCTGACGGGAGGACCCGACGAGGACGTAGATGCCGAGCGGAGCGAGGATGGCCCACAGCCCCGTCACGGCGGGCAGGCCCGCGACCTCGGCGTAGGCCATCACCTGCGGCACGAGGTAGGCGGCGACGGTGAGGCCGGCCACGACGTCACCCCGGAGCCAGGAGCGCTCGTAGTGGGTGAGCACGTGAAGGCCCGGAAGGTGTCGCGCCCAACCGGGCGCCTGCGGGGTGGTCACGTCACGGTGCCACGACGAGTTCCCACGCGCCGTCGCGTGGCGTGAAGCCGAGGTTGGAGTAGTAGTCCGGACCGCCGGGTTCCGTCCGGATGCGCTCGACGCCCAGCCGTTGCCAGATGTCGGAGTGGCGGAACACGAACTCCCCGGGCGTGAAGTCGCGGTAGCTGGGGGTGACGTGGTCCACGTCGAGCACCGCGGTGCCGGCGCCGTCGAGGGTGGCCAGCACCACCCCGACCACCTCGTCCCCCTTCATCACGAGGAAGGCTACGGAGCTGTTGGCGGGCGTTCGGAACGAGGGGTGGAAGGCGCCGATCTCCTCGTGGTGCTGCGCGATCACGTGCGTCACCACGTCGTCCGTAGGCGCGGCGGTGACGACGTCGTAGGCGGCGGCGTCGTGCCGGGACCGGAAGAGCAGGTTGAGGTGGTACAGCTGGATCACGGAGAGCGCGGCGTTCAGCGCGACCATCGGCCACACCCCGAGGATCAGGTTGTACACCGTGAGGATCGCCGCGCCCGCGAGGTTGAGGAGGCGCAGGCGGGTGATCCGCTGCTGAGCCATCGACAGGACGACGAGGCCGGTGCCGAGCCAGCCGATGATCTCCCAGACCACTCCCATTGTTCCTCCTCGAAGCGGGTTGACCACCAGCGTAGGACCGGCGGACGGGCTTTGCCCGGAGGTGGGGCGTCAACACCACACCGTGCCCGGGAGGGGGCATGAAGTGTGGAAAGCTTGGGTCATGCAGAAATGGCCAGGCCGCCCCTACCCGCTCGGTGCCACCTTCGACGGGTCCGGCACCAATTTCGCGATCTTCTCGTCCGTCTCGGACAAGGTCGAGCTATGCCTCTTCGACGAGGACATGACCGAGGAGCGCATCGCCCTCACCGAGGTGGACGCCCACGTCTGGCACGCCTACCTCCCCGGCATTCAGCCCCGGCAACGCTACGGTTACCGCGTCCACGGGCCGTTCGAGCCCCACCACGGCCACCGGTGCGACCCGAGCAAGCTCCTCCTCGACCCGTACGCCAAGGCCATCGAGGGACAGGTCGTGTCCGATCCGTCGCTCTACTCCTACCAGTTCGACAACCCGGCGGAGCGCAACACCTCCGACAACGTGGACGCCACCATGCTCTCCGTGGTGGTGAACCCCTACTTCGACTGGGGGCACGACTACCCGCCGCAGCACGAGTACCACGACTCGATCATCTACGAGACCCACGTCAAGGGCATGAGCATGCTGCACCCGGACGTACCCGAGGAGGCGCGCGGCACCTACGCCGGGATGGCCCACCCCGCCGTCATCCAGCACCTCACGGACCTCGGTATCACCGCCGTGGAACTGATGCCGGTGCACCAGTTCGTCAACGACACCCACCTCCAGGACAAGGGCCTCACGAACTACTGGGGCTACAACACGATCGGCTTCTTCGCCCCGCACAACGGGTACGCCTCCACCGGGCAGCGCGGCGAGCAGGTGCAGGAGTTCAAGGCGATGGTCAAGGCCTTCCACGCCGCGAACATCGAGGTGATCCTGGACGTGGTGTACAACCACACCGCCGAGGGCAACCACATGGGCCCCACGCTGTCCTTCCGGGGGATCGACAACGCGTCCTACTACCGGCTCGTCGACGAGGACAGGCGGCACTACTTCGACACCACCGGGACCGGGAACTCCCTCCTCATGCGCTCCCCCGCCGTGCTGCAGCTCATCATGGACTCGCTGCGTTACTGGGTGACGGAGATGCACGTCGACGGCTTCCGCTTCGACCTCGCCTCCACCCTGGCGCGCCAGTTCCACGAGGTGGATCGCTTGTCCGCCTTCTTCGACATCGTCCACCAGGACCCGGTCATCTCCCAGGTGAAGCTCATCGCCGAGCCCTGGGACCTCGGCGACGGGGGTTACCAGGTGGGTGGCTTCCCCCCGCTGTGGACCGAGTGGAACGGCAAGTACCGGGACACCGTGCGCGACTTCTGGCGCGGGGAGCCGGGCACGCTCGACCAGTTCGCCTCCCGCTTCACCGGCTCGTCCGACCTCTACGAGCACTCGGGGCGGCGCCCCGTCGCCTCCATCAACTTCGTCACCGCCCACGACGGGTTCACGCTGCGGGACCTCGTCTCGTACAACGAGAAGCACAACGAGGCGAACGGCGAGAACAACCAGGACGGCGAGAGCCACAACCGCTCGTGGAACTGCGGGGTGGAGGGCGAGACGAAGGACAAGGCGGTCAACGCGCTGCGGGCTCGCCAGCAGCGCAACTTCCTCACCACGCTCGTCCTGTCCCAGGGCGTCCCGATGATCTCCCACGGCGACGAGATGGGCCGCACGCAGGGGGGCAACAACAACGGATACTGCCAGGACAACGAGCTCACCTGGATCGACTGGGACCTCGACCCGGCCGAGCAGTCCCTCCTGAACTTCACCCAGAAGCTCATCGAACTGCACCACAACCATCCGATCTTCCACCGGCGGCGGTTCTTCGCTGGCGCCCCGGAGCACGGCGGTGAGTCCGAGATCGGGGAGATCGAATGGTTCACCCCGGCGGGCGAACACATGGCGGAGACGGACTGGAACACCTGGTACGCCCGCTCCGTCATGATCTTCCTCAACGGCAAGGCCATCCCGGAGCCGGATGAACGCGGCCGCGAGATCATTGACGACTCCATGCTCATGATCTTCAACGGGGACGCCAACCCCATCGACTTCACGCTCCCGGACGCGACCCATGCCGAGAAGTGGAAGACCGTCCTCGACACCGCGGTGGAACGGTTGAAGTCGCGCACGCACCTCGCCGGCAAGGACCTCACCGTCGAGGCGCGCTCGATCGTGCTGCTCAAGGCGATCGAGCCGGAGGGCTGAGGATGAACCGCAGCGAGGCTGCCAAGGCGCACCTGCCCGCGGAGGGGCACCGGGTCCCGGTCTCCACCTACCGGCTGCAGCTGCAGCCCGACTTCGGGTTCGACGACGCCCGCGCAGCGCTCGACTACCTCGAGGACCTCGGGGTCACGGACCTCTACCTGTCCCCCATCCTCCAGGCGACGCCGGGCTCGACCCACGGGTACGACGTCGTCGACCACTCGCGCGTCTCGGCGGACCTCGGCGGCCGGGAGGGCTTCGAGCGGCTCGCGACGGAGGCGCACGCCCGCGGGATGGGCGTCGTCGTCGACGTGGTGCCGAACCACATGGCCGTTCCGACCCCCCTGTACCACAACGCGGCGCTGTGGTCGGTGCTCAAGGACGGCCCCGAGTCCCCGCACGCGAACTGGTTCGACGGCACGACCTCCGAGGAGGGCATCCTCATGCCCGTGCTCGGGTCGCGGATCGGCAGCGCGCTGGCGGCCGGGGAGTTCGCGGTGGACACGATGGTGGTCCCCGGCTTCGAGGGCGACGGCGAGGTGCCCGTCCTCACCTACTTCGACCACGTGTTCCCCCTCCGCCCGGGCACCGAGAACCTCCCGATGTCCGCGTTGCTGAAGAGCCAGCACTACCGGCTCGCCTACTGGAAGGTCGCGGACGAGGAGCTCAACTACCGCCGGTTCTTCGACGTCGACACCCTGGCGGCCGTCCGCGTGGAGGACCGTGAGGTGTTCGACGCCACGCACGCCCTCCTCGTCGACCTGTTCCGTGCCGGCCACATCGACGGCTTCCGCATCGACCACCCGGACGGTCTCGCCGATCCTCGCGGGTACTTCCGCTGGCTGTCGGAGGCCACCGGCGGCGCCTGGGTGGTGGCCGAGAAGATCCTCGAGCCCGACGAGTCCCTCCCCGGCGACTGGCCGGTGGCGGGCACCACGGGCTACGACGTCTCCTGGCGCGCCTCCACCCTCCAGGTGGACCCGGGGGGCGCCCCGGACCTGACGTTCGTGCAGCAGTCGCTGACCGGGCCGGAGTACCTCCCCGAGGTGATCGAGGACGCGAAGCGGCAGGTCGTGACGACCTCGCTGTACGCCGAGGCGCACCGGCTCGCCACCCTCGCCGCCGACATCTGCCACAGCGACATCCGGCTGCGGGACCACACCTTCCGTGCCCTCCTGGCCTCACTGGTGGAACTGGTCATCGCGATGGACCGCTACCGGGCGTACGTGGTGCCCGGCGAGACACCCTCGAGCGAGGCCGAGCACCTCGTGCGAGAGGCCGCCGCCCACGCCCGCGAGCGCCTCGACGCCGACTTCCACGAGACCCTCGACGTGGTCGTCGACCTCGTGCTCGGACGCGAGGTCGGCTCCGCGGGGAGGATCCACGAGGAGGCCCGGGCCGAGCTGATCGTCCGCTTCCAGCAGGTGTGCGGGGCGGTGACGGCGAAGGGGGTCGAGGACACGGCCTTCTACCGCTGGACCCAGCTCGTCAGCCTCACGGAGGTCGGGGGCAACCCACGCCGGTTCGGGTTCACCCCCGACGAGTTCCACGCCTGGTGCGCCACGATGGTGAAGTCGTGGCCCGCCACGATGTCCCTGGGGTCCACCCACGACTCCAAGAGGTCCGAGGACGTCCGTTCCCGCATCGGGGTGCTCAGCGAGTTCGCCCCCCAGTGGCGCGAGCTGATCACCTCCCTGCGGGACACGCTCACCGGCGTGGAGGGCCACACCGAGAACCTCCTCTGGCAGGTCCTCGCCGGCACGTGGACCCAGGACGGGCCGATCAACGCGGACCGCCTGACCCGGTACATCGTGAAGGCCGCCCGGGAGCAGAAGCTCTGGACCTCCTGGACGAGCCCTGACACCGAGCGGGAGGAGTCGCTGACCGCCCAGATCGAGGCCCTGCTGGGGGACGAGGCCGTCATCGCCGCGTTCGACGGCTGGGTGTCGCTCACGGCCGATGCGGTCCGCAGCTCGATCCTGTCCACCAAGGCCATCCAGCTCACCTCCCTCGGGGTGGCCGACGTCTACCAGGGGTGCGAGACCACGCAGACCTACCTGGTGGACCCCGACAACCGCGCTCCCATGGACGTGGCGGGCCTCACCGACCTGCTCGCCGCCGCCCGCCGGCGCCCGACCCGGTCGCTCGCCGCGGAGAAGATCCACCTCACCTCCGCCATCCTGCGCCTACGGCGCCGGCGACCGGAGGTGTTCGTGGGCGCCGACGCGGCGTACCGGCCGCTGGCCGCCTCCACGGGGCACGTGGTGGCGTTCGCCCGTGGGGAGCAACCCACGGTCGTGACAGTGGCCACCCGGCTCGGCCGCACCGTGGCCCAGCTCGGGGCGGCGGAACACACCGTGGTCCTCCCCGAGGGAACGTGGGAGGACATCCGCTCGGGCAGCACGTACGACGGCGGCCCCGTGGCGGTGTCGGAACTGCTGGCCGCGTGCCCCGTGGCCGTGCTCGAGAAGGCGGAGGACCGATGACGACGATCAGGGTGTGGTCACCGGAGGCGGAGCGGGCCGACCTGGTGCTGGGCGAGTCCTCCAGGGAGATGACGCCGGCCGGCGGGGGCCACTTCGAGATCGACGTCGAGCACGGCACCGACTACCTCATCAGCGTGGACGGGCGGGAGGCGCGGCCCGATCCGCGGAGCGCCTGGCAGCCCTACGGCGTGCACGACGCCTCCCGGGCCTTCGACACCGGGATGCACGAGTGGCACGACTCCGACTGGCGGGGGGTCGACGTCCGCGGTGCCGTGACCTACGAGCTGCACATCGGCACGTTCACGCCCGAGGGGACCCTCGACTCCGCGATCAGCCGGCTGGGACACCTGCGTGACCTGGGCATCGACATCGTCGAACTCATGCCCGTGGCGGCCTTCCCCGGGCGGCGCGGCTGGGGCTACGACGGCGTCGGCCTCTACGCCGTGCACGACGCCTACGGAGGGCCTGCGGCCCTCCAGCGGTTCGTGGACGCCGCCCACCAGCAGGGCATCGGCGTGGCCCTCGACGTGGTGTACAACCACCTCGGCGCCTCCGGCAACTACCTCGCCGAGTTCGGGCCCTACTTCACCGAGCGCCACCAGACCCCGTGGGGGGCGGGACTCAACCTGGACGGTCCCGACGGCGGCGGCGTCCGCGCGTTCGTCGTCGACAACGCCCTGCGGTGGCTGCGCGACTTCCACGTGGACGCCCTCCGCCTCGACGCCGTGCACGCCATCCAGGACGACTCCCCCACGCACATCCTCGCCGAGCTGTCCGCCCGGGTCACGGAGCTCGAGGAGGAGATCGGCCGCCCGCTCGGCCTCGTCGCGGAGTCCGACCTCAACGACGTCACCATGGTG
>DBPQ01000072.1:0-6007 GCA_002304945.1 Actinomycetales bacterium UBA1416 | reverse complement strand
TGACCGGGGAGACCTTCGGCTACTACGTGGACTTCGGCAGCGCCGAGGTGCTCGCCCACGCGCTGCGGCACGTGTTCGTCCACGACGGCGGCCACTCCACCTTCCGGGGCCGCGACTGGGGACGCCCGGTTCCCGACGACGTCGACCGGCGCCGGTTCGTCACCTTCACCGAGAACCACGACCAGATCGGCAACCGGGCGCTCGGCGATCGGCCCGAGTCCCGCCTCGCCCCGGGAACGGTGGCCGGCGGCGCCGCCCTGCTGCTCCTCTCGCCGTTCTCCCCCATGGTGTTCCAGGGCCAGGAGTGGGCCACGCGTTCCCCGTTCCAGTTCTTCACCGACCACGGCCCCGATCTCGCCGACCTGGTCGTGGAGGGCCGCAAGGAGGAGTTCGCGGGCCACGGCTGGGAGGATCTCTACGGCGGTGACGTGGAGGTGCCCAGCCCCCAGGATCCCGCCACGTTCCACGCCTCCAGGCTGCCCTGGGAGGAGCTGGAGGACCCGGACCACGCGGCGATGCTCGCCTGGCACCGCGACCTCATCGCGCTGCGCCGCGAGTTCGGCGACGGCAGCGCCCATCAGCTGCCCGAGGTCGACCATGGCGACGGCTGGTTCCGCATGGTCCGCGGACCCCTGTCCGTCATCGTGGTCCCCGGTACCGAGGGCCGCACAGTGCGGGAACCCGCCGGGGTGAGCACAGCCCTCGCGTTCGGCGACGTCACGGTGGGCGGGGACGGCGTGGTCGCGCTCGGCCCCCACGCCGTCGCCGTGATGCGCCGTCCCTAGAAGCTGGTCTCGGTGCGCCGCGGGTAGGTGCGGGCGAACGCCCGCACGTGGTTGATGCTCGCGGCGTACCGGTAGAAGGTGCGGCGGGGGTTGGCGTCCGCCTCGTAGGCGAGCGGGTGGGTCACCCCGTGCGCGCGGCGCGCCGCCGCCACCTCGGCGCGCAGCCCCGGATCCGCGACGTAGCGCCGCAGGAGGACGAGCGGCACGATCCGGAAGATGCCGCCCTCCCCGGTGTGGCGCGGCGGGAGAGCCTCGCCGTGGGCGTCGGCGAGGGCCACCTCCATCGGGTTGACCCCACCCATCGAGATGAAGTGGTTGGAACGGCCGGGCCGTGGGTTGATGTCGAGGAGGTACGGCGTCCCCGTGCGCGAGTCCACCTTCACGTCGACGGTCGCGAACCCGCGGTACCCGATTCCCTGCAGCAGCGCCGTCACCCGCTCCGCGATCTCCGGGTACCAGCGCACCAGGCCCAGCGCCATGTTGCCGAGGAGGTTCGGGGTGTGGATGGCCAGCAGCATCCGCGCGGTGGACTGCAGTGTCGCCGTGCCCGTGCGGTCGATGTAGACGGTGGTGACGTACCCGGCGGTGTCATCCCCCGGGATCAGCTCCTGGAGGAGCATCCTTCCCTCGTAGCCCGCGGCGTGGATCCGCTCCAGGGTCCCCTCCAGCGCGGCGACGTCGTCGAGGACGTACACCTTGAGCTTGCCCGGGAACTCCAGGACCTCGTAGTCCCCCGTCGTCGCCGGCTTCAGGATGTAGGGGGCGGCGAGGTCCGCCGCGGCGGCCCGCCAGCCGTCGAGGTGCGCGAAGTCGATCACCCGATCCCGGGGGGTGTGGAGACCCACCGCGGTGGCGAGGGGGGCGAGCCGGGCCTTGTCCTCCACGGCGCGCACGGACTCACCCGGCGGCACCAGGACGGTGAAGCGTTCCTCGTGCCAGGCGCGATCGGCGTCGACGGCGTCCACCTGGCTGTCCGAGTTGACCACGAGCACGGGTTCCGTCCCCCGGTCGCGGGCGAGGGCGGAGAGCCGGTCGAGGGCGGCACGCTGATCGGCCAGGGTGCCGTGCTCCCCGAGCAGCACGGGCGTGAGGATCGCGGAGTCGTTGATGAAGCCCCGCGGCAGCTTGCTGACGGTGTGCGAGTGGACTCCCCAACGCTGGTGGAAGGCGCGGGCCATCGAGTAGACGCCGAGGTCGGAACCGACCATGACGGGTGCCGGCAGCGCGTCGGTCACGGGCGACCTCCTCCGATCGGGGTGAGGGCGCCAGTCTACCGGCGCGGCAGCCGCGGGCCGGCTCCTGCGGGTCCTAGCCTGAGGGGGTGACCGCTCCGATCCCCGCCGAGTTCCTCGAGGCGCTGACCAGCCTCCGGGGCCACCGGTTCCGCACCGAGGTGCACCTCGAGGAGATCCCCGCGCCCACCCGCATCGCCCCCTACGCCCTCGCCCTCAACGCCGAGGTGAACCCGACCCGCGACCCGGAGGACATGCTCGGCCACGGCCGGTTCGTCGTCCTGCACGATCCGGCCGGGCAGGACGCGTGGCACGGCGTGTTCCGGGTCATCGTGATGGCCAAGGCCGACGTGGACGTCGAGATGGGCGTGGATCCCATGTTCGGCGAGGCCGGGTGGTCGTGGCTCGTCGACGCGCTCGACGACGCGGGTGCGGGCTACCACCACCTCTCCGGGACGGTCACGCGCGTCCTGTCCGAGACGTTCGGCGGACTCGTGCTGCAGTCGAACGGCACCGAGATGGAGGTCCGGGCGTCCTGGACGCCCAACACGGTCGACCTCGGCCCACACCTGGGGGCGTGGGTCGCGCTCCTCGGCGCCCTGTGCGGCCTCGAGCCGATCGAGGACGGCGTCACCGCCCTCGGCCCCCGGCTCTCGTGAGCGTGCGGCTCGACGCCCCCCAGGAGGGCGTCCCCCCGCTGGTCGACACGCCGCGGGCGCTCGCCGACACCGTGGAGGCCCTCGCCTCCGGGACGGGCCCCTTCGCCCTCGACTCCGAACGCGCCTCGGGCTACCGCTACTCCCAGCGCGCCTATCTCGTGCAGGTGCGGCGGCAGGGTGCGGGCACCCACCTCATCGACCCGATCGCCATCGACGACTTCGGACCGTTCGCCGAACTGCTCCGCGAGGACGAGTGGGTGCTCCACGCCGCCACGCAGGACCTGCCGTGCCTCCGCGAACTCGGACTCCACCCCCCGGCCCTCTTCGACACCGAACTGGCCGGGCGTCTCCTCGGACGGCCCCGCGTGGGCCTGGCCACGATGATCGCGGAGGAGTTCTCCCTCGAACTCGCCAAGGAGCACTCGGCCGCCGACTGGTCCGTCCGCCCACTTCCCGAGGGGCTCCTCAACTACGCCGCCCTCGACGTCGAACTCCTCCTCGAGCTGCGGGCGCGACTCGCGGACGAGCTGGCCGCCGCGGGCAAGCTCGAGTGGGCCCAGCAGGAGTTCGCGGCGCTCCTCCAGGCCCCCGACATCGTGGTGAGCCCGGAGCCGTGGCGGCGCACCTCCCACATCACGGACGTCACGACACCCCGCGGCCTGGCGGTGGTCCGGGAGCTGTGGCAGGCCCGCGATCAGCTGGCCCGGCGGCTCGACATCGCGCCGGGACGTCTCCTGCCGGACCGGGTGATCATCGCCGTGGCCCGCCGGCACCCGCTCGAGTCGGCCCTCCCCGACATGCGGGAGCTGCGGCGCCGCGAACCCGAGACGTGGGCGGCCGCCTACGAGCGCGCCCTCTCGCTCCCGGCCTCCGCCCTGCCCGCCCGTCGCGGGCCCGGCCGCGGTGGCCTGCCCGACCCGCGGCAGTGGCCCCGGGTCAACCCACCGGCCGCCACCCGCCTCACCGCCGTGCGAACCGCGGTGCGAGCCCTGGCGGACGAGCACGGCCTTCCCCAGGAGAACCTCCTCCAACCGGCCGCCCAGCGGGCGCTGGCGTGGTCGGTCACCGGGTACGGCGCGGACGAGGTCCGCGAGATCCTCCGGCGTGCCGGGGCCCGCCCCTGGCAGGTCGACCTGGTCACGCCGCCGGTCCTGGACGCGTTGCACGAGACGGTCCGGCAGGACTGATCGCGCGGGTCGACCCTCCGGCACTGCGGTGGCACGGCACGCGCGACCGCGCCTAGTATGTGGTACCCGCAGTCCCAGGTATCAGACGGAGGTCCCAATGCCAGCCGAGACCATCACCACGACCGACCTGACGACCGTGCGGTGCGGCACCCACGACGTCGCGCTCCTGACGTTCCGGCGCGCCGACGGCACCGAGGGCCCGACCCCCCTCGGCCCGGCCGGCCTCGCGGAGCTGGAACGGCGCGTGGGCGACGCCGTCGCCCGGGCCGAGGCGGGAGAGGTGTCCGGCATCGTCCTCACGGGCACGGGACGCACCTTCCTCGCCGGCGCCGACCTGGAACTCGTGCGATCCACCCACGACCGTGGCGACGCCCTCGCGCTCGGCCGCCTCGGTCATCGTGTGGTCTCCGCCCTCCTGGACGCTCCGGTCCCCACCATCGCGCTCGTCAACGGGACCGCCCTCGGCGGGGGCCTGGAGGTGGCGCTCGCGTGCGCGATGCGGGTCGGCGTGGCCGGTGCCCGTCCCCTCGGCCTGCCGGAGACGCACCTCGGCCTCATCCCCGGATGGGGCGGTTCCTTCCTCCTCCCCCACCTCGTGGGGCCCGCGGCCGCGGCGGAGGTCATCATCGCGAATCCGCTGCGCGGCAACACCACCCTCGACGCGGAGGAAGCACTCGCTGCGGGCATCCTCGACCGGATCGTCCCGGCGGGCGCCTTCCCCGCGGACGCCATCGGAGACCTGCTCGACCACCCCGTCCGCACCCGCGCGCCGGAGACCTCGGACATCAGCGGGTGGGACGAGGCGCTGGCCCCCCACCGGGACCGGGTCGCCCGCGCCGCGACCGCGGGCCGGCCCGCACCGGCACGCGCGCTCGACCTCCTGGCCGCCGCGGCCACCTCGCCGCGCCCGGAGGCCTTCGCCAGGGAGGACGAGGCGCTCGCGGACCTCATCGGCACACCGGCCCTCCACGCGAGCCTCTACGCCCTCGAACTGCTCCGTCACGCCCGGCCGGCGCGGGACGCCTCCTCCCCCATCCGCCGGATCGGCGTCCTCGGCGGAGGCCTCATGGCCACTCAGCTCGCCACCCTGCTGGCGGTCACGCTGGACGCGGAGGTGGTGATGCGGGAGGTGGACGAGGACCGCTGCGACCGCGCCAGGTCGCTGCTGGCCCAGCAGCGCGACGCCCTCTCCGAGCGGCTCCCCGCCCAGCGGATCGCAGCGCTCGAGGCGGCCGTCACCGTCGGCACGGGTCACGACGGCTTCGCCGACGCCCAACTCGTCATCGAGGCGGTGTTCGAGGAGATGGAGGTGAAGCGGGCGGTGTTCGCCGAGGTGGAGCCACACCTGTCCCCGGAGGCCATCCTCGCCACCAACACGTCCGCGCTGTCCGTCACCGCGATGGCGGAGGGCCTTGCCCGTCCGGAGCGGCTCGTGGGTATCCACTTCTTCAACCCGGTGGCCGTGATGCCCCTCGTGGAGATCGTGCGCACCCCGCACACGGACCCGGCCGTCGTGGACGCCGCCCGGGCGCTGGCCCATGCCGCCGGGAAGGTGACGGTCGACGTCGCCGACGCCCCCGGGTTCATCGTCAACCGCCTCCTCGTGCGGCTGCTCGGCGAGATCCTCGGCGAGCTCGAGGCCGGCACGGACGTCGACGTCGTCGCCACCGCCCTCGACCCGATCGGCCTGCCCATGGGTCCGCTGCAGCTGCTCCAGCTCGTGGGACCCGCCGTGGCTGCCCACGTGCTCCACACGCTGCGCGCCGAGCTCGGGCCCCGCTACCCCGAGAGCCCCGGCCTCGACGCCATGGTGGAGGCCGGCGCGTCCTTCCTGCTCGGCCCCCCGCGCGCGGCGACCCCCCACGACCCGGCGGTGGCCCGCTGGTTCACGCCCGACGACCCCCGGCCGTCCACGGCCGCCCGGGTGCTCCAGCGCGTGCAGCACGCGCTGGCCGAGGAGGTTCACCTGATGCTCGCCGACGGCGTCGCCGACGTGCGCGCGATCGACACCGCGATGATCACCGGTGCCAACTGGCCGCTGCACCGTGGCGGGATCACCCCGTACCTGGACGAGGTGGGGGCCGCGGAGGCGACAGGTGGGGTGTTCCACCCGGACGGCCTCTGACCGGACGGCCTCTGACCGG
>DBPQ01000118.1:3878-4313 GCA_002304945.1 Actinomycetales bacterium UBA1416 | reverse complement strand
CGCGATCATCGCCGAGGACAACGCGACCACGGTGATCGAGGAGGGGTGGGCCGCCGTCGTGCTGCCGGACGGGGCCCTGCGGCTGGACCGCACCGGCACGCCCCCGCGGCCGAATGCCACCACCGCCGCGGACCCGGTGATGCTCGAGATCTTCAACAACCTGTTCATGTCCGTGGCCGAGCAGATGGGCGCGCGCCTCGAGGCGACCGCCCAGTCCGTGAACATCAAGGAACGCCTCGACTTCTCCTGCGCCCTCTTCGACGCCGCCGGCCACCTCATCGCCAACGCCCCCCACATGCCCGTGCACCTCGGCTCGATGGGCGCAACCGTGCAGGAGGTGCTGCGGCGGCGCGGGGGCTCGCTCCGCCCCGGCCAGGCCATCGCCGTCAACGACCCGTACCACGGTGGCACCCACCTGCCGGACGTCACCGTGGT
>DBPQ01000118.1:0-3852 GCA_002304945.1 Actinomycetales bacterium UBA1416 | reverse complement strand
GGAGACGCCGGGGCGGATGAGCCCAGACTCCTGTTCTTCGTCACCTCCCGGGGCCACCACGCCGAGATCGGTGGGCTGACACCGGGCTCCATGCCGGCGTTCTCCACGACCCTGGCGGAGGAGGGCGTGCTCTTCGACGACTGGCTGCTCGTCGAGGGCGGGCGGTTCCGCGAGGCGGAGACCGAGGCCCTGCTCCGCTCCGGCCCCCACCCCTCCCGCGACCCGGCCACCAACCTCGCGGACCTGCGCGCCCAGGTGGCCGCGAACGCGAAGGGCGTGGACGAGGTGCGGGCGATGATCGCGCACTTCGGGCTGGACGTGGTGCAGGCCTACATGCGCCACGTCCAGGACAACGCGGAGGAGGCGGTGCGCCGCGTCATCGACCGGCTCGGTGACGGCGATTACGACTACGAGACCGACTCCGGCGCCCACATCCGCGTGCGCGTCACCGTGGACCGGGAGGCCCGCACCGCCGCCATCGACTTCACCGGCACCTCCCCGCAGCTCGCCACGAACCTGAACGCCCCGGCAGCCGTGACCACCGCCGCGGTGCTGTACGTGTTCCGCACCCTGGTGGACGCGGACATCCCCCTCAACGACGGCTGCCTGCGCCCCCTGCGCATCGTGCTGCCGGAGCGGTCGATGCTTTCCCCGGAGTACCCGGCGGCCGTGGTGGGCGGGAACGTCGAGACGTCGCAGGCGGTGACCGGCGCGTTGTACGCCGCGCTCGGGGTGATGGCCGAGGGCACTGGCACCATGAACAACGTGACCTTCGGCAACGAACGGCACCAGTACTACGAGACGCTCTCCTCCGGGTCGGGCGCGGGAGAGGGCTTCGATGGGACCGCCGTCGTGCAGACACACATGACCAACTCGCGACTCACAGACCCCGAGGTGCTGGAGTGGCGCCTGCCGGTGCTGCTGGAGTCGTACGCGATCCGGCGCGGCAGCGGCGGCGCGGGGCAGTGGCGTGGCGGCGACGGCGGGGTGCGGCGCATCCGCTTCCGAGAGCCCATGACCGTGAGCCTCCTGACCGGGCACCGGCGCGTGCCGCCGTACGGCATGGCGGGCGGGGAACCGGGGGCGCTCGCCCGCAACGTGGTGGAGCGGGTGGACGGCGCGGTCGTGGAGTTGGCGGGGAACGACGTCGTCGACGTGGCAGCGGGGGACGTCCTCGTGGTGGAGACCCCGGGCGGCGGCGGGTTCGGTCCGGCCCCGGGCACGGTACGGCCTGGGTCGGGAGTGGGCGGCGCCCAGGAAAGAGCGAGGGAGAGGCCTGACCTGCTCAAAGGCTAACCAACGTCTGTTTGGCGAGGGTATGAGTCGATGGTGAGGCGTGGGAACCTCACCGCGGGCTCATACCCTCGCCAAACACACGTTGGTTAGGGTTCCGGGACAACCCCACGATCGCCCAGCCGGACCGAGCTGGAGCCCGACTCGGCTGGCACCCCACGGCAGCGTGGACGAGCGAATGAGGCACACTGGAGGGCCACGCCCGACAGCCACCATCTCCGAGGAGCCATCTGATGTCATCCGACTCCGTCACCGTCAGCCGAACGGTTGCCGCACCCGTCGAGACGGTCTGGGCGGTTGCCACGGACCTGACCGCCGCGCCCGAGACTCTCACCGGCGTCACCCGCGTGGAGGTGCTGGAGGGTGAGATCTTCGGGGTCGGCACCCGGTGGCGCGAGACGCGCACCATGATGGGGCGCGAGGCCACCGAGGAGATGGTGGTGACGGCAGCGGTGGCGCCGTCGTCGTACACCGTGGAGGCGGACAACCACGGTGTGCACTACGTCTCCACGTTCGCGTTCGCGCCGCTCGGCGCCAACCGCACCGAGGTGACGATGACGTTCGCCGGCACCCCCACCGCACCACAGAACCCGCTCGTCAAGCTGATGGGCCGGTTCGGGCTGCGAATGGTCCGCAAGACCCTCGAGCAGGACCTCGCCGACCTCGCGCGCGCCGCTGAGGCTCGGGCAGCGCGGGGCTGAGGGCACCCAGCCCGGTCAGCCCACCCGGAACTCCATCGGGTCCTGCCGCAGCAATCCGGGGACGGCGTCGAAGTCCCGGTCCGCGGAGACGATCTCGGTGAAACCCGCCACGAGTGCTGAGGCAGCGTGGACGGCGTCGCGACCGCCGAGTTCGGAGACCGCCACCAGCTCGAGGGCACGGTTGAGCACAGCACCGTCGAAGGGATGGAGCACGCAGAGGCCTGCGGCGAAGCGGGCCTGCGCCACCGCCTCCGCGCGCGAGGTGCGCCGCATCCGGTGAAACAGGAGGTCCTGCACCATCTCGACGCTCGCGTGCAGTTCCACCCTCCGGGCGGCCGCGGCTGCCACGAGCTGCCGGCAGGGCTCACGCTGGGGATGGGTGCCCCCGGCCGCGTAGGCGAGGACGGAGGTGTCCACCCAGATCACCGAGGTCACGGCACCCGCCGCTCGAGGTCGCTCTCCATCGCGGCCTTGGTGTCGGCCCAGTCCTCGCCGGGTCCGCCCTCATCGGAGGTTGCCTCCAAGAATGCCGCGGCCGCGTTCGCACGGACCGCTACGTCCGAGGCGAACCTCAGGTCGATGGCCTCCCGGATCACGGCGGCCACGCTCCTGCCTGACCGCGCCGCCTCGGACTCGACCAGCGAGTGCCGCTCCTGATCGAGAAGGATCTGCAACCGCCGCTCCAAACCTGACATGCACATACACTAGCATGTGCATGCCACCGCAGGTGAGCCGTTTCACGCCCGAGGATCGCCCCTCCGCGCGACCGTTCCCGGTACAGGTGTCACAATTCGATGGTGCTGCTCGCCGAACGCTACGAACTCCTCAGGCGGGTCGGGCATGGCGGGATGGGCCAGGTGTGGGAGGCCCTCGACACGCTGCTCGGCCGTCGCGTGGCGGTGAAGACCGTCCTCCTTGAGGACTCCACCGACGCGGAACTCTCCGCTCGCGTCTTCCGCGAGGCCAGCGCAACCGCCCAGCTCTCGCACCCTGACATCGTCACCGTCCACGACGCCGGCATGGACGAGGAGGCCCCGGCGGGCCCCACCGCCTTCATCGTCATGGAACTCCTGGAGGGAATGAACCTCCGCGACCTCCTCGCGGAGCGTGGCACCCTCCCCCTCGGCGAGGCTCTGCGCATCGGCGCGGACGTGGCCTCCGCCCTGGCGGCCTCGCACGAGATCGGCGTGGTGCACCGGGACATCAAGCCGGCGAACATCCTCGTGGACGGCCGCCGCGTCACAGTGGTGGACTTCGGCATCGCCGCCCTCACCCGCTCCGCCGACCCCACGATCGTCCGGCCCGGCTCCACGCTCGGGACGGCCGCCTACATGGCGCCGGAGCAGGCGGCGTCACAGCCCGTCGGCCCCGCCTCGGACGTCTACTCCCTCGGCTGTGTCCTCTTCACCCTGCTCAGCGGCGAGCCCCCCTTCAGTGGGGCGCACTTCCTCGCCGTGCTGCAGCAGCACGCCTTCGAGGCGCCACCCCTCCTCTCCGATCGCTGCGACGCCCCCGACGCCGTCACCGACTTCCTCGATCGCATGCTCGCCAAGGACCCGGCGGTCCGGCCGTCCGCGACCGAGGTCGCCGAGACCCTCACGTATCTCGCCGCGGTCCACGATCCCGCCGACGACGTCGCCACGCCCGCGTCGGCGCCCTCACCCGGCATACCCTCGCCCGGGGTGCCGTCACCCGGCGTACCCTCGCCCGGGGCGCTGTCACCGCAGTCGCCGTCGGCGGCCTCACCCCAGCCTGCGGGTGGCGAGTCCGACTCCACCCGGGAGATCCCCTCCCTGCCCGCAGCCCGGCCGGCAGCAACCCTGCCTCCTGCCGCTGCGGCCGCGCCCCTGCCGCCCGC
>DBPQ01000005.1:2146-15311 GCA_002304945.1 Actinomycetales bacterium UBA1416 | reverse complement strand
GCGGGGACGCGCCAACTGATACGGCGAACACTGAATACTTTTCGGGGGGATCCCCCCACGCGACACAACCTGGGAGGGTCCGTGGACCAGCACGAGACGACCACACCGACCGAACGCAAGCCACTCGGACGCCGCACTGTGCTCAAGGGCGCGGCGTGGAGCGTTCCGGCTGTCGTGGCGGTGGGTGCGACGCCGGCGTTCGCGGCGACCGGCGCCTTGTTACCCCTCGACGGGGGACAACTCAGTTTCACCCGGAGCCAGACGACTGGTACCTACACTTGGGCGGTAACCAATCCGAATTCTGTCGAGATCAGCATCAGCTCGATCAGTTTCACCGGAGTTACTCCCAACACCTACACCATCGTGAGTCCAACCTCCAATAACGTGACTATTGGAGCCGGAGGAACCGCCCAAGGCCTCACCTTCGCGATCACTGGACTGGCCGCCAATAACCAAGACATGGCAGACTTCACTTTTACCGTCGAGTTCGAGTCGACAGTCGACGCGCGAACCGGCAGCACCGATTGGCAGGTTCAGACTCCCAATCTCGCTCCCAATGGGAACCACACGTTTGCGTTGAACGGGAACTTGTACACATAGCTGAGGTCGGCCCGCCGTCGATATCGGAACCACCGCAACTCAGCCCCGATATTGACGTGGAGTTCTCCAGCAAGCAAGCTCCGCATCCGAAGACACGGAGCTTGCTTGCTCGTGCGGAGGTGACACAATGGGAGGAGTTAGCGCCACCAAGGCCGCCGGTCACCGCGCTCGGCTAGCTCGCCGTGTGAATTCCTCAGCGAGCGCGCGGCTCCTCTGGCTCGACCTCGCACGCGGGCTCGCCGTCGTGTCCATGATCGTCGCGCACACCTGCCCATGGGGGCGGCCCTCGATCGTCACCGAGTACCTGACGGCACCGTGGTTCGCGATGCTGATCGGGATGTCGTTGGTGCTTGCCTGGGAGAAGGCCAGTGGACGGGCCTGGCACTTTCTGCTCGCCAGTCTCGCGCGCGGCGTTTTGCTCATCGGAGTGGGTGAACTGCTGCAACGGGCCTACTACCAGATCGACATCGTCCTCCAGACCCTCGGCCTCCTCACCATCGTGCTCGCTCCACTGGTGGTGTTGCTGGGGCGCAGGACATGGGCATGGGCCGGGATCGCTGTGTTGATGGTGGCAGCCAGTCCGCTGCTGATGGCCGCGGGGCGGGAGTGGCTCGCCGCCGGTGGCGCGGATGCCGGCTGGCCTGCCTACCTCCTCGACCTGACCGCCACCGGGCTTCATTACCGCGTCACCACGTTCGTGGCCATCGCCGCGGCCGGGATCGCCGCCCTGCCGTCGCTGCTGGCTGGCCGTGCTGCAGGGCGGCGCGGGATGCTGGTGGCCGGCGCGCTCGGGGTGGCGGCGGGGCTGACCTACCTGGCTGGGAGACTCACCGTGGGCGCAACACCCTACTCGGGGACCTGGCCCGAGATCCTCGGCGCTATCCTCCTCAGCCTCGGCGCCACCTGGGGCTCTGCCTGGCTGGTGAGCGTGGTGGGGCGCGAGCGGGTGCGGGCGTGGCTGGGCGCCGTCGTCGACACCGGCCGCATGGCCCTGACGGCCTACGCGGTGCAGGTACTCGCGCTTGCCGCGATCGTCCGGCTCTGGCTGGACGGGGGCCGGGACGACCACTGGCAGGTCATGGTCGGCGTGATCGCGCTGTGCCTGACATTCTCCTGGGCATGGCTGAAGGTCCTGCCGATCGGGCCGCTCGAGTGGGTGCTCCGACTCCCGGGGCGGGGACTCACGCGCGTGACCGCGGCAGGGGAAGAGAGCGTCAGTTCGGCATGACTGGACCGAGGCGCGCGACCGGGAGCTGCGGCCGCCATCGTCCAGGCGACCTACCCCCACCTCCACGAGGCCTCGCTGGATCTCGCCCGCACCCTCGCCCTGCCGGACGTGGTGGCCGCCCTCGCCGAGCGGGCCCGCGTGCAGACCGCACCGCACGCCACGCCCGTGCCGGGATCGTGGCAGCTCGCGCCCCCACCCCCGGTGCGTGCCCGCCCGGCGGCACGCGGGATCGGCGGGGCGGGCCCCGACGTCGTCCTCAGTACCCTCGCCCCCGCGCTCGCCGGCCCCGACGCCCGGTGGGTGAGCTGGGTGCGGCACCGGGACCGGCTGATCCGCGTGGTGGTCTCGGCGCCGGCGAGTTCGTCCTGTGGCATGGACCATTGTGGGCACGCGGGCTTGCTCGGGGCTTCGCCCCCGACCGCAGCTCGTGGGGTAGGAGTGTTGCGCGGGCGGGGCAAACCGTCCCCACGAGAGTGGCGGGGCAGCGCATCGAGAGTTCCACCTCGCTCGTGGGGCCCCTGCTTGCTCGAAAGAGTGAGCGCACTTGTCGCCGGGAGCCGCCGACTTTGCAGCTTCCGTCCTGCAGCAATCCCTGCCGCATCGTGTGCAGCGTCCCGTCGTTGACATGCCGCCCGCCGCAGGCGGACGCTTGTGGGTGGCGGAAGGAGCTGCGATGTCCTCGCTCACGCACCGCATGAAGCACACGGGCAACGCGATCGGCGTGTGGATCCACCGCACCTTCAAGGGCCGGCTCGACAGTGGGAGCAAGGACGTCCACGTCCTCATGCTCACCGTGCCCGGCCGGCGGACAGGTCTCCCCCGCTCCACCATGGTGCGTTACCTGGACCACGACGGCGGCTACCTCGTGTGGGGCACCGGGAGCGGTTCCCGGACTGACCCCGACTGGTTCCGCAACCTCCGCGAGGCAGGCGAGGCACAGGTGGAGATCGGTACCCACGGCGTGAGGGTGCAACCGGAGGTCCTCGGCGGCGCCGAGCGCGACCGCGTCTGGCGTGACGTCGTCCTGGCGCAGGTTCCCGGAGTGGCGCGCTACGAGGCCAAGGCGGGCCGGAACGCGATGCCGCCGTAGCTGGTCTCCCCGTCCGGCTGGAAACCGAACCGGGCCAGCGGAACGGTGGCGTCGCGCGAGTACGGCAACCCGATGGTCACCGCATCGAAGCCGAACTCGGTGAACCCGCGCTCGAGCATCACCCGGTACAGGGACCTGCCCAGGCCCCAGTCGGCGTGATGCAGGACGAGGGCGAAGTCGGCGCCGCCGTCCTCGCGCTGGAAGCCGCCCCACCCCACCAGCCGACCGTTGACCGTGATCGCCCAAGGGCCGTAGCCGTACTGGCCCCACTGGGCGTCCTTGTCACGCACCCACGCCGCCGCCTGTTCCACCGAGACGGGTGCCGCGAGGGGCAGGTGCCGGTGGCTGCGCGTGTCGTTCAGCAGCGCGTGCACGGCCTCGACCGGCACCTCCGTGAGCCGCAACAACGCAATGCCGTCATCGTTCACTGGCAAGGATGGTCCGCGACATATCGAGCCGAGTCAACCCATTCTGGCCGGCTCGTCCGGCACCCGACGCACGGTCGCAGAGTTTCGGCTCGTGGGGAAGGGCGGTTGCGCGGGCGGGACAAAACGTTCCCACGAGCAGGCCGGGCCCGGGCGACGGACGCCATCCGATGCGCCGAACCGGCTGAGGTATCTCCTCCACGGTGACGTGAGATTGCCCCGTCGCGTGGGGCAGTCTCACGTCCCCCGCTGGGTCCCGACCACCCGCCGCAGCCCTCCCCACCACAGGCCCCCACCGGACCATGGCGGACTGGCACGGAGGAGCCGGCGCCCGCCGTCGTCGATGACTCTCCGTCGACGGAACACCCGAGGGGATCAAGTCCCAAGCCGGGCTTCGATGAGCGCGCGCACCTGCGGCAGTTCCTCGGTCACGGTGATGCGCAGCACGTCGGCGTTCGCCGCGTGATACCCGTGCGCGATCCGGTTGCGAAGCCCCCGCATCGCCGCCCATCCGTCACCGAACATGACCTCCAGGACGTCTCCGGGAAGGCGCCCAAGGGCGTCGACCATCGCCGCCAGTCGCAGCGCGATGGCATCGACGACCACGTCCTGCTCAAGGTCCATCGCGACGTAGCGGTCGAGATACTCGAGATGAAGCAATGCTTCGGCCAGGATCTCCTGCTCGGAGCGGCTCACAGGGCGATCGCCTCGCCCACGATGCGCTCGCGAAGATCAGGACGGATCGCATCATCGAGCACCAGGTCAACAGGCACCCCGAGGAGCTCGGATGCCGCCAACTCCACCCGCGCCTGAGCCAAGAGCCCCAGCGGCGCCTCGGCCGTCACCAACAGGTCGATATCCGAGTCCTCCGTGTCACGCCCACTGGCGGTTGACCCGAACACCCGGACATTCCTCAACCCGTGAGCGGCCAGAAGTCCCACGAGTTCGTCACGTCGGGCGCGGAGTCTACGGGCGTGCGGGCTGGTGCCGTGGAACTGCAGGAGCCGGCGGATCTCAGGCTGGCTCCGGTTGCTGTGGGCGGCGATCTCCCGCTGGGACATCCCCGAGGCCCGCGCCCGCCGGACCGCTGCCACGAAGCGCGCCCGGGCGGCACGCATCGCGGCGTCCGCTTCCCGCGTCTCTCGCTCCAACTCGGCGACATCCACAACCCTATGATAGCAACTACTTTCACACGGGTAGTGAGCATCGGACCCTTCGCCGTGAGCAGGAACGGATCAGGTCGAGGCGGGCCCGACTCTTACGCGCCCGGCGCCGACCCCGTCGCCCGCGAGTACGACTCATCCCGCTCGCCCGTCCGCTCCCACTGCGAGACCATCGTCGGCGCCTCGCCGAGGGGCACGGTGGCGCGCCACCGGTAGGTGGTCGGCCACCGCCGGAACACCGGCACCACGCGCGTCACCAGCTCCATCAGGGCCGGCAGCCGACTGACCTGTCGAAGGCGTGGCCGGTGAGTTCCTACAGTTCGAGGTCCTCCACGGATTCAGCATCGACGGCGTCGTCGGCGATCTCAAGGTGGGCCTAGACCAGCGCACCGGACGCGGCGCACCTTCGACGCCGGGTGGTGGCGATCACGTAGGAGGTGGAACGAGTCCATTCCTGTTCGCCCAGTCCTCAAACCCACCATTCTCGAACGGGAGCCGGTACTTCGTCTCGAGGAGGTGGTCGGCCAGATCACTCACCATCGGGACAGTGAGGAGCCCGTCACGGATGGCGTGGCAGAGCAGGGCGAGGGTTGGCTGGAGGTCCACTCCGGCGTCGCGAGCAGCCCTTCTGCCGGCGCCGTCATCGATCACGGCTGTGGCGCCGTGAACCTGCGCGTAGGCGAGCACTTCCGCCTCCCCCAGGTTGCGACTACCAGCGACAAGCCGCCCGGCAAACTGGGCGAACGCGGCCAGTTCCGCGGTCGTCGAGAGTGAACGCCTGACGATCCACCCGCAGTCGAGCACCTGCTGGAGATGCGGATTCGCATGGAGACCTTGTCGCAACTCCGCGACTACCGCATCGGTGATGATGACCGTCCGTGTGCCCGCCACGGACCTCAGGACCGACAACCAGCCCGCCTCAGCAAGATGGCTGAGCGGACCGGTGTCGACGACAAGGTCACTTTCGGACTGTGAAGTCACGAGACGAACTGCCAGATCTCCGACTCGTTTCGGGGCGCGAGCAGTGGCAGATCGCCGACCTCCCAGGTGTTGTGCAGGAGATCAAGCGCTCGGACATCGCTGACCGTTTCGGAGGTGAAGAGACGCAACACCGCAGCCTCGTACTCTCGAGGAAGCTCACCGCTTTGAAGTTCGTCCGCGACGAGTAGGTCGTGCTGCACGATGTCCGCGCGATTGGTCCTGATAGTCCGTATGGAGGCCGCCGTGCCCCCATCTATCTGGTCGAGATCCTGCAAGCGACGCGCGAGTGTGGACATGTCCACGCGGAAGTGGCTGGCGGTCCGCACCGCAGCAGGGCGCAGTTCGCCGTTTGCGCCGCCCCACTGCTTCCACTTGGCGATCAAGGCCGTCCGAGGGAGGAGCAGAGCACGCGCGAAGTGGTCTATGCGATGTTCCCGGGCATCTGTGGTGCTGCTGTCCACCCGCCAGTCCACCGTGTACTCGTCGGCGATGAGAACGTGGGCGAACTCGTGGGCGAGCGCGAGCCGCCGACGCCCAGTGCGCAGAGAGCCGTTGACCACCGCGACGGCACCGGCTGGCAGAAGTACACTCGCCGCGTCGGCAGACTCCGACCCGAGATCGATGACAAAGGTCAGAATCCCCGCGGCGACGAGCTTCGAACTCAGGCCATACACCGGCTGATCGCGGTCCAGCCCAAGGAGCTCGCGGGCCTCGCCTGCGAGCGCCTCCATCTCGGCTGCGCTCGCCGGCTCGGCAAGCACGGGAACGCTGTGCAGACGTTCTCGCAGCATTTCGTCGTGGTCCGCGACGTATTCCACGGCGCGCACAATGCGCGCGATGGCGCTGTCAATCAGGGGACTGGGCTCCCCCGGATCGACAACGTTGCGGTGCGACACAATCGCGGGAACGGGGTCTTCGACGAACCACTCGATCCGCTCTCCCACGGCCTCCGCGATGCGTGCCAGTTCCAAGGCAGTAACGCGGCGGGCGCCGATCTCGATCTTGCCGACGGCGGAGCGGTCAAGCCCTGTGGACCGGGCCAGGTCCTCCTGCTTGAGGCCAGACCGCAATCGTGCTTGGGCGACACGAAGCCCGAGGGCGGCAGAGTCAAGGGCCATGTGTGCGATTCTAGAACATTGGTCCGCGCCCGGCTACCCCGGTGTCCACCGTGGAGTTCATCAAGGCACCACTCCGTGCTCGAACGAGACCAACCCGTGAATCCAAACAGTACTGTTGCGCGCCGGTCAAACCACTCACTCGGCTGACGCGGGACGCGTTTCGGTGCGCGGCGGGGGTGAGGGGTCTCCCCTGGCGACGTGAGCTTGGATCACCACGCGATCCAAGCTCACGTGGCTGGGGCACATCTCCCGACCCCCCGCCCAGCCCGTCTGCCCGAGGCCGGCCCGCGCGTTGCAGCCCGGCCCGCGGCCCGCGGGCCACGCATCATGGACGCGGGGGCCCCGGGCGGACCCGGGACCCCCGTTCGGTGACGCCCGACGACGGCGCTCGCCTCGCGCCGTCGTCGGGGACGCCGTGGGGACGCGCCGCTGTCGGACGCGCCGCCGTCGGCCTACCGGACGGGCTGGATGACCACCCAGGTGTCCGCGGTGGCGAGGATACCGTCCACGAACACGTCCACCCGGTAGGTGTTGCCCACGGTCAGGCCGAGACCGCGGGTGTCGAGGTTGTAGATCCAGAAGCCATCGGCGAGCCGGAAGGCGTCGGTGCCGGCGCTGGACTGGCCGGCGTCGGCGTAGACCTCCACCGGGTCCGGGGTGGAGCCGGGTTCACCGGCCACGCGTGTGACAGCAATCGTCACGGCGGCATCCGGGGCCACCGGCATGCCGGTGCAGGTGTCCGTGAGGGCAACCTTGATCGGTGCCACCCGCCCGTTCTTGATGGTGTTCACCACCAGGTTGTCCGCGGTGGACGGATCGAAGGGCCGCTTGAATACCGGCAGGGCGGTGCAGGCCTCGGCCGCCGTGGCGACCGTGAGGTCGTACAGGATCGGCGACTCCCCCGTGGTTGCCCGCGTGAACGCCACGACGATCCGGAGGTACTGGCCGTTCGGGACGGTGAGGTCTGCGCCCGCGGTGACGTTCTCCTCGGAGCTGAACGTGACGCCGTCGGTGCTGGAGGCCACCTTCACGGTGAGGGCGCTGTCACCCGGGACGTCCGCGGTCCAGTCGACCGTGCCCCACTCGGCGTCCGCCTCGCCGGAGTCGTGGACCACGGTCCACGTTCCCGCGGTGGGCGCGCCGCTGAGGGTGCTGCCGGTCATGTCGCTGTAGTTGTACGGGTAGGCCTCGGGCAGCGGGACCGTGAGGTCGAACGCACCGAGGGGGGTGACGCCGTCGGAGCCTGGGCCACCGGCGGTGGGGTCGATGCGGGTGGCATCGCTCGAGTCGATGTTCGCGGTCCAGATCTTGCCGGCCGCGTCCACGGAGACGCCGGTGCTGCCGGAGCCTGCGCCCGTGACCTGGCCGATCAACGTGCCGTCGTTGAGGAGGTGCGAGATGGAGTTGGCGCCGCCGGAGAGGGACGAGCTGATCCAGACGTGGTCATTGCCGTCCACGGCGAGGCCCTGGGCATAGGGGTGGCCCTGGGGGAAGGACTGCCAGGAGGCGCCGTCGGGCGCGACCTTGTAGACGATCCCGCTCCAGGTTGAGGCCCAGACGTGGTTGGTGGAGTCGAAGGCGAGGCCGTAGATGCCCAAGGGCAGGCACTGTGCGGTGGATACCGGCTGCGTCGGATCCCAGCGCAGCAGATCGCCGGATGTAGAGGACCACAGCACACCGTTGCCGTCGATGAGGCCGCCGTAGCCGCCACAGGGCAGGATCTCGGTGCGCAGGATCGCGCCGGTGGTGCCGTCCAGGAGCTGGAACTCGTGCTGACCCCACACCGCGGTGGCGTAGGCGCCCACCCAGACGTCGCCGTCCGCGTTCACGGAGAGGTGCCGGGCATCGTAGCCGTTGGGCGCGGTGTCCACGTAGTGGAGGATGCACTCGTCCTCCGCGTCCGTGACCGGGGCCGAGGCGCCGGAGCTGCCGCCCGGCCACGGCAGGACGTCCCCGTAGCCCGACGACGTCTCGATCGTCCCGCTGCCGTCCCGGTCCACGCAGCCGCCGGCCTCGAGGTTGCCGACGTGGATGACGGAGCTCTGGCTGCGGTTGCCCGCCCAGACGGAGCCGTCGTTGGCGACGGTGGTGCGGGAGGGGTTGTGGGCCTCGTCGCCGTCGGAGGTGGTGGAGTACTCGCCGAGGACCTCGCCGGTGACCGTGTCGATCTTCGCGATCGTGCCGCGGGCGGAGAGGGCCACCCAGATGAATGGGAAGGCGGTGGTGGTGTCGTCGAGCTGGAGCTGGTCCGGCGTGCTGGTGACGACGTTGTTGAGGGTTCCCTCCGCGAAGTCGGAGTCGGTGGTGTAGGTGTGGCTGGCGGCCTGGGCCACCTGGCCCGGGACCGCCACGAGCGCCATCGCCGCGACTGCGGCCAGTGTGATGGCGCGTGAGTGCCGTTGCATGATTCCCCCTGGCTTTGGTGATGGATGAGTCGGGACGCCGCTGACGGTTGCTGATGCCGCCGGCGATTCACCCCCCTCCGCGTCCTCGCGGCGCCCGATTCGAGCATCCCGCTCACCAGGCTAAACGCAAGTGGAATCGCTGGCAGCTTCCTGCCAGCGGCGGAAGTGGCCTCGACGCGGGCGGCGCCGTGCTCCGGCCGGTCAAGCCCGCCGGCTGGTAGGCGGGGCTGGCACGATCCGGTGAGCTTGTCGCGGGGTCCGACGCAACGCGGGAGCCGCCGTCGCGCACCTCGCCGCTGGGGTTACGCGACCACGGTCCACGGTCTCCCGGTCCACGGTCTCCCGTGTCCAGGGTCTCCCAGTCCGTAGTCTCCCGTGTCCAGGGTCTCCCGGGAGACTTGGTAGCGGATTCCGCTACGAACTCTCCCGGGAGACTACGGACCGCGACGGTGCGGCATGGGCTGCTCGATCGCGTGGCGGAAGGCTCGCCGTCGAAGCTGCGGACAGCGCACCGGGCGGGAGAACCGCGAGCCACCTGCGTGCGACCAGCGGGACGGTGGCGTTGCGCTTGTGGGGCAGCGCGCTGGTCACCGCATCGAAGCCGAACTCCGCGAACCCCCGCCCGAGCATCAGGGGGAGCAACTGCCTTCCGAGCCCCCAATCGGCGGGCCACGTGAGCCGCGCGGGGAGGCGCGCGCCGTCGTCGAGAACACCCTTGACGAGATGGACCAAGGTACGTACGTTATACTTACATCTGAGGGGGAGTTGAGATGACGGCTGCGACGTCGCCGAGGAGCCAGCGGATCAACCTGCGTGCGAGCGCGCGCGAGGAGTCGCTCCTGCGCCGCGCGGCGGAGGCGGAGGACGCCACGCTGACCGAGTTCATCCTCCGGAGCGCGGTGGGCGAGGCCGAACGCGTCCTGGCGGACCGGCAGTGGTTCGTGGCCTCGGACATGCAGTTCGAGCAGTTCCTGGTCGCGCTGGACCAGCCGGTCCGGACGGAAAGGCTCGCGAAGTTGTTCGCCCGGGAGTCCGTGTTCGAGAAGCCCTTCACGATCGACGACTGATGCCAACCACCGGCCATCTTCATGCGCCGCGACGGTTGCTGCCATCGGATGACAGATCCACCTTCCGCAGCGGTGTGCCGGACCTCGACGACTGGTTCCGCCGCTTCGCCCTCCAGAACCAGCGCGCGAACAACGCGGTGACCTACGTGACGCTCCTCGACGAGCAGATCGTCGGGTACTACGCTCTCTGCGCTGCGGCTGTGAGCAGGGAGGACGCGCCGGCCGGATTCGCCAAGGGCCGGCCCACGACCATTCCATGTGTCCTGCTGGCCAGGCTCGCCGTGGACTCGCGAGCCCAGGGCCGCGGGCTGGGGGCCGCTCTCTTCCGCGACGCGATCGCGCGAGCCGTTCGAGCCTCGGAGCACCTGGGTATCGCGTGCCTCATCATTCACGCACGTGACGAGACCGCCCGCGCCTTCTACGTGTACAACGCGGACCTGCTGGAGTCACCCGTCGACCCGCTCCACCTGATCCTGCCGCTCCGCGGTGTGCGCGGGCTGGAGTGATGGCTGCCCGGGCCACGCGCCTCAGCCCGGTCGGCGCGCCTCAGGCCTTCCCGCGCGGCGCCGACCCCGTTGCCCGCGAGTAGGAGTCGTCCCGCTCCCCCGTACGCTCCCACCGCGAGACCATCGTCGGCTCCTCGCCGAGCGTCACGGTGGCGCGCCACCGGTAGGTGGTCGGCCACCGCCGGAACACCGGCACCACCCGCGTCACCAGCTCCATCAGGACCGGCAGCCGGCCCGGCTGCCACCGCTCGGTCACCTCGAGCCCGAGGTCGACGACGTCGCCGCTCCGGGCCACCCGCCACGTCCCGCCGGTGAGCGGCGGGACATCCTCCGGACAGACGCGCCAGAGCCCGTCCGCGGCCTCACCGTCTCCGAGCGCCGCGACGCCCGGGAAGGCGGGTCGGAACTCGAGGCGGACACGGCTCGGGCCCTCCCCCGCGACGACGCTCCCGACCCCGCCCCGGACCACGCGGACCGAGCCGGGCGCCGCCGTCGGGAGCGCGTCACTCGCGCCACCCGCGCCACCGGCGGCCGAGGCGACCTCGAGCAGCGGGAGCGCGCCATCGCGGGCCTCGTTGAGCGTGATCACGTCCACCGGGCCGGCGTACTTCACGAGTTCCCTGCGGTGCAGCGCGCGGCCCGGCAGCCTCCCGAACGAGGCGGCCCGGCCGGCGATGCGGACCTCGGCGGTGGGACCCCGGCCGCGCCTGCCACGCACCAGGTCGAAGCCGTGCAGGTGCACGAGGAGCAGGGAGAGGGGATGGTCGATGCCGGACCCGACCGGTGCGAGCAGCTTCGCGCGGTGGCGGCCGTGGCCGTCCCGGTCGTCGACGCTCACCTCGATGGGCCGGCCCTCCCGGTCGGTGAAGCGGACCTCGGCCGTGACGCCGTCGTCGAAGATCTCGAGGTGGGCGGCGTCGAAGGTGATCGTCTGCCAGGACCCGATCCCGGCGCCGATCGCGAACCGCGACCGATCCAGCGTGAGCGCCGGGTCCGCGTAGAAGTCCACCCGCCGGTCCGCGCGGCGGGAGAGGAACGCGAGCATGCCGGTGCCGTGCTGGGGGTCGTCCCACCACTGGAGTTCCATGCCGTCGTAGACCGGATCGTCGAGCTCGCAGTTGAGGAAACGGGCCATCGGCTCCACGGTGAGGGTGAACGGGCAGGGGACGAGGGGTTGGGTGGTCATGCTCGATTGTCCCTCCGCAACGGCAGCCGCGTCCGGTGCGCCGGGCCCCTGTCGGTTCCCAGCCGATCCCAAAGCACCGACCAGGAGACGCGCAGCGTCCGCCTGAGGCGGCCCGTCTCCGCGTCAGCCGATCTGGATCCGATCGTCTCCCAACTCCACCTCGATGCGGAGCCGCCCGCCGACCGCCTCGACGTACCGGCGCAGTGTGTCCACCTGGGCGCGTTCGATGCCCCCGAGTTCGATCTGCGACACGCGGTTCTGGCTGACGCTGAGCCGCGCGGCGAGCTCCACCTGCGTCAACGAGAGCGCCTCACGCAGCTCACGAAGACGATAGGACCGGACCTCCTCCAGCATTCGCCGCTTGTGTGCCTCGACCGCCGCCCGGTCGACGGGCCGCTCGTCGAGCATCTCCTCCAGACTGGTCGCCATTGTCCAAGCCCTCCAACCAAGCCTTGACCAAGCCCACATCGATGCTCCAAGCAGCCATCAGCTTACAACCCTTAAGTTGTTCTCCTCAAGACTGAGGGTCCCCGCTGCGTACGGACCTGCGCCGTTGGCGTCGAGATCCATGCGCCGCTTGAGAAGTCGTGCCATACGGCAAGACTCGCGAGGCGGTGCCACCGAACGCAGCTGCGGCCCCTCGGACTGGGGATACCGGTACATTTCGTGTTCTGCGGACGGCTGGGCTGGGCCTCGACGGCCGCTGTGCGGGTGCCGCTGGGCAGGGTAGTACTGAGGGACGTGAGAATGCCCCGCGACCTGGGGCAATCTCACGTCCCCGGGGACAACAGCCATAGTTGGAAGGTGTGGATCGGTGGGCCGAGACGAGCCGGGGCGCGTGTTCGTCCACAGACCCGGAGGGTCGGACCGTACTGGTGGGAGTACCACGAGGTGCTGGGCGCCGGCTGCGGCGGGTCCAGGCCGGAGTGGACCGCCGAGGGGTTCCTGCCTGACCCCGGAACGAGACTCGGTCCCACGCTCCGCCAGGCCCGGCCTCCCGTGATCGCGGCGGACGGACCTCGGCGACCTCGCTGGGGCACGTGAGCTTGGATCACCAGGCGATCCATCCTCCCCCGACGGGTCCCCGACCCGCGCCCGGGCGGCACGCATCTCCGTGAGTCCGCGGTGCGCGCAGACACAGCTGTGACTAGCCCGGCGTTGAAGTTCAGCAGGAGCCGCAGGACGCCGCGGGCGTCTGTGTCGTGGGTTCCGGCCCGAGTCCCAGGTGTGTCTCCAAGCACCGGCGGCCGCGGGTCTCGCGCGGCCATGTGGCTCCGCGGAGCCCGGTTGAGCGACACCCGCAGTCGGTTGAGCGGCGTGCGCACCGCGCCCGGCCCGCTCCCACCGCGAACGGTTGGGTGGTCCCGCCGTCGTCGATGACTGGTCGATGTCAGGG
>DBPQ01000005.1:0-2109 GCA_002304945.1 Actinomycetales bacterium UBA1416 | reverse complement strand
GTCCTTGAGCCAGTGGAGGTGGCGGACGTCCCGGTCGTCGATCGTTGCGGCGAGCTTGACCTCGATGCCGACGGCGCGGCCGTCGTGGCGCTCGACGATGAGGTCGATCTCGTGCTCGCCCCGGTCGGTGCGCAGGTGGCTCGTGATGGCCTCGGCGGTCTGGGCGCAAACGCGCACGGTCAGTGTGGCCAGGCTCTCGAACAGCGCCCCGAGAGCTGTGGCCGGCCCTCCGGGCAGCAGCCGGCCCTCACCGTCCAGCAGTGCCGAGGTACCCACCATCATGAGGCGTGCGGACAGGGCGGGGTCGGCAAGATGGTGCTTGGGGCCCTTGGTGAGGCCTTTCAGTCCGCTGCCGAGGGGCTGCCAGGAAGGGAGGGGGTCCAACAGCCACAACGCGGAGAGCCAGTCCCGGTAGCGGATCGTGGTGGCCTTGCTGGGCGGATCGGCGTCGCCGGGGGTGGCTGCTGCTCGGATCGCCTCCCAGGTGGCGGTGCTGCTGGTGGCGGTGGCATAGGTGGTGATCCACGCGCGCAGGCTGTCGGGACGGCGCACGGTCACCCCCTGCTCATCTGTCAGGTCACGCGACAGGGCTCGGGTGAGATAGGAGTCGAGCTGTGCTCGGCGTGACCGCGCCGACAGGTGCCTGATCCCGGGAAACCCGGACGTCTCGATCTCGTGCGCATAGTCGGCCAACGTCAGCGGGCAGTCGCCGTCGATGCGGGGGTGTCCGCCCTCCAGCAGGGCTGCCAGGCTCACCGTGGGGCTCACCAGGCCGCGCTCGGGCAACGCCATGGGCCGCATCCGCAGCGACACGATCCGCCCGGCGCCAGAGTGCGCGGTGGCCCCCAGTGCCGGGGTGGCGCTGCCCGTGAGGAGGAAACTCGACGCCGGCACCCCACTGTCCACGGCACGGCGGACCACGTCCCACACCTCCGGTGCACGCTGCCACTCATCGATCAGGACCGGCCGTGTGCGGTCGAGGGCGCGGACTGGATCGGCGCGGACCAGCGCCACGGTCACGGGATCGTCGAGTTGGAGCACGGTGGCCGCGCGCTGCAGCCCGGTGGCGGTCTTGCCCACCCCCTTCGGCCCGTCGACGGCGATCGCTGGGAGTTCGGGCATGAGTGCGTCGAGTTCGTCATCGATCAGGCGCCTGAGGTACACCACTCCCAAACGATACCATTGCGTGGACTCAAACGAGACGTTTGCGTGAGCTCGAACAGTACTCTTGCGCGCCGGTCGAGCCGCTCCCCGGACGACGCGGGCCGCGGGCACCGGCCCCCGAACTGCGCCCGATGCCTCGCATCCGGATCGGCGAGTCCGGCGCAGTTAGGATTCTCGGCATGCCCTCCGTCCTGTTCGTGTGCACCGGGAACATCTGCCGCTCGGCGTTCGCGGAGCGCTTGGCGGTGCGGTTGGCGTCGGAGTTGCCGGCGGGGCACCCAGCGCGGCGATGGACGTTCGCGTCCGCCGGCATCGCCGGGCTGGAGGGCTGGGGGATGTGTCCGGAGATGGAGGCGGAGCTCGTCGCGCGGGGCGGGTCCGCGGAGGGATTCACGGCCCACCACCTCACCGCCACGATGGCGCGCAAGGCCGACCTGATCCTCGCCTTGGAGCCCGTCCACCGCGCGTACGTGCTGGAGGAGTGGCCGGCGTTGGTGCGGCGGACCTGGCTGCTCGGCCAGGCGGCGAGGGTGGCGCCCACGTTGGCTGAGGCCGGCGCTGGGGCGGGCGGCGGCGTCACGCCCGGGGAGGCGGGTGGCGCGGTGGCCGACATCGGGCGGAAGGGGGGCGTCGTCGACCTCATCGGCGCGTTCCAGAGGCATCGGGACCGACCGCAGGAGAGCGACGGCATCGCGGACCCGTACCGGCGCGGGCCCGCCGCGGCGGCGAAGGCAGCGGCGGAGATCGAGGCGGCGCTGCGGGTGCTGCTGGGCTGAGCGGGCCCCCGTCGCAGCCCTAGGGGGTCCTTGGGGGGACGTGAGTCTGCCCCGTGAGGCGGGGCAGACACACGTCCCCACAGGGGGTGTCCCCCGCCCTTCGCGCCGACGAGACGCCGGCCCGCTACCCCGTGTTCTGCAGCCCCGCCGCGATGCCGTTCACGCTGAG
>DBPQ01000070.1 GCA_002304945.1 Actinomycetales bacterium UBA1416 | reverse complement strand
TGGACCGCGTGCGCGTGAACGTGGCACGGTGGACCATGCCCGACTATGGCCAGGACCTGCGCTTCGGCGCCTTCCTCACACCGTTCGCCGCGGACCCCGCCCGCGTGGTTGCGGCCGCACGGTCCGCCGAGAGGGTGGGGCTCGATCTCGTCACCTTCCAGGACCACCCATACCAGCCCCGTTTCCTCGACACCTGGACGCTGCTGAGCTGGGTGGCGGCGCGCACCGAGCGCATCCGCCTCGCGGGCAACGTGCTCAACCTGCCGCTGCGCCCGCCGGCGGTGCTCGCGAAGGCCGTGGCGAGCCTCGACCTCCTCAGCGGCGGGCGGGTGGACCTCGGGCTCGGGGCAGGGGCGTTCTGGGATGCGATCGAGGCGATGGGCGGCCGTCGGCTGGCTCCCGGCGAGGCGGTCGCGGCCCTCAGCGAGGCCATCGACGTGATCCGCGCACTCTGGGACACCACCGGCACAGGGGTCCTCCGGGTGGACGGCGAGCACCACTCCCTCCACGGCGCCAAGCGCGGCCCCGCGCCCGCCCATCCGGTGGAGATCTGGCTCGGCGCCTACAAGCCGCGCATGCTTCGCCTCACCGGCCGCAAGGCCGACGGGTGGTTGCCGTCGCTGGGCCGGATGTCTCCCGGTGCGATCGTCGAGGCCAACGCCATCATCGACGACGCCGCCGCCTCCGCTGGCCGTGATCCTGCGGCGGTCCGCCGGCTGGCCAACGTCCCGGGGAGGTTCGGCGAAGGTGGGGATATGCTCTCCGGCCCACCGCAGCAGTGGGTTGAACAGCTCACGGAGCTCGCGCTCGTCCAGGGGTTCTCGACGTTCATCCTCGCGGGCGACGAGGTGGCCGACCACGAGCGCATCGCCCACGAGGTCATTCCAGCTGTTCGGGAGGCGGTGGCCGCCGAGCGCCGCCGAGCCTGAGGGGCGGAGGGGCCCGAGTGCCGACCGCCTCGGCGCCGAATCCCTCAACCGTTCTGGCGTCCTGACCGGCAGCCACGGTGATGATGGCGAGGGTTCGTGCAGGCCGCGACAGCACCGCGCCGCAAATGGAGCCTCCCAACGATNNAGGTTGTGCAGGGAGGCTCCATTTTCGGGGCGGCTGCGGGCCAGGTTGTGCAGGGAGGCTCCATTTGCCGGGCGGATATGAGCTCAGGCCTGAGCGCGCGGTGACCCTGCGCCGCACGGGGACAGCCTCTCAATCTCAGAGAGCGCTCTCCCACGCGATTGTGCTGGTGACGAGCCATGTGGGGCCCACCCCGCCGGTCTACACTTGATGAACAGCAGGGTGGCTTCCAGCTGGCTGGGGTGACGCGATGGCAGGAACGAACTTCCTCGAGAGATTCCGCCCGCTGGGTGCCCCGGGCGCCGCCACCGTCGGCGCGCAGGCGTCCGATGACCTGGGATCCGCCGCGGAACTCGCCCCCATCTTCGCCGCGCTCGCCCCGGCGGTCGCGGAGTGCGAGACGATCGTCGCCGCCGCCCACCACGAGGCGGACGCGCACCTGGTCCACGTCCGGGAGCGCGCGGCGGCCATCAGGGCCCGGGTACGGGCCGACGTCGGCGCCGAGCAGGCCCGCGCCGCCGCCCGCGTCCTAAAGGAGTCCACCGCCCGCGACGCCGCCACCCTCGAAGCGGCTGCCGCCGCGGCCGCCGAGACCCGCCGGACCGGTACCCTCCGGGTCGACGCGCTCGCCGACGCCGTCCTCGGCCACTTCCTCTCCGACGTCCTGGGCGAACCGTGAACGCCGACTGGGTGGCTGCCTCCGTCCGTGCCCGGTCCATGGCGCAGCGGCGCGCCGGAACGGCCCGCTGTCGCGAGGTCGCCGGCGCGCCCACCCTCGCTGCCGGGCTCGCCCTGCTCGCCGGCACCCTCTACGGCCCACGGTTGGCAGCGCTGCGTGAGGACGCCCCCGCCGAGCACGCCGTGCGCGCGACGACGCTCTGGCAGCTGCGGGTGCTGGGCGGCTGGATCCCCGCCTCCGGGAGCACCCTCGCCCGCGCCCTGGCGGCGGAGTACGAGGCGGAGAACCTGCTCGCACTGGCCGAGCGGCTGCGCGAGGGCACGGGCAGCCCCACCGCGGACCTCGACCTCGGCGCGCTGGCCACGGCGTGGCCCCGCGCACGGGAGGCCCGGGCGATGGACGACCTCGCCGAGGTCCTCCGCGCTTCCCGGTGGGGAGCGATCGACGACCAGTCCGCCCTTCGCGACCTCCTGACCCTCTCCCGGCTGGGCCGCCTCGCGGGCGAGTCCGTCACGGCCCGCCCGTGGGCGAAGGCGGAGGCCGGCCTCCTCGCCGCGCGCCTCCTCCTGGTGGACGCGGCCACGCCGTCCCCGCGGCTGCGGCAGCTCGCCCGCCCGCTCCTCGGCGACCGCTGGGCCGGCGCCGCGTCACTCGCCGAACTGCGGGCCGCCCTCCCGCGCCCGGCGGCCGCGGCCCTGGCCGGCATCGACGATGCTTCGGACCTCTGGCGTGCCGAGGCCCGCCAACACGCCACCGTCGAGGCGGACGCGTTCCGCCTCCTCCGGGGCGCCCTGCCCGGCCCGGACGTCGTCCTCGGCGGCGCCACCGTCCTCGCCGTCGACGCCTGGCGTGTCCGCGCCGCGCTCGCCGCGGCCGCCACGGGTGCGGGGGGAAGCGAGGTGCTCGATGCCGTGGCGTGAGACCCTCAGCCCCGTCCAGATGAGGCGGGTCGGCATCGTCGCCCCCGCCGCCTCCCGCGACGCCGTCCTGGTTGCGCTGGCCGAGGCGGGCACGGTCGAGCTGGACCTGCCGCACACCCCCGGCGACGGCGCCGAGGAGCTGGAGCGCACCGCCCACGCCGCGGTCACCTCGGGCCCGGTCGTGGGCTGGGTGGGCTGGGCGCCGGCACGGGAGCTACCCGCCCTCACCACGAGGCTGGGGGACCTCGGCGCCGCCGTCGTCCCGCTGAAGCGGCCGCGCGGCGTGCAGCCGCCCACGCTCCTCGCCCCCACGCGCACCCCGCGCCTGTCCCGCAGCCTCGTGCAGACCTACGGCACCGTCCCGTACGCGGACGTCGACCCCTCGCGGCTCGCGGGAATCGCGTACGTGGTGATGTTCGGGATGATGTTCGGCGACGTCGGCCACGGCGCCCTCCTCGTCATCGCCGGGCTGCTGCTCCGGTCCGGCCGCATCGCCCGGCTCGCACCGCTCCGTCGCACCTGGGCGTTCGTGGTGGGCGCCGGCGCGCTGGCGATGTTCTTCGGCCTGCTGTACGGCGAGGCGTTCGGCCCCACCGGGCTCGTCCCGGTCCTCTGGCTGGACCCGCTGGAGGACCCGATCCCCCTCCTCATCGCCGCGCTGGTGATCGGCGCCGTGCTGCTGGCGGGCGCCTACGTGATCGGCACGATCAACCGGGTCCGCGAGGGTGGGTGGGGGTACGCGCTCTACGCGAGCAGCGGCGTGGCCGGCTCGGCACTGTTCCTCGCGGTGGGCCTGCTGGTCTGGGGGATCGTGGCGGACATCGGGCCGCTCACCCTGGCGGCGGTGGTGCTCGCCGCGGTGGCGCTCGGGCTCGTCTTCGTGGGGTTCTACATCGACGCCGGCGGTGGCGGCGCGGGCGTGGCCCAGGCCGTCATCGAGGTGGTGGACACCGTGATCCGGCTCGGCTCCAACGTGGTCTCCTTCATGCGCCTCGCGGCGTTCGGCCTCACCCACGCCGCGCTGCTGATGGTGGTGTGGGACGGCACCACCGCCCTGTGGGCCCCCGGCTGGCGCGCGATCGCCGCGGTCCTCCTCTTCCTCGTGGGGAACCTCCTCACCTTCGCCCTCGAGGCCCTCGTCGCCGGGATCCAGGCCCTCCGGCTCGAGTACTACGAGCTCTTCTCCCGCATCTTCACCTCCGAGGGGCGTCCGTTCCGCCCCTGGGCACCCAAACTCCCGGCGGACGCCGCAACCGAGAGCCTCGCCGGCACCTCCCACGAAAGGGGTCACCCGTGACCATCTGGCTCGCCGCCGTCCCCGCGCTCCTCCTCGCCACCGCCGGGGCGATGGTCCTCCTCCGACGGCGCCGCAAGGGCGGCATCGCCGTCCTCGCCGGGGTGAACGTCGCCGTCCTCCTCGGCGCCCTCGTGGTCCTGGCGACGGCGCTGCCCGGGGGCCCCGCGTCGGCCGCGAGCGTCGCCACCCAGACCACCGAGGCCGCCGGCATCGGGGGCTCCGCCCTGATCGCCGCGGCCATCGCCGTGGCCGGGTCCTCCATCGGCGCCGCCTTCGCGGTGGCCTACACCGGCTCCGCCGCCCTGGCCGCGATGAGCGAGCGGCCGGAGATCTTCGGCCGCGCGATGGTGGTGGTGGGCCTCGCCGAGGGCATCGCCATCTACGGCCTCATCATCGCGATCATCCTCATCGGGCGGGCCTGACCGTGGCGGACATCGTCGCCGCCCTCGGGGAGAAGGCGCTGCTGGACGGCTTCGGCCTCGCCGGCGCCGCCGTCCATGCCGCCGAGACCGACGACGACGTCCGCCGTGCCTGGGCGTCCCTCACCGGGCGGGCGGGGGCGGTCCTGCTGACCCCTCGCGCCGCCGCCGCCCTTGGCCCCGCCCTCGCCGACCCCCACGCCCCCATGACGGCGGTGCTGCCCGAATGACCACCACCGACGCCGACGCCGCCCTCGCCCCCCTCGAGGAGCGGCTCCTCGCCGACGCCCGCGCGGCGGCGTCGGGAATCATGGCGGAGGCGCGCGAGAAGGCCGAGGCGATCGTGGCGGAGGCCGAGGAGGAGGCCGCGGGCATCCGGGGCGCCGCGGTGGCCGCGGGCGAGGAGGCGGCGCGGTCCGAGGTGGCGCTGCGCTCCGCCCGGGTGCGGCGCCAGGCGCACGAGACGGTGCTGGCCGCCCGAAACGAGTTGCGGCTCGAGGTGCGCCGCGCGGTTCGTGAGCGGGCGAGCGCGCTGGTGGAGGACCCGCGGTACCCGGACCTCCTGGAGCGGCTGCGGGAGCGGGCGCGCGCGGCGCTTGGCCCGGACGCGGTCCTGACCGAGGCCCCTGAGGGCGGGTTGGTGGCGGAGGCGGGCTCTCGCCGGCTGGACCTGAGCCTGCCCACGCTCGCGGATGCCGCGCTCGAGGCCGCGGCGGACCAGGTGGCCGGGTTGTGGGGGGAGACGTGAGCGCGCCGGCCGGACGGGTGGTCCGGGTTAACGGACCCCTCGTGGAGGTCGAGGGGCTGGGCGGCGTCGCGATGCTGGAGCTCGTGGCGCTCGGCCCGGACCGGGTGAGCGCGGAGATCGTGGCACTGGAGGGCACGCGGGCCACCCTGCAGGCGTATGAGTACACCGGCGGGATCCGGGCCGGGGACGTGGCGGAGGCGACGGGGGACCAGCTGGTGGGGGTGCTGGGACCGGGTCTGCTCGGCCACGCCTTCGACGGGCTGCTGCGCCCGCTCTCCGACGCACCGCTGTGGCTGGGTCCCGAGCGGGCGGCGGCGGATGCGGCGCGGGAGGAGGCTGCGTGGCGGTTCGTCCCCGCAGTGGGGATCGGCGACCGGGTGGAGAGGGGGGACGTGCTCGGCACCGTGCCGGACTCCGGCTCGGTGGAGCACCGCGTCCTCGCCGGGGTGGCGGGGGAGGTCACCTGGCTGGCGGGTGAGGCGCCGGTGCGGGCGTCCGACGTCGTCGCCCGGGTGGGGGATTCTGAGGTGCGGCTCGCGGAGCGCTGGCCGGTGCGCACGCCCCGGCCGATCCGCGACCGGCCGCCGGGCGTGGCCCCGATCCACACGGGCCAGCGGGTCCTGGACCTGCTGTACCCCCTCGCGAGCGGGGCAGCCGCCGCGGTGCCCGGGGGGTTCGGTACCGGCAAGACCATGCTGCTGCAACAGATCGCCAAGTGGAGCGACGCGGACGTGATCGTGTACGTGGGCTGCGGCGAGCGCGGCAACGAGATGGCCGACGTGCTGGACGGACTCGCCACCCTGGTGGACGAGCGCACCGGGGGAAGGCTGATCGACCGCACCGTCATCATCGCCAACACCTCGAACATGCCGATGATGGCGCGGGAGGCCAGCATCTACACCGGCATCTGCGTGGCGGAGTACTACCGGGACATGGGGCACGACTCCGTGGTGATCGCGGACTCCACCTCCCGCTGGGCGGAGGCGCTGCGCGAGTTCTCCAACCGCAACGGGGACCTTCCCGCCGAGGAGGGCTACCCGGCGAGCCTCGCCTCCGCCCTCGCCGCGTTCTACGAGCGGGCGGGCCGGGTGACCACGCTGGGCGGGCGCACGGCATCGGTGACCGTGATCGGGGCCGTCTCACCCCCGGGTGGGGACATGACCGAGCCCGTCACCACGGACACCCAGCGCTTCGTGCGCTCGCTGTGGCTGCTGGACCGGGAACTGGCGTACGCCCGCCACTACCCGGCGGTGAGCTGGACCGGCTCCTTCGCGCGGGACGCGGAGCCGCTCGGACTGTGGCACTCCGCGAACGGGGACCCCGGCTGGGCGCGGCGGCGGGCGCGGGCTGCCTCACTGCTGGCCGAGGCGGACCGGCTCGCGGATCTCGCCGAGATCATCGGGACCAGTTCCCTGCCCGGCCACGAGCGCATGGTGCTGCTCGGCGGCCGGCTGCTCCGCGACGGCGTGCTCCTTCAGAACGCCCTGAGCCGGAACGATGCCTTCTGCTCCGCCGCGAAGGGCGCGGCATTGCTGGACCTGGTGCTCGACGTCGTGGACACCTGCCAGGTGCTCGTGGAGCGCGGCGTGCCCGCGAGCGTGATCGAGCGGCACGACTTCGGGCCGGTGCTGCGCGCCCGCGAGGACGTCGGGCCCGACGACGCCGCCGCGGTGACCGAGCGCCGCATCGCCGTGCTCGGGGAGCTGGAGGGCCTCGCATGACTGCCGACCCCTCGCCCCTGTCCGCCCGGCCCGCCGACGGGCGCTCCGGCGTCGTCGGACGGCTGACGCACGGCGACGTGCGGGAACTGCGCGGACCCCTGCTCGTGGTGGGCGACGCCGACGGCGTGGGTTGGGACGAGTTCGCGGTGGTCGAGGTCCGGGACGGGGAGGTGGCGAGCGGCGAGCGGCACGGGCTCGTGCTGGAGGTGGACCACGACCTCGTGACCCTGCAGGTGCTGGAGGGCACGGCCGGGATGGCGCCGGGCGGGACGCGGGTGGCCTTCGCCGGGAGGCCGCTGCACATCCCGGTGGGCACCGGATGGCTGGGGCGCGTCTGCAACGGGCGCGGCGAGCCCCTCGACGGCGGGCCGCCGATCACCGGGCCCGAGGAGTTGCCGGTGAGCGGGTGGCCGCTCAACCCGGTGCTGCGCGAGCCGCCCCAGGAGCCGGTCCTCACCGGGGTCTCCGTGATCGACGCGCTCACCACGCTCGTGCAGGGCCAGAAGCTGCCGATCTTCTCGGTGGCGGGGCTGCCGCACCTGAGCCTGGCCACGCAGATCGCGGCGCATGCCACGTCCGCGGGGGAGTCGTTCCGGGTGGTGTTCGCCGCCATGGGCCTCACCCACGCGGACATCGCCTACGTGCGGGACCGGTTGGAGGAACGGTCCGCCGCCGGGGAGCTGGTGCTGCTGCTGAACGCGGCGGACGATCCCGTGATCGAGCGGATCCTCACCCCGCGGATCGCCCTGACGGTGGCGGAGCACCTGGCGTTCACGCACGGCGACGACGTGCTCGTGGTCATGTCCGACATGACCAGCTACGCGGAGGCCCTGCGGGAGGTCTCCGCCGCCCGGCGGGAGATCCCTGCCCGGCGCGGCTACCCCGGGTACCTGTACAGCGACCTCGCCTCGTTGTACGAACGGTGTGGGCGGGTGAAGGGCCGGCCGGGGTCCGTGACCGTGATCCCCGTGCTCACCATGCCCGCGGGGGACATCACCCACCCGGTGCCGGACCTGACCGGGTACATCACCGAGGGCCAGGTGGTGCTCTCGCCCGAGGTGGCCGCCCGGGGGATCTACCCGCCGGTGGACGGGCTGTCGTCGCTGTCCCGGTTGATGCGGTCGGGGGCAGGGGAGGGCCGGACGAGGGAGGACCACCTGGACGTGGCCGCCCAGGTGCTCGCCGCCCTCGCCCGGGCCCGGCAGGCCGCCGAGCTGGCGGAACTCGTGGGGGTGGACGCGCTGTCCGAGACTGACCACGCCTACCTGGAGTACCGGGACGTGCTCGAGCGCGAGTTGCTCGACCAGGGCCGGGACGAGGTGCGCACGCTCGAGGACACCCTGGGGCGGGCGTGGCGGGCGCTGGCCGAGCTGCCGCGGCAGGAGCTGACGATGGTGTCGGTGGAGATGCTGGAGCGGTACCTGCCGGAGGGCGAGGACGGCGCTGCCCGAACCCCGGTGAACGGGTCCGCGAGATGAACGCCACGGGCAGGGCCGGGAAGGTGCGCGTGGAGCGCCGGCTGCGCACCGCACGACACGGCGCCGCCCTCCTCGACCGCAAGCAACGCATCATGGCCGACGAGTTCGATCGGCTCCGGTTGTACGCGGAGGGCGTCCGGGAGGAGTGGGACGCGGCGGCGCGGGAGGCCGCGCGGTGGCTCCGCCGCGCGGCTGCGCTGGACGGGGCGACGGCGGTGGAGACGGCAGCGCCCGGGGCCCCGGCGACGTTCGAGGTGCGGTGGGGCGTGGCCATGGGGGTGACCTACCCGGCGGAGGCGGTGTGCGCAGTCCCGGAGGGTCCTGCCCCGGGGGGCAGCTCGGCACTCGCGTTCGCGGTGCGCGCCCACCGGGAGGCATTGGAGGTGGCGGTGCGGCTCGCCGCGGCGGACCGTGCGATCGCCCTGCTCGGGGCGGAACTCGCCGCGACCCGTTCCCGGCAACGCGCGGTCGAGAACCGGTGGATACCCCGGCTCGAGGCCGAGCTGGACGAGATCCGCCGGCGGCTGGAGGAACAGGAGATGGAGGAGACCCTCCGCGTCCACTGGGCTGCGGAGAAGGACGAACGCGGGCGAGGACAGGGGCGTGGACGTGAGAGCCGCGGATCCGGGCACCTGGTCGCAGTTCCCGAGGAGATGAGCTCATGAGCACGACCATCCTGGTGGCGGTCAGCGATTCGCCCGCCGCCTTCACCGCCGCCGAGGCCGCCATCGAACATGCCGCGCGGCTGGGCGCACGGGTGCGCGCGGTCTCAGTCCTGCCGGAGGGCGGACCGGACAAGCGACTGAAGGACTACGACGCCCGCGCGCCGCGGCGGGAGGCGGACGTCGCCGTCGTGCTGCGGCACGTGACGGCGATGGGCGAGGCGGCCGGGGTGGTGGTCACGGGCGTGCGACGGCGGGGCCGGGTGGCGGCCGAGATCCTCGCCGAGGCGCGCGAGTGCGGCGCGGACATGATCGTGATGGCGCGGGTGGACCGGCCGGGCCACGCCATCCCCACGATCGGCAGCCACACCCTGCGCGTTCTGGAGTTCACCACCGTTCCCGTGCTGGTGGTGCCGTTGGCGTGAGCTCGCGACACGGGACCGGCCGGGCCAGTGTGCCTGGCCCGGCCGGTTTCGAGGGAGAGGATCCTCGAGCTTCTGTCAGTTCGTGACGGTCAACTGTTCGTGACGGTCAATCGGTCAATCAGCCAGTCAGTCGGTCGCGGGGTCGCGGAGCTGCTCCTGCACGCCGACTCCGTCTCCGTTGCGGAAGCCGCCGGCCCGGTTGCCGTCGCCGTTGCGCGGGCCGTTGGCCTTGCCGTAGGCGTTGCCCTGGCCGTTGCCGCCCTGGCCGAAGCCGGGGCCGGTCATCTCGGCCCAGTGGTCGGCGAGCCAATCGGCCGCTTCATCGTCGATGGCCTTCACGGCATCGAGGACCGCCTCGCGGTGCTCCTCACGCAGCGCGGTCATCTCGGCGCGGAACTCCTCGCGGCCGTCCGGGTCCGGGTTGGCCCGCCAGTCCTCGCGGAGCTGGGTCATCTCCTGCTGATGCTCGGCCTCGAGGTCCTTGATCCCGGCATCCTCGAGGATGGCGTTGACGTCCGGCGGCGCGTCACAGTCCTGGTTCTGCTGGCGCGGCGGCGTCCACGTCTCACTCTCGGTGGTCTCGGGCTCGTCCACGTCCATCGGGCCGGTGGCGGCGTACGCCCCGACCGGAACGCCGATCGCGACGGCCACCGCACCCGCCACGAACGCCCTCTTCAGTGTGGTGCGCATGGTGTCCTCCTGTTGCTGCCCGGGAAGGTCCCGGATGATGCCAGTGTTCGCCGCGTGTGTGATGCCTCTGCCGATGCGTTCATGAAGCCCTTGTGAAGATGCGTGATTCCTGGGCCTCTGTTCCAGGACCTCTGGATCGGACAAGGCATCTCCCAGTTCGGACCCCTTCTCCCGACACGCATCGGCCCTCCCCACGCGGATCCACTCTCCCCTCCTCTTGGGAGGGAGAGCGAATGCGCGTGCGGAGAGTGCGAGCGCGCTCTCCCTGTGCGAATCCGCTCT
>DBPQ01000003.1:4178-11048 GCA_002304945.1 Actinomycetales bacterium UBA1416 | reverse complement strand
GACGTGGGGAGGGACGGGAGGGTGGGCAACGCCGTCGGGAGCCGGGAGACGATCGAGTCGCCGACGTCGCCCCCGCACCCGGTCAACAGCGCTGCGGCCAGGCCTATGCCGGCCAGCGCCCGTGCACGGGACGCGCGCGATCGTTCCATGTCCGTCCTCTCGTCGGGTCCAGTAGAGCGAGCCGGCACCGGGGCGGGCATCCCCCGTACGGGGTGGGTGTCAGCGCGCGGTCTCGCAGTAGATCGAGGGCAGCACGCTGTAGATCGCGGCGCACTTGACGAGGTCGTCCTTCCACGTCACCTCGTTCGGGGCGTGGGCCTGCGCCTCCCGCCCCGGGCCGACCCCGATCACCGGGATGCCGTGCCGGCCGGCGATGGCGACCCCGTTGGTGGAGAACGTCCACTTGTCGATGCGGGGCTCGCCGAACAGGGCGCGGTGGGCGGCGGCGGCCGCCTGCACCTCGGGTGAGTCCTCGGGGATCACCCACGTGGGGAAGTAGCACTGCTGGCCGTACTCCTTGCCGGTCCACGCGGTCGCACGGTACTCGTACAGGGAGACGGTTGCGCCGTGGCGCTTGACGGCGGGCAGTTCCTCGATCTGGCGGAGCGCGCCCTCCCACGTCTCGCCGTGGGTGAGGCGGCGGTCGAGGGAGACGGAGCAGCTGTCCGCGACCGCGCACCGGGACGGGGAGGTGAAGAAGATCTCCGACGTGGTGATGGTGCCCTTGCCGAGGAAGTCGTCGTGCGGGAGGCGCTCGTTGAGGTCGCGGATGTCGAGGAGGATCTCCGCCATCTTGTAGATCGCGTTGTCGCCCCGCTCGGGGGCGGAGCCGTGGCAGGAGACCCCTGCGACGTCCACCCGGATCTCCATCCGGCCGCGGTGGCCGCGGTAGATGCCGTCGTCGGTCGCCTCGGTGGACACCACGAACGCGGGGCGCACGCCGTCCTCCTCGATGAGGTGCAGCCAGCACAGGCCGTCGCAGTCCTCCTCCTGCACGGTTCCCGTGACCATGTAGGTGTAGGCGTCCGAGAGCAGGCCGAGGTCCTTCGCGATCCGCCCGCCGTACACCGCGGCGACGACGCCACCCAGCTGGTCCGACGACCCCCGGCCGCCGATCAGTTCCTCGTCCTCGAAGCCCTCGAACGGGTCGAAGTCCCAGTTCTCGGGATTGCCGACGCCGACGGTGTCGATGTGGCCGTCGAAAGCGATGAGGGTCTCCCCCGTCCCCATGGTGCCGATCGCGCTGCCGAGCCCGTCGATGCGGGTGGAGGTGTACCCGAGCTTCTCCATCTCCGCGACGATCAGCCGGGCCTTGGCCTCCTCCTGGCAACTGGTGCCCCTGTTCCGGATGAGGGCCCGGAGAAAGGCGGTCATGTCCGCCCGGTACCCCTCGGCTGCCTCGCGGACGCGGGCGTGGTCGATCGTCATGGAGATCCCTTCTCGTGGAGGTGTCATTTCTGCCAGCGCGGGTGGGCGCCGTCCCTGAGTTCCCGGAGCCGGGTGGCCGGGTCCGCGACCTTCTGGAGGAACACCATGGCCGCAATGGCGTACGGCTTGTTGCCGGCCTGGCGGTAGAGGGCGTCCCGGTGACGGTCGAACACCTCCGCCTCCACCTCCCCCTCGGCGCAGGAGACCCCGGTGATGTCCGCGGGGAGCGGGTGGAGGTAGAGGGCGTCGGCGGTGGTGGCCATCAGGTCGGTGGTGGTGGTCCAGTCCCGGTGCTGGGCGTTCTGGGCGAGGAGGCGCCGCTCCAGGTCACGGAGGCCCTCCCGGTCCCCCGTCTCGTGGAGCACCGTCCGCTCCTCCATCGCCGCGTACGGGGCCCAGCTCTTCGCGCACACGACGTCCGCGCCGTCGAAGGCGTCCGCCATCGAGTCGGTGACCGTGAAGGACCCGCCCGAGGCCTGGGCGGCGTTGGCAGCCACGTCGCGGGGCGCCGCCAGCAGGTCATAGCCGGGCGGGTGGGCGAGCACCACGTCCATCCCGAACCGGGTCATCAGGGCGACCATCCCCTGCGGGACGGACAGGGGCTTGCCGTAGGACGGCGAGTACGCCCACGTCATGGCGAGCTTCCTGCCGCGCAGGTTCTCGAGTCCACCGAGCTCGTGCGTGAGGTGGAGAAGGTCCGCCATGGCCTGGGTGGGGTGGTCCACGTCGCTCTGGAGCGAGACGAGGGTGGGACGCTGCTCGAGAAGTCCCGCCGCGTGGGATTCGCGGAGGTACTGGGAGAACTCGGCCATGAAGGCGTGGCTGGCACCGAGGTACATGTCGTCCCGGATGCCGATCACGTCCGCCATGAACGAGATCATCGTGGCGGTCTCTCGCACGGTCTCACCGTGCGCCACCTGCGAGGAACCCTCGTCGAAGTCCTGCACCGCCAGGCCCAGGAGATTGCACGCGGAGGCGAAGGAGAAGCGAGTGCGGGTGGAGTTGTCGCGGAAGAGCGAGACGGCGAGGCCGGAATCGAAGATCCGCGTGCTCCGGTTGTCCTCCCGGAGGGAGCGCAGCGCGTCCGCGACCGCGAGGACGGCGCGCAGTTCCTCCTCGGTCCTCTCCCAGCTGAGGAGGAAGTCCTCCCCGTGGAGGCCGCTGGCGTCGAGGGCGGCCAAGCGGTCCAGTGCGTCGTCGAAGTCCATCCCGCTCCCGTCGTTGGGTGTGTCCTTCAGTGTAGGTCGCGCCACCCACGCCGGTGCCCGGTCCGGTGCCTACGATGGGGCATGGTCACCTCCCGCCTGGTGAGAAACCCGCACGTCTCCCGCGCCGCCGTCGTCGCCGGCAGTGCCGCGGACCCGGCGTTCCACGTCACCCTCCCCGGCTTCGCCGCCACGCCCGTCCGCTCCGCCCCGACGGCGGCCGCCCGGCTCGGCGTCGGCCGGGTGCTGGTGAAGGACGAGTCGGCGCGCATGGACATGCCGTCCTTCAAGATCCTCGGGGCGTCGTGGGCGTGCTACCGCGGGATCCTGGCCGTGCTGGGTCGCGAGCCCGGGTCGGAGCCGTCACTCGCCGAGCTGCACGACGCGCTGGAGGCGTCCGGCCGGGACCTCGTGCTCGTCGCCGCCACCGACGGCAACCATGGGCGCGCCGTCGCCCGGATGGCCCGCATCCTGGGGCTGCCCGCGATCGTGCTCGTGCCGGTGGGGACGGTGGCCGGACGCATCGAGGGCATCGCGTCCGAGGGTGCAGAGGTCCGCGTGGTGGACGGCACCTACGACGACACCATCGCCGCGAGCGCCGAACTGGCGGACGAGCGGCACGTCGTCATCGACGACACGTCCTGGGAGGGATACCACGACGTCCCGGGCTGGGTGATCGACGGCTACGCCACCATGCTGGCCGAGGTGGTGGAGGCGATCGAGGCCGGGGAGATCCCCGAGCCCACCGCGGTGGCCGGACAGATCGGGGTCGGGGCACTGAGCGCCGCGATCGCGCGGGCCTTCGCGCGGCGGCCGGCGCGCCTGCTGGTCGGGGTGGAGCCCACGGAGGCGGCCTGCATGGCCGAGAGCGCGCTGGCCGGCCGGCCCGTGACGGTGCCGACCGAGGGGCGGACGTGCATGGCGGGGCTCAACTGCGGGACGCCGTCGGAGATCGCGTTCGGCTCCAACCTGCACGGCTACGACGTGTTCGTGACGGTGGACGACGCCTGGGCGGAGGAGGCGGTGCGGCTCCTCCACGCCGACGGCATCGACGCCGGGGAGAGCGGCGCCGCAGGATTGGCGGGGCTGCTCGCGGAGCGTGTGGGGCTGGGGCTTGGCCCGGACGACGTCGTGCTCGTCTTCCTCACCGAAGGCCCCACCGATCCGGAGAACTTCCGCCGGATCATCTCGGGTTGATCGGGCGGCGATATCGCCCGCGTCACCAGCGCCCCCGCAGGACCCGCGCCACTCACACTCCCCGCACAGGAGCCCTGCAGCGTCGCCCGCCTCCCACAAGAGCCCCCGCAGCATCGCCCGCCTCCCACAAGAGCCCCCGCAGAACGTTCCTGCGGGTGGCATACCATCCGCAGAAACGTTCTGCGTACGCTCGATCGTTCTGCGGGCGCTCTTGTGGATCCGCCCAGACGGAACCTCCACCACGGCGGGCACCCAATCGTCATGCGTACGCTCTCGTGACCGAACGTGTGCCGCTACGCGCGTTCCGGCAGGTCAGAGTCACGATCCCGGCCCGTGGCGAGGTCACCGCATTCCACGAGCAGATGCTCCTCCTCGGCGAACAGGTCCCGGGCACCGGATTCGCCCAGGGCCACCTCCGACACCCGCGGCCACCAGGCCCGTCCGATAAGCGCGGGATGCCCGGCCACGCCGCCGTACGCCGCGCGCGCAAGGGTGCGCTGCCCCAGCGGCACCGTCGTGAGGAGGCGGGCGACGACGTCGGCACGCACGTCCGGGAGGTCCACGAGGCTGACGAGGGCAACCGGCGCGTCACCGGCGGCGCGCAGGCCTGCGCGGAGGGAGGCACCCAGGCCCTCAGACCAGTCCGGGGCCTCGACCAGCCGCAGCCAGGCGGGCGGATCCCCCACCGCCACCCGCACGGCATCCGCCTCCGCCCCGATCACCGCGAGAACGCGCGGGCAGCCGCCCTCGTGCAGCCGGGCGGCGACCTCCGCGAGCGGCGTCCGGGGATCGGCCCACCCTCCGACCAGCGCCTTCGGCCCACCCATGCGGCGGCCGGCACCCGCAGCGAGGACGATGCCGACGACGTCCATCCCCCACCCCTCTCCGCTCGCCCCCGAGCATAATGGCGGCATGTCCGCCCACGAGAACGATCTCCATGACGCCCTGCGGAACCAGTTCGGGCTTGCGGACGGGGTGGTGGACGCCGAGGTGCTCGCGAAGAGCGTGGTGCGGTGCCGGGAGCGCGGCATCGTGCTGCCCACGTTCGAGCAGGTGGCCCGCCCGCACGCGGTCCCCGTGGGGCGGATGGGCGATGCGGACCCCCAGGGGCCGGATCCCCGCAACCTGTGGCGCGTGCACTGGTACAACGATCTCGCCGGAAACCGGGTGGACGTGCCGGAGCACGTGGTGCTCACCCGGGAGCTCACCGGCGTAAACTCGCCCATCCTCGTGCTCCTCGGCAACCGCTTCCCCATGATCACGTCCCACAAGCTGCTCGCCGCGTTCGGGTGCCTCGCCCCGCGGCTCGTCTCCGGCCAGTTCGACCCCACCCGGCACCGCGCCATCTGGCCGTCCACCGGGAACTACGCCCGTGGGGGCGTGGCGGTCAGCCGCCTGATGGCCTGCCGGGGCGTGGCGATCCTGCCCACGGGCATGAGCCAGGAGCGTTTCGACTGGCTGGACCGGTGGTGCGAGGACCCGGCGCAGGACGTGATCCGGACGGTGGGCACGGAGTCCAACGTCAAGGAGATCTACGACGAGTGCAACCGCCTCGCCAAGGACCCGGGGAACTTCATCTTCAACCAGTTCGCCGAGTTCGGGAACCACCTCGTCCACTACCAGGCCACCGGTCCCGCCCTCGAGCACGCCTTCGAGGCGTGGCAGGCGGCAACCGGCCGGGAGGACACGCGCATCGCCCTCATGACCAGCGCCACCGGGTCCGCCGGCACCATCGCCGCCGGCGAGTACCTGAAGGAACGCCACGGCACGAAGGTGCTGGCTGCGGAGGCCCTGGAGTGCCCCACCCTGCTGGAGAACGGCTTCGGGGAGCACAACATCCAGGGCATCGGGGACAAGCACGTGCCGCTGATCCACAACATCATGAACCACGACCTCGTCGCGGCAATCAGCGACCGCGCCACCGACCACCTCGAGGTCATGTTCAACGAGCCGGAGGGGCTCGCCCACCTCGCCTCCAGGGGCGTGCCCGAGCACATCCTCGCCGCCCTGCCGGCGTTCGGCTTCTCCTCCATCTGCAACGTGCTCGCCGCGATCTCCGCAGCGAAGGTGCTGGGCCTCGGCGAGGACGACGTCATCGTCACCGTGGCCACCGACGGCAGCGAGTTGTACCCCTCCGAGCGCGCCAAGATCCTGCAGCGGGACTTCGGGGGCGAGTTCACCCGGATCCACGCCGCCGAGGTGTGGGGTGAGCACCTCGCGGACGTCCCCACCGACCACACCCTCGAGATGACACAGCGGGACAGGAACCGGATCTTCAACCTCGGCTACTACACGTGGGTGGAGCAGCAGGGCACCCCGTTCGAGCTCTTCGAGCGGCGCCGCGGCCAGGAGTTCTGGCGCGAGCTCCGCAGCTACCCGTCGCTGTGGGACGAGATGATCACCGAGTTCAACGCCCGGGTGGCCGCAGGGTAGCGACTCGGTCCCCAAGTCCCTCGACACCGCCCTCCGGAAGGGGCACGATCGAAGGTATGGAACGCCACAGCGACGTGGAGGTGTGAAACGTGGGCGACCTGATGCGTCCACTCCCGTTCGGCGCGCTCATGACATGGGCGCTGGCCGAGTACCGCGCGCACGGGTCGGTGTTCGGGCTCGGTCCCGAGCACGTGTTCCACCCGGCCGCGGGCCGGACCATCCACGATCCCATGGGCCACGCGCTCGCCACGCCAATCGGCCCGGCCGCCGGCCCCCACACCCAGCTCGCCGCGAACATCGTCACGTCCTACCTGGCCGGTGCCCGGTTCGTCGAGCTGAAGACCGTGCAGGTGATGGACGGGGAGTCGATCCGCGCCGCCGTCGCCAAGCCGTGCATCAACGCCCTGGACGAGGGCTTCAACTGCGAGTGGTCCACCGAACTCACCGTCGGTCAGGCCCTCGACGAGTACGTCCGCGCCCACGTCGCAATCCGCGTGCTCGCCGTCGAGCTGGGAATCGGCGACGGCGACGACGTCGCGTACAACGCGTCCGTCGGCTACGACCTGGAGGGCATCAGCTCCCCCCTCATCGACGGCTTCCTCGAGGG
>DBPQ01000003.1:0-4163 GCA_002304945.1 Actinomycetales bacterium UBA1416 | reverse complement strand
GACGACCTCGCCCGGCTCACCCCGCACGTCACCGACTCGGTCACCCTCTCCACCCTCCACGGTTGTCCCGCCGGCGAGATCGAGCGCATCGCCACCCACCTTCTCGACAAGGGCCTCCACACCTTCGTCAAGGCCAACCCCACGATGCTGGGGTACGACGCCGCCCGCACCATCCTCGACAACCTCGGCTACTACCACATCACCTTCGACGACCACCACTTCCGTGGCGACCTCCAGTTCGACGACGCCGTCCCCATGTTCCGCCGGCTCGCCGACCGTGCCGCGGCGGCCGGCCTCACGTTCGGCATCAAGCTCTCCAACACGCTGCCGAACGACGTCACCCGCGGCGAACTGCCCGCCGAGGAGATGTACATGTCCGGCCGGGCGCTCGCCCCGCTGACCCTCGCGCTCGCCGCGAAGCTGTCCCACGCCTTCGACGGCCGCCTCCCGATCTCGTACTCAGGGGGCGCGGACGCCACCAACATCGCAGACATCCTGGCCACCGGGATCCAGCCGGTCACGGTCGCGACCACCCTGCTGAAGCCCGGCGGCTACGCCCGCCTGACCCAGCTCGCCGGCCTCGCCACCACCGCCATGCGTGACGCCGACGGGATCGACGTCGCCGCCCTGGACGCCCTCGTGGCCCGCGTGCTGGCCGACGAGCGGGTGCACAAGCGCCACCGCGAGAAGGTGGGCTCCCGGAAGACCCCGTCCCCACTGCCGCTCACCGACTGCTTCAAGGCCCCCTGCGAGCACGGCGGCTGCCCCATCGAGCAGCAGATCCCGGAATACCTCACCCTCGTGGCGCAGCAGCGGTACGCCGAGGCCTTCGAGCTCATCGCCCGGGACAACACGGCACCCACCATCACCGGGGTGCTGTGCTCGGAGCCGTGCCGGGATCACTGCACGCGCGTGGACTACGACACCGCGATCGACATCCGCGGCGTGAAGCTCGCCGCCGCGGACGCCGCCCAGCAGGCCTACATGCGCGCGATCATCCCGGCCCCGTTGCGCCCGGTGGCGCGCGTCGCCGTCATCGGCGCCGGCCCGGCCGGCATCGCCGCGGCGTTGTTCCTCCGGCGCAACGGCCTGGACGTCGAGGTGTTCGAGAAGGCGGAGGGGCCGTACGGCATCGTGGCCCGCATCATCCCGAGCTTCCGCATCACCCCGGAGCAGATCCGCCGCGACTTCTGCCTCGCCCAGGCCGCGGGAGTGGTGTTCCACTTCGGGTGCGACCCCGATTACGACCTCGCCGGCCTGCGCACCCGCTTCCACCGCGTCATCGTGGCCACAGGGTCCTGGGGCCGCGGGGTGAGCCCCGTGCGCGAGGGCGGCGAGCACGTGGTGGACGCGCTGGACTTCCTGGCGGCCATCCACGGCGGCGGCACGTTCTCCGGCCGGCGGATCGCCGTCGTCGGGGCCGGCGACGTCGCGATGGACTGTGCCCGCACGGCGCGCCGCCTGCCCGGCGTGGAGCACGTGGCGCTGGTGTACCGGCGGACCGAGCCGTTCATGCCGGCCGCCCAGGAGGACGTCAACGCGGTGCGCGCCGAGGGGATCGAGATCCTCGAGCTGCTCGCGCCCGTCTCGTACGACGGCGCCACTTTGCGGTGCGAACGCACCGAGCTCGGCGCGTACGACGCCGGCCGGCGCACCACCCACGGCACCGGCGAGCTCGTGGACCTCCCGTTCGACACCGTGATCGGCGCCACCGGCGCCACCATCGACCCGCACCACTACCACGCGAACGGGATCGCCACCGACGATCGCGGCCGCCCCCGGCTCGGCCCCGCGTACGAGACGAGGACCGCCACCGGCATGGGTGGGGTGCACGTCATCGGGGACGGACGTCTCGGCCCTGACACCGTGGTCCGCGCCATCGCGGACGCCAAGGTGGTGGCCCGCGCCATCCTGACCGCGCACGGCATTCGCCCGGACTTCGACCGCTCCCCCGCCGCCGTGTTCACCCCCGAGCAGGTGATCACGGGGCGCCGCGGGGTCCTGCGGGACCGGCTCGCGCCGCCGGCCGAGGGCGCCCGCTGCCTGCGCTGCGACGAGATCTGCGAGATCTGCACCGAGGTGTGCCCCAACCGGGCGAACGTCGCGATCCCGGTGCCCGGCTTCGCCGACCCCCGCCAGATCGTCCACCTCGACGGCCTGTGCAACGAGTGCGGCAACTGTGGCACCTTCTGCCCGCACGCCGGCCTGCCCTACCGGGACAAGGTCACCGTGTTCTGGACGCGGGAGGACTTCGAGGCCTCCACGAACGTGGGCTTCCTCCCGATCGACGACGGCGGGGCGTACCTGGTCCGCCTCCGCGGCGGCGAGGTGGTCACCCACCGCCGCGGGGCGCGCGACCTACCCAGCGACCTCGCCCGCATCCTCGCTGCCCTCGAGGCGGAGCATCCCTGGTACCTGATGAACCTCAGCGAACCGGAAGGAGCGGCGCCATGATCGTCACCGGAACCGTCATCACGGGAGACCCGGCCCAGCCGGTGGTGGACGCGCTGGTGGTGCGCGACGGCGTCGTCGTCGCAGTTGGCACGGCCGACGCGCTGCGCGCGGCGGACCCGGATCAGGCCGTCACCGCCACGGGCCGGGTCATCCTGCCCGGGCTCGTCAACGCCCACACCCACGCCTACAGCGCCTACGCCCGCGGCATGGCCGTCCACTCCCCCACCCGGGACTTCCCCGAGATCCTCGCCAACCTGTGGTGGGCGCTCGACCGCAAGCTCGAGCCGGAGGACGTCACGCTGAACGCGACCACCACGTTCCTGGAGTCGGTGCGCAACGGCGTCACCACGGTCTTCGACCACCACTCCAGCCCGAACGCCATCCCGGGGTCGCTGGGCCTGATGGCCGAGGCCGCCGGCCACGTGGGGCTGCGCGCCTGCCTCTGCTATGAGACCTCGGACCGGGACGGCCCGTGGGCCTTCGCCGCCGGGGTCACGGAGAACGTGGACTTCATGCGGGAGGCCAACACCACCGGCCAGGACCGGGTGCGCGGCATGTTCGGCCTCCACGCCTCCTTCACCCTCTCCGAGCCGAGCCTGGACGCCGTCGCGGAGGCGACGGAGGGCGTGCCCGGCGGTTACCACGTCCACGTGGCCGAAGGGCCCTCCGACCAGGAACACGCGCTGGCCACCTTCGGGAAGCGCGTGGTGGACCGGCTGGCCGGGCACGGCATGATCGGGCCGGAGTCCATCGCCGCGCACTGCATCCACGTCACCCCCGCGGAGATCGAGGTGCTCGCGGAGCGCCGCGCCAACGTGGTCCACAACCCCCACTCGAACCTGGGCAACGCGGTGGGGTTCGCCCCGGTGGTGGAGATGCTGCGCCGCGGTATCCGCGTGGGGCTCGGCACCGACGCCTACACCGCGGACATGCTCGCCTCCATGCAGGTGGCGAAGATCGTGGCGAGCGGGCACCGTGGAGACCCGACGGTGGGCTTCGGGGAGGCCGTCGCGATGCTGTTCCAGCACAACCCGGCGCTCGCCTCCGAGGTGTTCGGCACGGATCTCGGCATCCTGCGGCCGGGCGCCGCCGCGGACCTCATCACCCTGGACTACCGCCCCCCCACCCCGCTGGACGAGCGCTCCGCGTGGGGGCACGCGGTGTTCGGGATGGCCGGGGCGCAGGTGGTGGACGCCATGGTGGGCGGCGAGTGGATCTACCGGGACCGGGCCTTCACCCGGCTGGACGAGGCGGAGGTGCTCGCGCACTCGGCCGAACGCGCCGAGCGGATCTGGAAGGAGATGTGACGTGTTACTGACAGGAGGGACGGTGGTCACCCCCGAAGGGGTCCTCGAGGGAGGCGCCGTGCGCGTGGAGGGCGAGCGGATCACCGAGGTGGGAATGCTGGAGGCAACGCCGGGCGAGGAGGTCCTCGACTGCGGCGGCTGCTTCGTGCTGCCCGGGGGCGTGGAGTCGCACTGCCACCTCGACCTCGAGGCCGGGGCGGAACTCACCGCGGACGACTTCGCCACCGGCACCCGCGCCGCCCTCGCCGGCGGCACCACCACCGTGCTGGACTTCGCCACCCAGTTCCACGGCCAGACGCTCGCGCACGGCTTCGACCGCTGGATGGTGAAGGCGACCGGCCGGGCGGTGGCGGACTTCGGCTTCCACATGGCCATGACCGAGTGGAAGCAGGACTTCGCCGC
>DBPQ01000028.1 GCA_002304945.1 Actinomycetales bacterium UBA1416 | reverse complement strand
TGCAGCCAAATGGCATCAAAAAACCAAACACACTGTTGAGATATCAAACAACAAACACACACCGCGAACTGCACCCTGATCGGGTTGGTTCGAGGGGGTTGTGCGCCTCCTCGGTCCCGGCCGCCTGAGCGTCTCGGTTCGACTTCGAAGGTCTTTTCGCGAGTCCCGATTCTAGCTGCTCGATGGCTGCTTGTCGAGTCCCGCGTGGCCGATCGTCCTGGCCCCGTTGGGGCCGTTCCGCTCGGACAGCACGTTGTACGTTACGCACCGCTGCCGTGGGAGTCAAACCCGGGCGACGAGCGGGTCTCGGTGCAGTCCTGAACCCCTGACCTGCAGTTTTGTGTCATCGACTGGTGTCGACGGCCACGCGTTCTCCAGTGTCAGCTAGGTCACAATCAGGAACGGACGTGGGCGACGGCGAGCGTTCGACGCCCCTTGCGCACGAGCAGGTACCCGCCGGGCAGGACGTCTGCCTGTCTCACGACGATGTCCTCGTCGGTGATCTTCACGTTGTTGAGGTACGCCCCGCCCGACGCTATGGTCCGGCGCGCGGCCGATCGTCCACTCTCGAGTCGGGTCGTCAGGAGCAGGTCGACCATGGTGGTCTCGCCGACGACGGCGGGGCCGCCGTCCAGGTGAGAGACGGCGTCGGCCAGGACCTCGGGCCGGAGGACTCGCAGGTCATCGTTCCCGAAGAGGGCGCGTGCGGCGCGCTCCACGTCGACGGTCGCCTCGGCGCCGTGCACGAGCGTCGTCACCTCGCGGGCGAGGGCGCGCTGCGCGTTCCGGGCCCACGGCTTCTCCCGCACGTCGGACTCCAGCGTTTCGATCTGCTCGCGTGGCAGGAAGGTGAAGACCTTCAGGTAGTGGATGACGTCCGCGTCCTCGGTGTTCAACCAGAACTGGAAGAACTGGTACGGGCTCAGCATGTCGGGAGCGAGCCACACCGCCCCGCCCTCGGACTTCCCGAACTTCGTGCCGTCTGACCTGGTGATCAGCGGCGTGGTGAGGACGTGCACCCCGGTGCCGTCCGCCTTCCTGATCAGGTCGACGCCCGCGATCAGATTGCCCCACTGGTCGTTCCCGCCCGTCTGCAGGGTGCATCCGTAGCGGTGTCTCAACTCGCGGAAGTCGTTCGCCTGGAGGAGGGAGTAGGAGAACTCGGTGAAGGAGATCCCCTCGTCGCTGGCGAGCCGGCGTGCCACCGTGTCCTTCGCGAGCATCGTCCCCAGCCGGAAGTGCTTCCCGATGTCTCGCAGCAGGTCGATGGCGGTGAGTTCAGCCGTCCAGTCGAGGTTGTTCACCAGGCGCGCGGCATTCTCGCCCTCGAAGGCCAGGAATGGCTGAATCTGCGCCCGCAACCGCTCCGTCCACTCGGCGACGACCTCCTTGGGATTGAGGGTGCGCTCCCCCGACGTCCGCGGGTCACCGATCATCCCGGTGGCGCCGCCGACGAGCGCGATGGGCCGGTGGCCGGCGCGTTGGAGGTGGCGCATGAGGACCAGCTGGACGAGGTGGCCGTGGTGCAGGGAGGGCGCGGTGGGGTCGAAGCCGCAGTAGTAGGTGACGGGTCCGGCGGCGAATGCCGCGCGCAGCTCGTCGATTCCCGTGGTCTGGGCGATGAGCCCACGCCACTGCAGCTCGTCGATCAGGTCCGTCACGTCATCCTCCGTCTCGCGGCTCCTCGCCGCGTCCCGCCCACCGCCGTCCCTCGGCGATCGCGCCGAGGCACGAGTCTAGTTGCTGCTCGACGGCGGCCCTCGCCGTACCCCCACGCGCGGACCGCGACGCCACCGAGCCCTCAGCACTGAGCACGGAACGGACCTGTGGCTCGAGCGACGGGTGGATGGACGCGAACTCGTCGTCCGTGAGCTCCCACAGTTCGATGCCGCGGCCCTCGCAGGTGCGGACGCACGCGCCGGCGATCTCGTGCGCATCTCGGAAGGGCACCCCGCGCCGCACCAGCCACTCCGCCACGTCGGTGGCGAGCGCGAAGCCCTGGGGGGCGAGCGCTGCCATTCGCTCGGTGTGGAACGTGAGCGTCGCGATCATCCCGGTCACCGCCGGCAGCAGGAGATGGAGACTGTCGACGGCGTCGAACACCGGCTCCTTGTCCTCCTGCAGATCCCGGTTGTACGCCAGCGGCAGACCCTTGAGGGTGGCCAGGAGCCCTGTGAGGTCCCCAATCACGCGGCCGGCCTTTCCGCGCGCGAGTTCCGCGACATCCGGGTTCTTCTTCTGCGGCATGATCGAGGAACCGGTGGAGTACGCGTCGTGAAGGGTCACGAACCCGAACTCCCGCGTGGCCCAGATGATGACCTCCTCGCTCAGCCGCGAGAGGTTGATCGCGATGCTCGCCGTCACGAAGGCGAACTCGGCGACGACGTCCCGCGACGCCGTCGCGTCGATCGAGTTCTCGGTGGGTCCGGCGAAGCCGAGGTCGGCGGCGACGCGATCCGGATCGAGACCCAGCGAGGACCCGGCGAGCGCTCCAGCACCGTAGGGCGAGAGGGCGGCGCGGTCGTCCCAGTCCCGCAACCGGTCGACATCGCGGAGCAGCGGCCACACGTGCGCGAGCAGGTGGTGCGACAGGAGGACGGGCTGGGCGTGCTGCATGTGCGTGCGTCCCGGCATCACCGCGCCGAGGTGCGCCCGAGCCTGACCGGTGAGCGCCTCGGCGAGGCCGAGCACCTCATCCGCGATCAATCTCGCCTCGTCACGCAGATACATCCTGATGAGGGTCGCGATCTGATCGTTGCGGGAACGGCCGGCCCGGAGCTTCCCACCGAGTGTGCCCGCGCGTTCCAGCAGCCCGCGCTCAAGGGCCGTGTGGACGTCCTCGTCCGCTGGGACCGCGGCGAACTCGCCGGCGGCCACGTCGGCGTCGAGCCGGTCCAGAGCGCGGAGCATGTCCTGGAGTTCGACCTCGTCGAGCAGACCGGCGCGTGCCAGGACGCGTGCGTGCGCCCGCGACCCCTCGATGTCGTACCGGGCGAGCCGCCAGTCGAAGTGGGTGGAGAGGCTGAGTGCGGCGAGGGCATCGGCTGGGCCGTCCACGAAGCGCCCGCCCCACAGGCTGGTGGGCTGGTCAGTCATGATCCACCTCCGGGAGTGTCGCGTTCGCGGCGCGGCGGACCTGCCTGGCGAGGCGGCTCGCATCGTCGTCCGTCCGCATGATGATCAGCACGGTGTCGTCACCCGCGACGGATCCGAGCACGGTGGGGAGGAACGACTGGTCGAGGGCGGCCGCGAGGTACTGGGCTCCTCCCGCGGGGGTGCGCAGCACCACGAGGTTCCGGGTGTGTTCCACCGTGATGACCAGTTCATCGCACAGCTTCTCGAACCTGGCGGCGAGCTGCTCCGGCCTGGAGGGCACGCGTGCCCCCTGGATGACGCCGCCCGCACCCTCCGGTGGCACCGCGTAGACGAGGGACCCGTCCGGGGCGCGCACCTTTTGGGCGTTGATCTCCACGAGGTCGCGGGACAGCGTCGCCTGGGTGGTCTCGATCCCGGCATCGGCGAGGAGACGCGCGAGTTCGGCCTGGGACGCCACCTGCTGGGTCGCGAGGATCCGGGCGATCCTCACCTGGCGCGCGGCCTTGGTGCGGATCGCGAGGGTCTCCTTCTCCACGACACCTCCCCGCTCGCACTCGGATGCAACCGCATAATATGCAGCTGGTCGAATCCTACCCGGTCGCCGGCAGCGCCCCTCATTCAGACGGCGGTGTCCAGGCGTCACCTATCAACAGCGTGACGAGGTGGTGGGCCGTCCGGCGGACGTCGCGCTTCTCGGAGATGGCGGTCACCGCGGCGCCGTCGACGACGGCGATCACGAGGTCTGGGGGGATCCTGCAGCCGATGCGGCGAAGAACGCGGCCGAGCGCGTGGTCGAGCCGCCGCCGCCCGGCGTGGTACGAGACGGCGATCGGTTCCGCCGTCGCGGCGGCGAGGAGTTGCCGGTAGTGGTTGTCGAGGGACGTGTCGGCCGGCAGGCACGCGCGCAGGATCGCATCCACCGCGTCGGAGAGACTCGTGGGGACGCCGTCGCGCTCCACCTCGTCGGCGACAGCCTCGGCCCGTTCCGCCCACCGCTTGATGTTGACCTTGCCCGCCTCGGCGAGCAGTTCCTCCAAGCCGGAGAAGTAGTACGTGGTGGCCGAGAGGGAACACTCGGCGCGGGCTGCCACCGCACGGTGGGTCACGGCTCCCGGGCCCTCGTCACGGATGATCTCCGCCGCGGCCTCGATGATCGCCCTACGGCGCTCTCGACCTTTGGACTGCCGTGTCACCACGCCCGCCATGACCACCTCGCTGTTTGGATACCGTCCCGATTGTAGCGATGCGCGCACATGAGACGACGGTGGCTGGCTAGGCCGGCTGGTGAGCCGTCGGAAGATGGCTGGTGCTCTTGGCGAGAAGCATCGCAACGAGGGCCAAGATGGAGATGGCGACGAGATACCAGGCGGGCGCGAGCACCGAACCCGTCTGCGCGATGAGCCAGGTGGCGATGAACGGGGCCGTCCCGCCCAGTAGCGCGTTGGCTGTGTTGAAACTCAGTGCGAAGCCGGAGTACCGGACCTCCGTGGGGAAGGACTCCGCCAGGAAGGTCGGCAGGGTGCCATCGTTCATGGTGAGGAGGAAGGTGAAGCCTATCTCCACTGCCACCACGACCAGGAAGGAGGCAGTGTTCAGCGCCATGAAGAGTGGTACCGAGAACACGATGAACCCGAGGCAGGCGACGATGAGCATCTTCTTGCGCCCGAGGGTGTCCGAGAAGTGGCCCATGCCGAAGATCATGAACACGTAGACGGCGAGCGTGATCGACGATGCCATGAAGGACTGGTCGTCCGGGAAGCCCAATTCCTCGGACAGATAGGTGGGCATGTAGCTGAGAATTACGTAGAACGCCACTGCGTTGAGTGAGGCGACGCCAAAAGTCACGACGACTGTACGCAGGTGGTTACGGAACAGATCCCTGACGGGGGTACGGGTGATGCGGTCCTCGGAGTCCTCCTGGAGTTCGCGATACACCGGGGAGTCCTCGAGATGCACGCGGATGTAGCGCCCAATCAGTCCCATGGGCCCTGCCATGATGAAGGGGATGCGCCAACCCCAGTCCTGCATGCTCGCATCGCTGAGCAGTGAGTGCAGCAACGCCACGGTCAGTGAACCCGCGAGCAGCCCAGTTGCAGTGCTGGCCGGCACGATGGAGGTGTACAGTCCCCGCTTCTCCTTGGGTGCGTACTCGGCGAGGAAGGTGCCTGCGCCGGCATATTCGCCCGACGCGGAGAAGCCCTGAATCATTCGGAGTGCGAGCAGGAGCAGCGGTGCAGCGATCCCGATGGCAGCGTAGTTGGGGAGAAACCCGATGAGGAAGGTGGCACCTGACATCAGGAGGATGGACCAGGAGAGAGCCCATCGCCGTCCGAACTTGTCGCCCCAGTTTCCCCACACGATCGCACCGATTGGTCGCAGGATGAAGGAGATGGCGAAGACAGCGAAGGCGAGCATGAGGCTCACCGTTGGGTCCCCCTCAGGGAAGAAGACCACCGCGATCACCGTCGCGAGGTATCCGTAGGACGCGTAATCGAACCATTCGACGAAGTTGCCGATGAAGCTCGCGGTCGCAGCACGCCGCAGCGCGCCGTGACCTTCCACCTGGGGTTCAGCCGACGACATTTCTTGCTGCCTCCTTGCAGTTGCCCTCCATGGGGTGGCACCTCGTGGGTCGCCACCCCATGGTCTCATCAGGGTTCGCAGAACCGCGCCCCGTTTGCGGGGCAGTTCTCCCTAGCGTTCGACGGCGAGGATCGTCTCATCCTCGGGTTGTCCGGCCCGCCTACCGACCAGGCCAAGCATCGGGCCCATGCCACCCACGATGATGAGAAGGCCTCCCAGCGCGCCGATGAGAGTCATCGATTCGTTCCACACGAGCGCTCCGAGCAGGATCCCCACCACGCACTCCCAGTAGGAGACCGTCGACAGTTCCACGGCGAGAAGGTGCTTGCCCGCAACGGGGAGCAGTCCAATGGCGAAGAGGCCGCAGACGACGAACATGCCGAAGGCCCAGGCCCAGTTGGTCGGGGTCATGACCTCGATGGGATTGGTCGGGTCAAGGGTGTTCATCCGGAAGATCATCACTGCGATCGCGCCGATGGCTCCGAAGATGAAGTTCCAGAAGGAACGCACCTCTTCCCCGATGTCGCCCCGGTAGCGGTAGAAGAACAAGGCGAGTCCGTAGAACAGACCTGAGGCAAGACCGAAGATGTCGCCCATGATCTTGTTGGGCATCTCCGGGTTGGGTGCGAGGTCGAGTCCGAAGGAGAGTCCCTCCCCCGCTGAGTAGTTCACCAACCCGATCGTCATGATCATGCCGATGAACACGAGGCTCAGGAACATCGCGTTCTTGAGGTCGATCCGCTCCTTGAGGAAGATCCACGCCAGAATGGCGGAGAAGAGCGGACCGGTGTAGATGAGGAAGACCGCGTTGGCGATGGTCGTCATGAGCGTCGACGACACGTAGAAGGCGAGCGACATGCCGATGGCCAGGCCGCCGGCGACGACGCTGAACGAGAGTCTGGTGCGCTTGAGATCGGGGAGCTTCTTCACCAACAGGATGATCGCGAGCATGCCGAGCGCACCGATGGTCATCCGGCCGAAAGCGAGAAAATCACCGGTGATGTACCGTGCGCCCGTCTCCGGGTCGATTGGAGTTGCCAGTCGGCCGAAAGTGCCGACGAAGCCCATCCCGGTTGCCGAGAGGAGCATCGCCGTGAAACCGAGCTTCTTGTTCATGACGTGCCCCGTCGGGGCCGCAGTCTGCGTGGACATGTGAGGGAAGGCCTTTCAAAGGGTGGGGATGTACGACACGGTGAATCGAGGGGAGAGGAACTACTGACGTGGTGGGGGTTCCCGGCCACGGGCCGGAAACCCCCGCCATCAATCAGTGTCAGACGAGGGTGGGGTCCTCGA
>DBPQ01000157.1 GCA_002304945.1 Actinomycetales bacterium UBA1416 | reverse complement strand
GGTGGGCGGGCGCTGCTGCCACCGCCCTGTTCGCATCCACCCTTGCGCTCACGCTGCCCGCCAGCGCCGCCGCCGACCCCGGCACCGATAAGGTGTCCGTCTCGACGGGGGGCGTTCCGGGCAACGGCTTCAGCCACGGCGTGGACGTCTCGGCGGACGGGTCCGTGGTGGCCTTCGGGTCGGCGGCCACCAACCTCGTCCCGGGCGGCACCTCCACCTCCGACATCTACGTGCGGGACCGCGACGCCGGCACCACCGAGCTGGTCAGCGTCAGCACCACGGGCGGCTCGGGGAGCTCCACCAGCATGTGGCCGTCGATCTCGGCGGACGGCAGGCGCGTGGCGTTCCACTCGATCGCCAACAACCTCGTTCCCGGGGATGACAACGGCAACGCGGACGTCTTCTTGCGGGACCGGGTCACGGGCACCACCACGCTGATCAGCCGGGCCACGGACGGCACCTCCGCCACGGGCCGGAGCGAGCGGGCGGAGATCTCGGCGGATGGGAAGCACGTGGTCTTCACCTCCGGGGCCACCGACCTCGTTCCCGGCGTCCCCGCCGGCGTCGGCCAGGTGTACGTCCATCACCTCGAGACCGGGGAGATCGAGCTCGTGAGCCGGTCCTCGTCCGGAGATCCGGCCAGTCTCACCGCCAACGAGCCCAGCATCTCGGCTGACGGCCGGTACGTCGCCTTCCGCTCCTTCGCCTCCAACCTCGACGACGAGCCCGGTTACATCTTCGTCCGCGACCTGGTCAGCGGGACCACCGAGGCGATCCCCACCGCGCTCTCGAACCAGGCAGCCGGGCCCGCGATCAGCGGGAACGGCCGGTACGTCTTCTTCCACACCGGCTACACCGGCCGCCAGGTGTACGACCGGCAGACCGGTGCGACGACCACCGTGTCCATCCCCGCCACCTTCGCCACCTCCTGGTCCCGCTGGAGCGACGATGGGCGCTGGCTCGCCGTCTTCATCGAGGACGGGCTGCGCTCCGGCACCTTCCGCCTGTGGGTCTGGGACCGCCTCACCGGCACCGCCCGCGAAGAGACCCGCACCGATGCCGGCGACACGGTCACCGTGGGCGCCGACGCAGCGTCCACCTTCGGCCCGCCCGGGATCAGCGCCGACGGCCGCATCGTCGGCTTCTGGACGGCGGCCGACGGCGTCGTCCCCGGCGACACCGGCGGCATCCGTGACGTCTTCGTCCGCGACCGGGGCGACCTCCTCGGGCCGACCGTGACGGACGTGACGGCGGACCCGGCGTCGCCATCGATCGGCGAGCCCATCACCATCACCGCGACCGTCGACGACGCCGCACGCGGTGGTTCCGTCGTCGCCGCGGCCGAGCTGCGGGTGGGGACGGGGGAGTGGACCGCGATGACCGCTGCCGACGGGGCGTTCGACGAGGTGACGGAGATCGTCGAGGGGGAGATCCCCGACGGGCTGCTGGGAGGCACCACGCAGGTCTGCGTCCGGGGGATGGACGGGCAGGGCAACACCTCACCGCCGGCATGTCTCGACGTGCGGGTGGAGGACGCCAGCGCACCGGTGGCAGTGACGGTTGCCAGCGTCAGCGTTGACGGCGGCGCACCATTCCAGCCCTTCTCGCGGATCGACATCACGCCCGGCGAGGTGGCCCCCGACTTCAATGACCCCGACTACGACTCCATGGCCGATGCGTCCCTTCGGCCGGACGTCGAGGACGACGGTGACCTGTTCGCCACGTACGGGGAGGAGATCCGCACGGGGACCGGGACGGCCATCGTGATGGTGGACGCCGGCTTCATGGCCCCGACCGGCCAGCGAGTGAGGCTGGACCTCAACCCGATCGCCGGCGCGACGCAGCTGGTGGTCAGCATCGACCTGGCCACCGGGGAGTGGTCCGGGGTGGACGGCAACGGGGAGGAGTTCCGGGCCCCGCAGTCCTGCATCTCCGCCGCGGACGGCCCGGACGGCGGTTCGGTTACCGGCCAGGTCTGCCTCGCCATCTCCACGCTCGACCTCGACGGTGACCTCGACGGGGACGGGCTGTACGACTCCTGGGAGCTGTTCGGCGTCAGCACTGATGCCGCCGTGGACGTGGAGCTCGACCTTCCCGGCTGGGGTGCCACCCCGGACCACAAGGACCTGTTCGTGCAGTACGACGTCTCGGATGACGCGATCTTCGGCGAGAGCGTGGAGTATGGGCTGAAGCAGGTGCAGGACGCCTTCGCGCTCGCCCCCGTCGACGCCGGCGGGACAGCGAATCCGGATGGCCAGCCGGGGATACGGCTCTGGATCGACTCGCCGTCGGCGGACGCCGCGCTGAACCTCGGGGCGCCCGTGCGGGACCTGGTCACGACCGAGCAGGTGTGCTCCGTTTCCGACGACGAGTTCTACGACATCAAGTCGCGGGTCTTCGAACCCAACCGCCGCTGGGTCCTCCGGTGGGGGTTCAAGGAGGCCAACCCCGAGAATGTGTGCGATCGCGGGGGCCAGGGCGAGCTCGGTGGCAACGACTTCCTCGTCCTGAACCGTGACTGGGGCGGCACCTTCGACGACGGCACCTACTGGCCGGGCGGCGAGACGTTCATGCATGAACTGGGGCACAACCTCAACCTGCGCCACGGCGGTTTCGAGAACCAGAACAACAAGCCCAACTACCTCTCGATCATGAACTACCGGTACTCATTCACCCTCTCGCGCCCGAACGGCGGCACGGGCTTCATCGACTTCTCCCCGGTGCGCCACGACCCGGCGACGGGTGCCGCGCCGACCGACCGACCTGCCGGGCTGATGGCCACGTTCGGGGAGAGCGCGGTGCCGGTGGACGTGATCCTCGGTCCGGCGCACCAGGCCGACATGACCTGGGCGGACACGTCCTGTGCGCTCGCGATCGCGCCGGCGTCCGCAGTCTTCGACGTCGACCTCCTGGCCGACGGCCCGGACTTCCCCGCGTCCCACCCGGGGATGAGTGCTCCGGTGAAGGAGTTGCCGGAGGCGTGTGAGGAGGCCGACGCACTCGACCGGTTCGAGGACCACGACGACTGGTCCGCCATCGTGCTGCCCATCGACGTGCTCGGTGACTTCTTCGATGCGCCCACGAACCCAGTGGACGATGACGACCTCCCCACCGATGAGGAGATCGAGGCGCTGCGCGCCCAGGTGCGCACCACCGACCTCGGGCTCTCCGCCGAGGGACCGGCGGCGCCCGTGACCGGGTCCGCGACTGTCACCCTCACGGTCGCCAACCAGCTCGGGATTCCCGCCAACGCGGTCTCCGTGACGATGGACCTTCCCGACGGCGTGTCGGCCACGGGCGAGGGCTGCACCGGCCTGACCTGTGAGCTCGGCCCCCTCGGCGGAGGGGACACCACGCAGCTCGAGCTGAGCGTGTCCGGCCCGGCCGGCGAGCACGAGCTCGCGTTCACCGTGACCGATCCCGGGATCATCGAGGCGGACGAGTCCGACAACGCGGCCACGGCGACGGTGATCTTCGCCGAGCTGGATCCGACGCCGTCCCCGTCGCCGACCGTGGATCCCACGGGCGACCCGACCACCGACCCCACGGACGATCCGACGACGACGCCGTCGGCCGGTCCGACGACGGCGGCGCCGTCGACGTCACCGCCGGCGGCCCCGGGCGGGCAACTGCCGGTCTCGGGCGCGGCGATCGGTGGATTGATGGCGCTCGCCAGCGGGATGGTCCTGGCCGGGCTGGGCCTGGTGCGCCGCCGGTGGGCCACCCAGAACGGGGGATGATCTCCGGCGGGATCCAGGTAGTAGCTTTCGGCGAGACAGTCGCCGAGGAGGCACCATGAACGCGGGCACCCTGCTGGTCTCAGCGGCGACGCTCGTCCCGGTGGCGCTCATCGTCTACGTCGTGGTGGTGGCGGTGGTGCTGATCAACGACCAGCGGGACCCCACCCGGACGCTGACCTGGCTGCTGTTCATCTACCTCCTTCCCGGTGTGGGGCTGGTGCTCTACTTCTTCCTCGGGCGGAACCACCGGAAGCGGACCATGCTCAGCGGTTGGTGGGAGCGCCTGGCGGGGAGGGCCGGGCCGGTGCATGACCGAATCCGCGACCGTTTCGCCGCCGAGATCGGCGAGGGCGAGGACGCCGCACGCGAGCTGGGCTTCGCCGAGGTGCTCGAACTCGCGGAGACCGGGGAGGGATCGTTCCCCCTCCCGGCGTACGACGTGCGGATCCTCGCCTCCGGGGGCGAGAAGTTCGACCAGCTCAAGAAGGACCTTGCTGCGGCCCGGGACACGATCAACCTCATGTACTTCATCTGGGAGCGGGACGAGCTGACGCAGGACCTCATCGACATCCTGTCCGAGCGAGCCCGCGCGGGAGTCGAGGTGCGGATGCTGAACGACTACATCGGCAACATCATCTACCGGAAGGACCAGCTGAAGCAGCTCACCGCGGCCGGCGGGAAGGTCTCCTACGACGTCCGGGACCTCGGGCAGGCCAACTACCGCAACCACCGCAAGATCGTGGTGATCGACGGTGTGCTCGGCTACACCGGCGGCTGCAACGTCGGCCAGGAGTACATCGACGGCGGCAAGCGGTACCCCGCGTGGCGGGACACCCACGTGGTCTACGGCGGCCCCGCCGTGGCAGCGCTGCAGGCCATGTTCGCGGCGCGCTGGCTGGACGTGGAGAAGGAGGACCTGTTCTCCGAACGGTTCTTCCCCAGCGAGTACCCGCCGGCCGAGCGGGCGACGCCGGCCCTCACGGTGAGCACCGGCGTCGACGCGGTGTGGGAGGTGGCGCGCCGCGCGCACGTGGTGGGGATCGGGGAGGCGAGCGAGCGGATCTGGATCCAGTCCCCGTACTACGTGCCCACGGCCGAGGTGCAGGCGGCCATCGTCAACGCGGCGCTCGCCGGGCTGGACGTCCGGCTCATGATGACCGGCATCCCGGACAAGAAGAGTGCGTGGTACGCCGCCAACACCTACATCGAGCCGCTGCTGCGGGCCGGGGTTCGGGTGTACCACTACACGGCGGGCTTCTTCCACGCCAAGTCGATGACGCTGGACGGGAAGGTGTTCGTCATCGGCACGCTGAACCTGGACATCCGCAGCCTGGAACTCCACAAGGAGCTCATGGTGTGGTTCCTCGACCCCGAGCTCACCCGGCAGCACGATGAGCTGTTCGAGGCGGACATCGCCGGTTCGCGCGAACTCACGCTCGCGGACTTCGCCGGCCAGACCCGGTTGCAGCGCTTCCGTGACTCGGCCTACCGGCTGGCGTCCAACCTGCTCTGAGGCCTCAGCAGGTGCTGTCGATCCTCACCAGGTGCTCTCCCCCCGCATCACGACGTCGCTGCCACCGTCCACGAAGACGACCTGGCCGCACAGGTGGGTGTTCTCCTCGCTGGTGAGCCATGCCATCAGCCGGGCCACGACGATCGCGTCCGCGATGCCGTTCAGAGGCATCGGCACCATCTCGAGGAGCGACTTCGTCGCCTCCTCCGTGGCGGTCAGGTCCTTCGTCATCGGGGTGCGGATGATCCCGGGGGCGACGGCGTTCAGCGGGATCCCGGCGTGCGCCCACTGCTCCCGGGCGGCGTGGCGGCGGATCCACAGGGCGAGGGCCCGCTTGGAGGTGCCGTAGATCATGTTGGCCGTCTGCGGGTCGGACGCGGCCAGCGCCTCGGCGCGGGCGAGCGCATCGTCCTCGGCGCCGTCGAGGAAGAGGTGGAGGAGGTCCTCGTCCGGCGGGTAGAGCGAGGCCATGGAGGCGATCGCGACGGCGCGGGGCGCGGGGGAGCCCACCAGTAGGGGGCGCAGACCCTCGAGTGTCCCGACGGCGCCGTAGTAGTTGACCTTCGCGGTCGCCACCGTGGGGGTCGAGAGTCCGGCGCCGGCGATGATCGCGTCGATCGTGCCGCCCGACTTCTCGGTGACGGCCTCGACCATGTCGGCGCGGCCCTCGGCGGTGGAGAGGTCGGCGTCGACGTCCGATCCCTTCAGGTCCACGCCGATGACGGCATGTCCGCGCTCCTGGAGGAGTTCGGACGTGGCCTTGCCGATGCCGGAGGCGGCGCCGGTGATGACGTAGGTGCGCATGGAGGACCTTTCACGACTGCGGGAATGAGGTGTGACCAATCTAACATTCAGGACCTTCTCGCGCATCCGCTGGCGGATGGGACCTCGACTCGTTCCTCGCCGCCAATCCGTGAGAGCCGTCGCCGTGCGGCCGGCGGTGCGCCAGCAGATGATGGACTCGTGACCACCACCTCCTCCGCTCGATCCCTCGGCGCCGACCGTGCCGCCGAGCTGGCCGCCCTCGTCACCGCCGCAGCCCACCGGGAGCGCCGGGCCAACCACTGCCCGTTCGACGGCTCGCTCATCGGCGAGGTCCCCGTCTGCACGGCCGACGACGTCGCCGCCGCGGTGGCCCGTGCCCGCACTGCCCAGCGTGCCTGGGCGGCCCGGCCGATGAGGGAGCGCACCGCCGTCGCCCGCCGCTACCACGACCTGGTGCTGGAGCGGCAGGACGGACTCCTCGACCTCATCCAGCTCGAGTCCGGGAAGTCCCGGGCGAGCGCGCACGAGGAGGTCTCCGACCTGGCTGCCACCGCCATGTACTACGCCCGCACCGCGGCGATCCACCTGCGCTCGCGGTGGCGCGAGGGCGCCGTCCCCCTCCTCACGACCACGGTGGTCCACCACCACCCGAAGGGCGTGGTCGGGGTCATCAGCCCGTGGAACTACCCCCTGACCCTCGCCACCTCGGACGCGGTGGCCGCGCTGCTGGCGGGCAACGCCGTGGTCCTGAAGCCGGACCGCCAGACCCCGTTCACCGCGCTCGCCGCGGTGGAGCTGCTGTTCCAGGCGGGCCTCCCGCGCGACCTGTTCCACGTGGTCACCGGCGAGGGGCCAGTGCTGGGGCCGAGCCTCATCGGCGCGGTGGACTTCCTCATGTTCACCGGGTCCACCGCCACCGGGCGGATCATCGCCGAGCAGTGCGGGCGCCGGCTCATCGGCTTCTCCGCCGAGCTGGGCGGCAAGAACCCGATGGTCGTGCTCGCGGACGCGGACGTCGAGGCCGCCGCCCGCCACGCCGTGCACGCCTGCTTCTCCAACTCCGGGCAGCTCTGCATCAGCATCGAGCGGATCTACGTGGAGGACGCGGTGTACGACCAGTTCGCCAGCGCCTTCGCCGCCCACGTCCGGGCGATGAAGCTCGCCCCCGGCCTCACCTGGGACGCGGACATGGGGTCGATGGTGAGCGAGGCCCAACTGGAGGTCGTGGGCCGGCACGTGGGCGACGCCGTCGCCAAGGGGGCACGCGTCCTCGCCGGCGGGCGGGCGCGCCCCGACCTCGGCCCCCTGTTCTTCGAGCCCACCGCCCTGGAGGGCGTCACCGACGAGATGGAGGTGGCGCACGCCGAGACGTTCGGGCCCGTGGTCTCCCTCTACCGGGTGCGCGACGAGGCGGAGGCGATCGCCCGAGCGAACGACTCCGAGTACGGGCTGAATGCGGCGATCTGGTCGACGCCGCGGCACGGGTCCGAGCTCGCGCGGCGGCTGGCGGTGGGGACCGCCAACGTCAACGAGGGCTTCGCCGCGGCATGGGGGTCCTTCGACGCGCCCATGGGTGGGTGGAAGGCGTCCGGGGTGGGGCGGCGCCACGGGCGCGAGGGGATCGTGAAGTACACCGAGACCCAGACCGTGGCGGTCCAGCGTGTCATGCCGATCCGGGCCCCGCACGGCGTGGATGCGGAGCGGTGGGCGGACCTGATGTCGCTCGGGCTGAAGGTGCTGAGGTACCGGCCGCGGAACGCGCTGCTCAAGGCAACCGGTGGCCTGCCGGTGCGCGAGCGCAGGTAACCTCGAGGAGTGACCCTCGCCCCTCCCGCCCTCGCGCGCGCCCTCACGCCGGCGGTGCGGATGGGCCTGGCGATCTCGGTGGCGACGGGCCTGTACGGCATCTCGTTCGGGGCGCTGGCGGTGGCGGCGGGGCTGACCGTGGCGCAGGCCTGTGCGCTCAGTGCGCTCATGTTCACCGGTGGGTCGCAGTTCGCGTTCGTGGGGGTGATCGGAGGTGGCGGTGCGCCGGCGGCAGCCACTGCCGCGGCGTCGCTGCTCGGGGTGCGCAATGCCGTCTACGGGGTGCAGATGAACGCCCTGCTGCGGCCGGGCTGGCCGCGGAAGCTGGCGCAGGCGCACGTGACGATCGACGAATCGGTGGCCACGGCCTCGTCCCAGGAGGACCCCGACGAGGAGCGCCGGGGATTCTGGACCGCCGGCGTGGGCGTGTGGGTGCTGTGGAACGCGTTCACGCTGGTGGGGGCGCTGGCCGGCGACGCACTCGGCGATCCCCGGGCGTGGGGTCTCGACGGCGCGGCGGTCGCCGCGTTCCTCGGGTTGCTGTGGCCGCGGCTCCACGGGCGGGACCCCTGGGCGGTGGCGGTGGTGGCCGCGGTGGTGACCGTGGCAGTGACGCCGGTGGTGCCTGCCGGGATTCCGATCATCGTGGCGGCTGGAGTGGCGGCGGCGATGGGCGTGGCCCAGCACCGGCGAGGGTCGGCGTCATGAACCTCTGGTGGTGGATCCTTGCGGCGGCCGCGATCGCCTACGCCACGAAGATGGTGGGCTACCTGGTTCCGAGCGCGTGGCTCGAGAGCCCGTGGGTGCTGCGGCTGAGCTCCACCGTGACCGTGGGCCTGCTGGCTGCGCTGGTCATGACGAACACGTTCGTGTCCGGGACGGCCGTGGTGCTGGATGCGCGCATGGTGGCACTGGCCGCGGCTGCGGTGGCCCTCGTGCTGCGGGCGCCCTTCCTGCTGGTGGTGGTGATCGGCGCCGCGGCAGCGGCCCTGGCGCGGCTGATCGGCTGACTCAGTCGCCCGCGGCGTGGCGGGCCACGTAGCCCGCCCAGCGGCCATCCACCCACGCCTGCACCTCGGCGGTGGTCTCCTCGTCCATGGACCTGAACCGACCCTGCGTGGCCACGTACTCCGCCACGGGGGTGAGCGCCTTGTTGCGCCGGGCGAGGGCAGCGCTGCGCCCCGTCAGTCGGAACGCCCCTTCCACCACCTCGTACAGCACCACGAGCCCGCACTCGACGGCGAGTTCCCCGATCCGGACCGTGTCCTTCGGCTCGAAGTTCCAGCCGCTGGGGCAGGGCGTGTTCATGTGGATGTACCGCAGCCCGTGCATGTCCCGCGCCTTCGCCACCTTGTCGTAGACGTCCGTGGGGTACACCGCCGAGGTCGAGGCCACGTAGGGGATGCCGTGCGCCTCCATGATCCGCGGCAGGTCCTTCGGGTTCTCGCGCTTGCCGGCCCAGGTGGTGGTGGTGCGCGCGCCGTGCGGTGTCAGCCCGGACCGCTGCGTGCCGGTGTTCATGTACGCCTCGTTGTCGTAGCAGAGGTAGATGAAGTCGTCGTTCCGCTCCGCCGCCCCGGACAGCGCCTGGATCCCGATGTCCCCGGTACCGCCGTCCCCGGCCATGGCGAGCACGGTCATCTCCTCCGACCGCCCCGTCGCCCGCAGCCCGGCGGCGAGGCCGGCCGCCGCGGCCGCCGTCGACGGGAACGCGACGTTCACCCACGGCACGGCCACCGACGACGTCGGGTACATCCCCCCGAACACCGTGAGGCAGGACGCGGGCACCGCCATGACTGCCTTGCCGTCGAGGGCGGCGATGATCTGGCGCAGCCCGATGCCGATACCGCAGCCCGCGCACGCCCGGTTGCCGGGCAGGACGTGCTTCGACTCGGGCAGGTCGAGCAGCTTGGTCATCGCGTGCCTCCTTCGGCCTCGAGGTTGAGGTTGATCCAGTCGGGCTCGCGCTCCGTCACGCCCGCGTCCAGGTCGGCGACGGCGCGGCGCACCGCCGCGGCCAGGTCGTCCGGGCTGACGTCCCGGCCGCCGAGGCCGCTGATCGTGCCGAACACGGCCGGCGCCCCCGCCCCGAGCGGCTGCAGCGCCGCCTTCACGTCGGACGCGATCGGCCCCTCGACGCCGTAGCTGAGCGCCTTGTCGAACACCACGGCGAGCCGCGTGCCGCCGAGGCGCTCGCGCACCGCGGCCACCGGGAACGGCCGGTAGCAGCGGATCCCGAGCACGCCCGCCTTCACCCCGTCCTCCCGCAGCGCGTCGACGGCGAGCGTCAGCTGCGTGGTGAGGCTGCCGGCAGCCACGAGCGCCACCTCGGCGTCCTCCAGCCGGTACTCCCAGGTCAGGCCGCCCCACGTCCGCCCGATGGTGGCGCCGTACTCCGCGTCCACCTCGGGGATGACGTCCAGCGCGTCCAGCAGGGCCCGGTGGTGGAGGTGCCGCAGCTCCATGTACCCGGGCCGAACCACCCCGCCGGCGTCCTTGCGCGGGTCGGCGAGGGTGACGGGGCCGATGTTGCGCGGGTCGGCGGGGTCCACCACCTGGAGGGGATCGGTGCGGGGCGGGAGGAATGCATCGGCCTGCTCTGCCGTCGGCACGTCCACGGGCATCATGGTGTGGGACAGGAGGAAGCCGTCGTAGCAGACCATCACCGGGACGTTGAGCCGCTCGGCGATGCGCCAGGCCTGCAGGGTGGTGTCGAGGATCTCCTGGTTGTCGCGGCAGTAGAGCTGCACCCAGCCGGCGTCCCGGACGCTCATGGAGTCCTGCTGGTCGTTGAGCACGTTCCACGGCGCGGCCATGGCCCGATTGGCGATGCACATGACGATCGGGAGGCGCGCCCCGGCGGCCCACCACACCTGCTCCGTCATGTAGGCGAGCCCGTTCGCGGAGGTCGCGGTGAACACCCGGGCGCCCACGGTGGAGGCGGTGATGCAGACCGTGAGGGCGGAGTGCTCGGACTCCACGTTGACGAACTCGGCGGCGAGCTCCCCGCTCGACACCCACTCGCTGAGGGCCTCCACCACGGGGGACTGCGGGGTGATGGGGTAGGCGGCGATGACCTGGACGCGGGCGAGCTTCGCGGCGGTGGCGGCGGCATCGTTGCCGGTCAAAACGGTGACGGTCACAGCGCACCCCTCCCGAGTTCGGCCTCCGGGTGCATGGCGATCGCGTGCGTGGGGCACACCTCCACGCAGATGCCGCAGCCCTTGCAGTAGTAGAGGTCGATGATCGGGGGTGCGCCCCGCGTGATGCAGTTGTCCGGGCAGTGTGCCCAGCAGATCTGGCAGCTGTCCCGGCCGGACTTCACCGGCAGGCAGGCCTCCGCCGTGATCACGGGGTACTCGTGCCGCCAGTCCCCGGTGCGCCCCGCCTCACCGATGCCCGGCACGGACATCGCGATCTGGTGACTCTCGTTCATGCCATCCCCACTCTCACCCGACGCTCACCATGGTGCGTTCGAAGGCCAGTTGCGCGGCCCGCACGTTTCGCTCCGCCGCGCCCGCCGGGAACACCTCGGAGATCGCGGCCGCCACGTTCTCGAGCGTCACGAGCCCGGTCGCAGCGGCGATCGCCCCCAGGATCGCCGTGTTGACGATCGGGTGGCCGCCCACGACCACCCCCGCCTCCGCCGCCGCCCCGGTGACGTCGGCGGTCACCACGCGGACGCCGTCGGGCAGGCCCAGGTCCGTGGCCGGGCGGGTGGTGTTGACGACGACGACGCCGCCGGGCACCAGCCCGGCCGTCGCGTTCGCCACGGCCAGGAGGGAGTCGTCGAGGACCACGACGACGTCCGGCGTCGTCACCTGGGACAGCACCCGGATCGGGGCGTGGGCCATCCGGTTGGAGGCCGTGACCGGCGCGCCACGCCGCTCGGCCCCGAAGGACGGCGCCGCCGTCACGCCCTCCCAGCCGCTCAGGTAGGCGGCCTTCGCGAGGATCTTCGAGGACGTCACGGCCCCCTGGCCGCCGCGGCCGTGCCAGCGGACCTCGTGCATGGGGACGTCGGGGAGCATGGGATCAGCCTCCTCCTGTTCGCCGGCGAACACGCCGATGGTGATGCCCAGCCGCTCCTTCGCGTCCTCGCGGAGGAGGTACTTCTGCACCTTGCCGGACGCCGTCTGGGGGTAGGCGTCCACGAAGAAGACGTGCGCGGGCGCCTTGTAGCGGGCCATGCGGGCACGGGCGAACTCGCGGACGTCCGCCTCGGTGATCGTGGAGCCGGCGGCGCGCTTGATGTAGGCGCCCACCACCTCGCCGTACTTCGCGTCCGGCACCCCGACCACCTGGACGTCCTCGACGCCCGGCATCGTGTACAGGAATTCCTCGATCTCGCGCGGGTAGATGTTCTCCCCGCCCCGGATGATCATGTCCTTGATCCGGCCGGTGATGCGGTAGTAGCCGTCCGCGTCCACGGTGCCCAGGTCCCCGGAGTGGAGCCAGCCGTCGGCATCGATGACGGCGGCAGTGGCCTCGGGCATGCCGTAGTAGCCCTTCATGATGTTGTAGCCCCGGCAGAGGAACTCGCCCGGGACACCTGGTGGACAGTCCATCCCGGTCTCGGGGTCCACCACGCGCACCTCGATCTGGTCGTGCCGGGTGCCCACCGTCTCGCACTTGCGCTCGAGGGTGTCGTCCACCTTCGTCTGCATGAACACGGGGGAGGCCTCGGTGAGGCCGTAGCAGATGGTCATCTCGGAGGCGTGCATCCGGTCGATGACCTGGCGCATCGTCTCGATGGGGCACGGGGAGCCCGCCATGATCCCGGTGCGCAGCGAGGTGAGGTCGAACAGCTCGAACATGGGGTGGGCGAGCTCCGCGATGAACATGGTGGGCACCCCGTAGAGGGCGGTGGCGCACTCCTTCTCCACGGCGGCGAGCACGAGGACGGGGTCGAACTGCTCGACCATGACCGCAGTGGACCCGTGGGTGACGATCGCGAGGATGCCGAGCACACAGCCGAAGCAGTGGAAGAGCGGCACCGGGAGGCACACCCGGTCCGCGGGGGAGAGCTCCTGGCGCTCGCCGATGTAGTACCCGTTGTTGACGATGTTGACCGAGGTGAGCATCACGCCCTTGGGGAAGCCGGTGGTCCCCGAGGTGTACTGCATGTTGATGACGTCCTCGCCTCCCAGGGAGGCGGTCAGCGCGCGCAGCGGCTCGTCCGGCATCGCCTGCCCGAGGGCGAGGAGCTCGGGGACGGAATAGAAGCCGCGGTACTTTTCCGGGCCCATGTAGATCAGCGACTTCAGCCGCGGGAACTCGGGCGAGTCCAGGTGGCCGCGGGGCTGGGTGGTGGACTCCGGGATGAGGTCGCGCACGATCCGGACGTAGTCCACGTCCCGGAAGGCATCGATGATCACCAGCGCCTTCATGTCCGACTGCTTGATCACGTACGCCAGTTCGTGCGCCTTGTACACCGGGTTGACCGTCACGAGCACCGCTCCGATCTTCGCGGTGGCGAACATGAAGGTCAGCCAGTCGGGGACGTTGCGTGCCCAGATGCCCACGTGGTCCCCGCGGCCGATGCCGATCTCGAGGAGTCCCTTGGCGAGCTGGTCGCAGCGGTGGTCGAACTCGGCGTAGGTCCAGCGCAGGTCCCGGTCCGGGTAGACCACGAAGTCGTTGTCCGGCTGGGTGGCCACCACGCGTTCGAAGTACTGCCCGAGCGGGAGGTCGGTGTGGAGATCGGCGTGGGTGTCGGTGGCCATCGGCCTACTCCGGCACGTGCACGACGGCGAGGATCCGCGCCGGCATGGCGCCGTGGGTGCGGACCACGTGCGGCACGATCGACTCGAAGTAGATGCTGTCGCCGGGCCACAGCACGTGCACCTCGCGGCCGTACTCGATCTCGAGCGACCCGGAGAGCACGTACAGGAACTCCTCGCCCTCGTGGGAGGACCGGCCGCTGCGCTCCTCCATGCCCGGAGCAACGTCGATGATGAAGGGCTCCATGTGGCGGGACGGCTTGTTCGCCGCCAGGGAGTGGTAGGAGAGCACGTCGGCGTCGGACGAGGTCTGGAGCGACTTCAGCCGCGTCGCGGTCTCGGCGGTGCCTGCCCGGGTGACGACGGGACCGACGGCGGCGTCGTCGTCGAGCAGCGTGCCGAGGCGCACGCCCAGCGCCCGGGTGATCCGCAGGAGCGGCGCCAGCGACGGCGACACCTCGCCGGCCTCGAGGGCGGCGATAACGGCGGGCTCGCACTCGCACCGCCCCGCGAGCTCCTCGACGGTCAGGTGCAGCGACTCCCGGAGCGTGGCGAGCCTGCTCCCGATTCGTGTGTCTGGCACGGCCGGATCCCTTCCCGCGTCCCGGGCCTCCTCGCCCGGTGACAGGCTCCGAGGATAGACCCGGGTACCGGCGTGCTGGTAGGGGGCCCGCCGATTGAGACTCGGGTACCGGAACAGTGGTGCGCGGCGCCACCGCGTGCGCGTCCCTGATCGTGTCAGGGGCTCGTCCTAGAGTGACGGTGTCGCCATCCCGGTGGTGGCGGGAGGAGGAGTTCGATGACGGCGGTGCGGTTCCTGCACACGAGCGACTGGCAGCTCGGGATGACTCGCCACTTCCTGGAGGGCGAGGCGCAGGCCCGGTACTCGGCCGCCCGGATCGACGCGATCCGGTCCCTCGGGGACGTGGCGCGTCGCGAGGCCTGCGAGTTCGTGGTGGTGGCGGGGGACGTGTTCGAGTCCAACATGGTCGCGGAGCGGACGGTGCGGCGCGCGCTCGACGCGCTCGCAGGCGTGCCCTGCCCGGTGTACCTGCTGCCGGGGAACCACGACCCGCTCGACGCGGCCTCGGTGTACCGGTCCGCCGTGTTCCGGCAGGCGCAGCCGGGGAACGTGGTGGTGCTGCAGGAGCCCGGGGTGCTGCGGGTGCGGGACGGGGTCGAGCTCGTGGCGGCGCCGTGGTTCACGAAGCGGCCCCTGGAAGACCTGGTGGGTGACGCCGTCGCCGGGCTGGCGGCGGACGGCACCGTGCGGGTGGTGGTGGGGCACGGGGCGGTGGATGCCCTCTCCCCGGACGCGGACGATCCGGCCGTGATCCGCCTGGCCCGGCTCGAGGAGGCGCTCGCCGCCGGCACCGTCCACTACGTGGCGCTGGGGGACCGGCACTCCCGGCTCCGGGTGGGCGGCACGGGTCGCGTCCGCTACTCCGGATCGCCTGAGGTGACGGCCTTCGTCGAGGACCTGCCGGGTGACGTGCTCGTCGTCGAGCTCGACGACGAGGTGGAGGGCGGCTGCACGGTGACGCCGCACCACGTGGGGAGTTGGCGGTTCGTCGACCTCGTGCGGGACGTGAACGGCACGTCCGACGTGGACGCGGTGGACGCGGAGCTGGCCGCAATGACGGGCAAGGACCGCACGGTCGTGCGGACCGCGCTGACCGGGACGCTCGGCCTGGCCGACAAGGCCCGGCTGGACGTGGTGCTGGACCGGCACCGGGAGACCTTCGCCGCTCTCTACGCGTGGGAGCGGCACGAGGACATCGCGGTCGTCGTCGACGACGGCGAGCTGATCGACCTGGGCGTCGGGGGCTTCGTGGCCGCCGCCGTCGGCGATCTCGCCGAGGTTGCCGCGGAGGGCGGCGACGGCGCCCAGGACGCCCGCGACGCCCTCTCCCTCCTCTACCGTCTCGTCTCCGGAGGTGCCCGGTGAAGCTCCACCGCCTCGTCCTCACCAACTACAAGGGCGTCGAGGAGCGCGAGGTTGCGTTCCCGGACTCCGGCGTGATCGTGCTCCAGGGCCCGAACGAGATCGGGAAGACCTCCATGCTGGAGGCGCTCGACCTGCTGCTGGAGGAGAAGGACTCCTCCCGGAAGCGGCAGGTGGAGGCCGTCCGGCCCGTGGGGAAGGACGTTCCCACCGCGATCGAGGCGGAGATCTCCAGCGGGCCCTACCGGTTCACGTACCGGAAGCAGTGGTTCCGGAAGCCCTCCACCGAACTGCGGATCACCGCGCCCAGGATGGAACAGCTCGTGGGGGTGGCGGCACACGACCGGGTGGCCCGGATCCTCGAGGAGACCTCGGACACGGACCTGTGGAAGGCGCTGCGCCTCCTCCAGGCCACGCCGCTCGTGCAGGAGGACCTGAGCGGGAGCTCGGCCCTCGGGGATGCCCTCGACCGCGCGGCCGGGCAGGCCGGCGCCGCGGGAGCGGACGGGGAGACGCTGCTGGAGTCCGTCGAGGCGGAGTACGGCCGCTACTTCACGCTCCGGGCGGGCGCGCCCACGGGAACGTACAAGGCGCTCCAGCGGGAGGCCGCGCTGGCGGCGGAGGCGGCCACGGCGGCGCAGGCCGATCTCGACGCCGTCCAGCAGGACGTGGATTCCCACGCGCGGGCCGAGGAGGAACTCGCCCGATGCGAACGGGAACTCGTGCGCGCCGAGGCGGACCGGACGGCGCTGGATGCGCAGTGGTCCCGGATCGTCGAGCTGCAGCGCGGGGCCGAGGCCGCCCGGACCACCACCCGGCTCGCGGACCTCGAGCACCAGGGTGCCGTCACCCGGTGGGGCGAGCGGCGGCGGCAGGTGGAGGAGTCTGAGCGGCTGGCCATGTCTGCCCGGGAGTTGGCAGGCGAGGTGGACACGCTCGGGGAGGAGTGCGGGCGCCGGGAACAGGCACTGGCGGAGCTGGAGGCGGCTCAGGTGGCTGCCGAATCTGCCGAGAGGTCGGCTCGGGAGGCCCATGAGCTCGCCAAGCGCGACCAGGCGCACCTCCGTGAGGTGGAGGTTCGTCGGACCCTCGAGGCGCGCCTGCGGGAGATCGAGGACGCGGCAGCGCGGCGCGAGGAGGCACAGGCCCGGCTGGCGGGGCTCGTGGTGGACCGTGCGCTGTGGGGGCGGATCGAGCGGGCGGACCGGGCACTCGAGTCCGCGCGCCTCGAGCAGCGTGCGGCCAGTGCACGGCTGTCGGTCACGGCTCTGGCGGATGGCCAGGTGCTCGAGATCGACGGCGAGCGGCGCGATCTCGGCGCCGGGGATTTGGTTGAACCGGCGCTCGGCGAGGCCCTCGAGATCGTGGTGCCGGGAGCATTGCGGTTCACCTTCCGGCCCGAGGCCGGGGCAGGGGAGCGGGCCGCCGCGGTCGCGGACGCGGAGACACGGCTGATCGACCTGCTCGGTGAGGTCGGCGCGGTGGACGTCGCGGAGGCACGTGACCGCCACGCCGAACGCCTCGCGGCGGAGGAGGAGATGAGGGCCGCCACGGCTGCCCACCAGATCCTGCTCCGCGGTGAGGACCTCGGCGAGCTGCGGGAGCGGTGGCAGGCCGCGGTGGACTCCGTGACCGCCCACGTGGGGCTGCGGCCCGGCGGAACGCCCCTGGCGGAGGACCACCTGGCCGCCCAGGCTCAGGTGGATCGGACGTGGATGGCCCACGAGCGGTCGCGGGATGCCGCCACCGAGGCGCAGCGCGCCGTGGACGTGGCACGGACCGAACTCGTCGGCGTCCGGCAGCGGCTGGAGGGCAGCGACACTCGGCATCAGGAGGCGTCACGGCGCCTGGCCGAGGTGCGGGCCGCACTGGACGAGGCGCGCCTGACGAACCCCGACGCCGCACTGGAGGACGCCGTCGGGGCCGCAACTGCCGCGGTGGAGAGGGCACGGTCGGCCGAGGCGGAGGCCGTCCGCCAACTGGAGGCGCAGGATCCGGAGCGGGTGCGCGGCGAGCGGGAGACGGCGGAGGCCTCTGTGCGGTCCTGGACCGAGCGGCGGCGTGTGCAGGCGGAGGAACGTGCGAGCATTCGGGGCCGGTTGGAGAAGGTGGGGAGCGCGGGGCTGCAGGAGGCGTGCGATGCGGCGCTCTCCCGCCTTGAGCACGCGCAGCGGGAGCTCGCCGCCGCGGATCGGCGGGCCCGGGCGGCGAAGCTGCTGCGGGAGACGTTGCTGCGGCGCCGGGCCGCGGCGCAGCAGGCGTATGCCGCGCCCTTCGCGGAGGCGGTGAACCGGCTCGGCAGGGTGGTCTACGACCAGGGCTTCGAGGTGGAGGTGGACGACCAGTTGCGCGTTGTCTCCCGCCTCCTCGACGGGCGGGTGATCCCGTTCGAGGCCCTGTCCACCGGGGCGAAGGAGCAGCTTGCCGTGCTGACCAGGCTGGCGTGCGCCGGCCTGGTGGACGGGCAGCAGGGCGTCCCAGTGGTCATCGACGACGCCCTCGGCTACTCCGACCCCGACCGGTTGCGGCGGATCTGCGCGGCCTTCAACGTGCTGGAGCACGACTCCCAGGTGATCCTCCTGACCTGCACCCCCGGGAGGTACGCGGACATCCGCGGCGCGGAGTTCGTGACGCTGAGCTAGCTCACTGCGAGCGTTCGCGCACCTCGGTTGCGATGGCGAGGTGCCGGACCGCACGCATCCCGGGCCACAGGGAGACTGCGGTGACGAGGAACATGGCGGCGATGGTGAGCGCCATCGTGGCTGGTCTCGTCTCCAGGTCGAAGGAGAGCATGTCCGTGGAGTAGGTGGACATCAACCAGGTGGCCGCGGTATGGGCGATGAGCGCCCCCGGAACCACTCCGATGGCCGTGAGGATCATGTTCTCCGCCAGCACGTACCGCCCGATCCGCCGGTGCGAGATGCCGTTGGCGCGCATCGTGGCGAGTTCCCCGGTGCGCTCGGCGAGGTTCACCGAGACCACGTTGTAGATGAGGGCCACCGCGAGCACCCCACCGAAGGCCAGCATCAGGCCGACGATCAGGTAGAAGAGCCCCATGTACTGCTCGATCATGCTCCAAGCCGCTTGGGCATCGGTGGCCGATGCGACCACGGGCAGGTCCTCCACGGCGTCCAGGACGGCGCCGCGGTCGGTGCCGTCCTCCAGCAGCAGCGCGATCACGGAGGTCCCGGGTTGGGCGATGGCGTCCTGCCACCCGGGGGCGCCGTCGGAGGCGAGGATGTCCTCGAGCGTCTCCCGCGACACGTAGACCGGGCTGCCCATCGGTTCGCGCACGGTGTCCTCGGCCGTGGCATCGAAGGCGACGCCCAGCCCCGGCAGCGAGACCCGCAGCGTGCCCCCCACCTCCACGCCCGTCTCCTCCAGGACCGCCTCGCCGACGACGACGCCGGAGCCCGGCCCCTCGCCGCTCTCCGTCACGAACCCGTGCACCTCGGTGGCGGACTCGTACGCGAAGAGGGCCGTCGAGTAGGTGTCCTCGGGGCCCTCGAGCGACGCGTCGAGGACCACCACCGGCTCGGCGACCCGGACCCCGGGGACGCCGGCGACGGCGGCCACGGCCGCGTCGTCGACGGGTGCGGAGGTGACGACGTCGCCGTCGTGGTGGTTGACCACGTTGAAGTGGCGATCGAGGAGGATGGTGACGGTGTCCACCATCGCCCACGTCGTGTACACGAGCGTCATCGCCAGGGCGATTGCCACCACCACCGAGGAGCTGCGGCGGGGGTTGCGGCCGATGCCGCGGACCACCATCCGCCACTGGACGGGCAGCCGTGACGAGGGAGGGAGCACGCGTTCGAGGAGGCTGCGGCGGGCCGGGGTGGCGGGCGAGTCGCCCCGCAGCGCGTCGGCGGGCGCGAGCCGGACGGCGGTGCGCGCCGGCACCCACGCGGACAGCACGCCGGCGGCGATCCCGAACGCGAGGCCGCCGATCGGGGTGATCCACCGCAGCTCGCGGATGGTGTCCGGGATCCCCAACTCGGCGGTGTAGGCCGCAGTCATCGCCCAGCCGGCGGGGATGCCGAGCGCGATCCCGAGCACCGCGCCCAGCGCCCCCAGCCAGAGCCCGTAGGAGAGGTAGTGCCGCAGCACGGTGCGCCGCGAGAAGCCGTTGGCCCGGAGCGTGCCGATGACGCTGCGCTGGGAGTGCACCAGCCTGGTGAGCAGCGTGTAGGCGGCGAGCCCGGAGACGAGGAGGAACATCGCCGGGAAGAAGACGGCCATCTGCTCGAACCCGGTGACGTCGAGGTTCAGGGCCTCGTTGGACGGCTGGTCGGCCTGCGTCACCACTCCCGAGGCGCCCTGCTCGAGCGCGGTGCTGCGGACGTCGGCGTCCACGGCTGCGGTGTCCACGTCCGGCTCGTACCGCACCAGGAGCTGGGAGAGGACCTGGGCCTGAACGACGGCGTCGAGGACGTCCTCCGTCACGAACAGGACCCCGAACTCGCCGGGTGCCTCGAAGAACTCCTGCGAGCTGCGAGCCGGCCAGAGGTACTCCGGGGAGATCGCCTCGCCCGTCACGGTCACGTCGACCGTGCCCAGCACGGCGACGGCGTCGCCCGGCTCCAGGGTGAAGTGCTCGGCGAGGTGGGTCTCGGCGAGCCCCTCGGCGGTCCCGGCGGGACGCTCGCCGGCCACGACGTCGAGCTGGTTTACGTCACCGGTGAGGGTGACGACGCGGCCCAGGAACACGTCGTCGCCGACCTGGAGAGGAACGTCGGCCTGGCGCCGCGCCTCGACGACGGCGACGCCGTCGATCGTGGTGAGGGCGTCCGCGAGGGAGGGCGACCCGCCCGTGATCGTCATGTCCGCGAAGGCGAGGCGGTCATAGGTGCCGTTGTAGGAGGCCTCGAGGTTGCGGTAGGCGTCGTAGGTGGCCGCGAACATCATCACGCCGAGCACGATCGTGCCGAGGACGGTCAGGAACTGGCCCCGCTGCCGGGCGATGTCCCGGCGGCGCTTGAGGGGTAGCCCCTTCACGGGCCCGTCACCACGTCAGGTCCTCGGGCGCGGCCGGCGCCACGTTGGGCTCATCGGCGACGAGGCGGCCGTCGCGGAGCCGGAGCACGCGGTCAGCCATGCGGGCGATCTCCGAGTTGTGGGTGACGAGGAGGACGGTGTGGCCGCGCTCGGTGGTGTCCCGCAGCACGCGGAGGATGTTGATGCCGGTGTCGATGTCGAGAGCGCCTGTCGGCTCGTCGCAGAGGAGGAGCGGGACGTCCTTCACCAGCGCGCGTGCGATCGAGACCCGTTGCTGCTCGCCGCCGGAGAGCTGGCCCGGGAAGTGGTCCACGCGATCGCCGAGACCCACCTGGTGGAGGGCGTCCCGGGCGCGGGTCTCGGCGTTCCCGCCGGTGAGCTCGGCCAGGAGCTCGACGTTCTCCATGGCGGTGAGGGTGGGCACCAGGTTGAAGAACTGGAAGACGAAGCCGATGGAGGAGAGGCGGTAGCGCGTCCGGGCATCCTCGCCCAGATCGGACAGGGAGGTGCCCATGACGTGGAGATCGCCACCCGTGGGTGCATCGAGGGCCCCGACGACGTTGAGCATCGTCGTCTTGCCGGAGCCGCTCGGCCCGAGCATCACCACGAATTCCCCGCGTGGGATCCCGAACGTCACGTCCTCGAGGGCGTGCACCGCGGTGTCCCCGGTGCCGTAGGTCTTGGTGAGGTTCTCGGCGCGGATGGCGTGGCCGGACGGAGCGTCGACGGCAGCGCCCCATCCCATCACTCACCTGATCCCGGGCGTCCTTCCGTCCGCCCCCGTCGTCCGGGCTCGCCATGCGTCTCGCCCTCACCATCCCGTGCGCCGTCCACCGTCCCGATCAGCTCGCGCGGTGCAGCCATTGGATGTCGATCCGGTGGCGGAGAGCCTCCTCGAGGGGGGAGTGAGGATCCCCACGGCCCGGTGGCCGCCCGCGCGGTCGGGCCAGCGGGAGGGTGGATCTCGTGTAGGTGTGCCCGGTCGGGGTCCGCACTGTGAGAGAAGCCGGGGTCGCGGCGTGGGTCCAGCCGGGGTTCTCCTTGACCTGGTTGCAGCGTTCACACAACCCGGAGGCGTTCGCGTACGACGTTTCCCCGCCGGCGGCGTGCGGTGTGGCGTGGTCGATGTGCCGGATGGGGGCGTCGCACCAGGGGGTGCGGCAGGTGTCGTCCCGGAGGGTCACCATCCGGCGCAGTAGGCCGTCGAAGGTGCGGCGTTGCGAGTCCATCGCGACGAGGTGCCCGGTGTCGGGGGTGGTGTACAGGCGCCGGATCCACGCCCGCGCCCTCCCCGACGGCCCGTCATTGTCCGGGGAGAGCAACGCCCGGGCCGTGGCCGCGGGCAGGGGACCGTGCCCCACCACCCACGCCGGCGCCCGCGAGGCGTCCTCGCCGGTTGCGCCGAGACCATCCCCACCGAGGAGGGCAGCATCGGTCATGAGGAGGTGGACTTCCACGGGGACCGCAGCCGCGGTCTCCTGCCCGGTCAACCGTTCGATCAGGGTGTCGGCCATCACCTGACCCCGTCCCCGCTCCCCGGCCTGACCGGTACCGATCAACGTGTCGGCGTGCTTCTTCACCGCCGCATACGCCGCGATCCCCTGCACCATCGGCACCAACGCGGTCAGGTAGACCATCGCGTCCGGGGCCGGACGGACCGTGACACACCGCTCGGACTCCGCGCGCTTCAGGTGGCGGACCGCTTCGGCAGGGTCCCACGCTTGGGCCAGGCGG
>DBPQ01000073.1:2457-5522 GCA_002304945.1 Actinomycetales bacterium UBA1416 | reverse complement strand
TGCCCACGAGCGCACCCATCACGCCTCCTCCTTGTCCTCTCCGGCGGCCGCGCCGCCCGAACCCGCTCCGTCCCCGCGCAGGTACGCGACCGCCGCGTGCGCCGTCGCCCGCGCCACCTCAAGGTTCTCCCCGAACACCGTGACGTGCCCGAGCTTCCGCCGCGGCCGCACGTCCTTGCCGTACAGGTGCACCTTCACGTCCGGGAACTCCGCCATCATCCGCGGGTACGCCAGGTGCGGATCCGCCAGCTCGCTGCCCAGCAGGTTCACCATCACCGCCCACGGCTGCCGCGCCGCCGTCTCCCCCAGCGGCAAATCGAGCACCGCGCGCAGGTGCTGCTCGAACTGGCTGGTCACCGACCCCTCGATCGTCCAGTGCCCCGAGTTGTGGGGCCGCATGGCGAGCTCGTTCACCGAGAGCCGCACCCCGTCCGGACCCTCCACGCAGAACAGCTCCACCGCCAGCACACCGGTCACGTCCAGGCCCTCGGCGATCCGCACCGCCATGTCCCGGGCGTGCCGCGCGGCCACCTCGTCCAGTCCCGGCGCCGGTGCCAGCACCTCGGCGCACACGCCGTCCTCCTGGATGGTCTCCACCACNNCGGACTTCGCCGCTCGGGCGGCGGGCCACGAGCGCGCACAGCTCGCGCGTGAAGGGCACGAACTCCTCCACCAGCAGGGCGTGCCCGCCCTCGCCGCCGAGCCCGTCCACGTTCACGGCGCCGGCCTCGAGGTCGGCGAGCCAGTCGGCGACGTCGTCGCTCGCCCGCGCCACCCGCACGCCCTTGCCGTCGTATCCACCCCGCGGGGTCTTCACGACCACGGGCCACCCCACGGACTCTCCGAACGCCTCCAACTCGGCCGCCGAGCGGACCTCGGCCCAGCGCGGCACCTCCACGCCGAGCTCCGCCACCCGGGCGCGCATCGCGAGCTTGTCCTGGGCGTAGAGCAGCGCATGCGGACCGGGGCGCACGGGCATCCCCTCGGCCACGAGCTGGCCCAGCATCGCGTCGTCGACGTGCTCGTGCTCGAACGTGAGCACGTCGGCCCCGCGGCTGATCGCCCGCACGGCCACCTCGTCCTTCGCGTGGCCCACCACGGAATCGGGGACCACCTGCGCGGTCGAGCCGGACTCGGACTCCACGAGGGTGCGAAGCCGCACCCCGAGCGCCGTGGCCTGCTGGCTCATCATCCGGGCGAGCTGCCCGCCGCCCACCACCGCCACCGTGTAGTTCCCCACGCCCCAGACCCTACCGCCCGGCCGCGTCACGCTGCGGTCGCGTCCGGGTGCGGTCGCGTCCCGGTCCGACCAGCGGCACCTGCCGTCGACGAGGGTAGGCTGCACGGGTGGCGAAGCAGTCGTTCTCCCAGTGGCTGGCCGAACTCTTCAAGTTCGGCTTCGTGGGAGGCGTGGCCTACGTGGTGGACACGGGCCTGTTCAACCTGCTCGTCTACGGACCGGGCGAGCTCCTCCTCACCCAGCCCACGCTCGCCAAGGTCATCTCCGCGTCCGTGGCCACCCTCGTCGCGTGGATCGGCAACCGCTACTGGACGTTCTCCGGCAAGCGGAGCGCGACGGCGGGGCGCGAGCTCGTCATGTTCGTGCTCGTCAACGTGGGCGGCATGCTGGTGGCGGTCGCCACGCTCTGGTTCTCCTACTACGTGCTCGGCCTGACCTCACCGGTGGCGGTGAACATCTCGGCCAACGTCGTCGGCGTCGCGCTCGGCACGATCTNNGTACGTCTGCTACCGCTACTGGGTGTTCAGCGGCGCTGCCGCCGCCGGCCCACGGACACCAGCGCCCCCTGCGGGATCACCACGTCCGGATCCAGCGCCGTCGGAAGGCCGTTCAGGAAGATCGTGAAGACGGGGGGCCGCCGCTGGGTCAGCTCCAGCCGGCCGCCGTCGGCCGCGACGAGGTCCTTCGCGAGCGCGAGCCCGAGACCGGTGGACCCCCGCCCGGAGACGCCCTTGGTGAACAGGTCGGGCGCGAGGTCGTCCGCCACGCCCTCGCCCTCGTCGGCCACGTCGATGAAGACCCCCCGGCCCGACGACGGCCGCGTCGAGACCCGTGTGGTCCCCTCGCCGTACTTGAGCGAGTTCTCGATCAGGGTGGCCAGCGCCTGGGACAGCCCNNGGGCTGGCGAGCGCCACCCGCCCGGCGTCGTCGGAGAACTCCAGCGTGCGGCCCGCCCGGGCGAACTGCTCCGCCCACTCCTCCTCCTGCTGCTCGAACACGTCGTCGAGGTGGAGGGCCTCCGTGGTGCCACCGGCGGCGTTGCGGGAGGTCTTCAGCAGGTCGTCGACCACGCCGGTGAGCCGCTCGATCTGCTGCAGGCACGCCTGGGCCTCCTCCTTGACCTCCTCGGAATCCGCGAGGTACTCGATCTCCTCGAGCCGCATGGACAGGGCGGTGAGCGGGGTGCGGAGCTGGTGGGAGGCGTCCGCGGCGAACTGCCGTTCCGCCGCGAGCCGGCCCGCCATGCGCTCGGCGGTGCGCACCAGCTCGTCCTGCACGAGGTCGATCTCCTCGATGCCGGAGGGTCGCACCCGGGGCCGGGCCTGGCCGGAGCCCACCTGCTCGGCGGCGGCGGCCAGGTAGATGAGCGGGGCGGCGATGCGCCGGGAGATCCGCATCGCCACGAGCACGGCCACCACGAAGGCCACCGCGGCAGCCACACCCACCAGGAAGATCAGCTGGCCCACCTGGACGATCACGTCCCACACCCGGATCTCCATGATCACGCGCGCCCCGGAGGCGGTGGTCTCCGCCGAGCGCAGCACCCGCCCGGTGCCGAGGTCCCCGGTCTCCACCCGCTCCCCCTCGGGGGGCTGCACGATGATCCGGGCCTCCGGGTTCACCTCACCGCCGANNCCACGGGGTGAGCATGGCCTCGTCGATCTGCTCCTCGTTGACGAGCCGGCGCTCGACGGCGCGCGCGAGGAACTGGGTGCGCGAGTCCAGGGCGGTGTGGGCGCTCTCCCACACCATCATCGAGCCGAGCACCGCGAGCGGCACGCCGACGAGCAGCAGGGCCACCGTGACCGCGACGACGGCCATCTGG
>DBPQ01000073.1:1285-2391 GCA_002304945.1 Actinomycetales bacterium UBA1416 | reverse complement strand
CAGCCACGAGACGTGCATGTCGAGGGTCTTGGTGGACCCGTGCGGGTCCGAGCCCCACACCTCCCGCATCAGGGCCTCGCGGCCCACCACGCTGCCGGCGTCCCGCAGCAGCACGCGCAGGAGCTCGAACTCCTTGGCGGTGAGCTGCAGCTCCCGCTTGCCCTGGAAGGCGCGGTGCGCGCCAACGTCCACCCGGACGTCCTGGGCCACGAGCTCGTCCTCGTCCGTTAGGTCGCTGCCCACCCGCCGCAGCAGGGCCCGCACGCGGGCGAGCAGCTCGGCGAGCCGGAACGGCTTGGTGACGTAGTCGTCNNGGCGTCGAGGCCGACGACGAGGTCCACCTCGTCGGCCCGTGCGGTGAGCACGAGGATCGGCACCTTCAGCCCCTGGCCCCGGATCCGGCGGGCGACATCCAGTCCGTCGATGTCCGGCAGGCCGAGGTCGAGGATCACGAGGTCCACCTCGGCCATGTCGTCCAGCGCCCCGAGACCGGTGCCGTGCGGACGGACGGAGTAACCCTCCCTTGTCAGGGCGCGGGCCAGCGGTTCGGCGATTGCCGGGTCATCCTCAACGAGCAGCACATTGGTCACAGCCACATCGTAAAGCCAAAGTTCAAAGATTGGTCAAGCAAAACGCGAGGATCCAATACGTGTCTGTCGTGATTCGGCATCATCGCAGGTCAGCCCACCGCCCTCCGCACCGGGTCAAAGGTCTCCCGTGGGAATCCACAAGTTGGCATGGGCGGCCGGCGCCGCCCACCGCAGCTCGATGGGCCGGATCCGCCCGATCCCCTGCAGGGTCACCTCATCCTGGGGCACCTGGATGAAGTCGCCCGCCTGCGGGTGCTTGGCGAGCATGGCGGCCGTGGTCTCGTCCATGTACACCGAGTCCTTGGGCGCCACGTCGATGAGGCGGGAGGCGAGGTTCACGGCGGGGCCGAAGATGTCCCCGGACCGGGAGACCACCCGCCCCCACACGAGCGAGCCCCGCACCGGCAGCAGCAGCGGGTTGGCGCGGATCGCCTCCACCATCGTGAGGGAGACCCGGGCCGCGGTGAGCAGGTCGTCGGCGATGTAGAGCACCGCGTCCCCCACCGTCTTGACCAC
>DBPQ01000073.1:0-1234 GCA_002304945.1 Actinomycetales bacterium UBA1416 | reverse complement strand
CACGAACCCGAGGGCGCGCGGCAGCGGGAGGATGTCCCCCTGCTCCGGCTCCAGGGCTCGCTGGGCGGTCTCGCTCTCGATGCGCTCCGCGAGGGAGGCCATCCGGCGGCGCCACGTGTAGTCGAGCTGTTCCACGCCGAAGTCCGCGTACCGCGGCAGCGCGTTCATCACGGCGAGCCGCGCCGCGGTGTCCTCCAGGTCCTTCAGCCGCATCTGGGACTCGACGGCGGCCTCGAACTGCCACAGGGCCAGCCGGTCCGCGTTGTAGCTCTGCGCACGCAGCAGGGACAGCATCGTGTCCTCGTCGATGAGCCCGATCGCCAGCAGTTCCGCCCAGCTCCGCAGCGACTGCACGTCCGCCTCCGTGAACGTGGGCGCGTCGTCCGCGACGTTGGCGTACCCCATGCCCCGCCAGAACCGCCGGGCCATCTCCACCGTGGTGCCGGCCCGCTCCGCCAGCTCCGGCATCGTGAGCGTGGGCGGGCCCCCCAGCAGCGTCTCCTGGATGTCCTCCACCACGGAGCGGCGCGAGCGGGGCCGCTGCCGGGACACGCCGCGCACGGTCATGCTGGACTGCCGGGGCCGCGCCGTGCCCTTCACGCGCGGGGCGGGCGGGGGCTGCACCACGGGCGCCGCCTCGTCGGCGGACTCGGAGCTGCGGATGCGGGGAGCGGCGTCGGGCCGCCCGCGGGTACGGCGGGACGACGGCGGGGTCATGCCGTCAGTCCTGCCGGGATCGTTCACTCGGCCTAGCCTAGCGGTCGATGTGGCGCAGGACACATCTCCTCAGGCGCGGACGCGCCGGACGTCCCCCACGGTCACCCGCACGCCGTCGGCGAGGACGAGGGCGCCGTCGTCGGCCACGCCGGTGGCCCGCCCACGCACCACGCCACCGCCGGGCAGCTCCACCCCCACCTCCTGCCCGAGGGTGGCGCTGGCCGCCGCGTACTCCGCGCGCACCGCCATGGGGTCGCCCGCCCAGTCCGCCAGCACCGCCACCAGCGCGTCGCCGACGGCGCCCAGGAGCGCGGGCACGCTGGGCGCCCGCCCGGCGACCGTGGCGATCGAGGCGGCCCACGGCACCGGNNCCGGCAGGCCCTCCTGCCGGCAGTTCACGCCGATGCCGGCGACGACGGCGCCGCTCGGGTGCAGCTCGCACAGCACCCCGGCGAGCTTGCGCCCCCACCCCCAGCCGGCGACCGGCGGCTCGTCGACGACGACGTCGTTCGGCCAC
>DBPQ01000063.1 GCA_002304945.1 Actinomycetales bacterium UBA1416 | reverse complement strand
GGGTGGAAACACAAATCCGAATCACGCGAAAGCCCAGATCAGACCCCTAAGCCCCCCAGACCCGAGCTCCCGATGTCAGGAGTCCTGGGGGCAGGATCTCGTCGGCGGTCTTGGTCCAGGTGAAGGGGTGGGCGCGGTCGTTCCAGCCGGTGATGAAGGCCCGGATGGCGGCCACGAGTTGGGGGACGGAGTCGAAGGAGCCGCGGCGGATGGCTTGGCGGGTGATGATCCCGAAGAAGACCTCGACCAGGTTCAGCCAGGATCCCGAGGTGGGCGTGAAGTGCAGTGTGACCCGGGGGTTCTTCGCGAGCCATTCCTTGATCTCGGCGTGTTTGTGGGTGTGGTAGTTGTCCACCACGACGTGCAGCTCCTGGCCGGGGTAGGCCCGGGCGACCTTGCGGAGGAAGTCCCCGAACTCGGCCTTGCCGTGCCGGTCGTAGCACTGGTCCACGACCTTGCCGGTGGCGACCTCCAGGGCGGCGAACAGGGTGGTGGTGCCGTTGCGTTTGTAATCGTGGGTGGCCTTCTCCGGCAGCCCGGGGCGTACCGGCAGGATGGGCGCGGTGCGGTTCAACGCCTGGATCTGGGACTTCTCGTCCACACACAGCACGATCGCGTTGGTCGGCGGGTTGAGGTACAGGCCGACCACGTCCCGGACCTTGGCCTCCAGTTCGGGGTCGGTGGAGAACTTGAACGTCTCCCGCCGCCACGGCTTGATCCCGTACTTGCGCCACGCCCGCGCCACCGTGGCGTCCCCGATCTTCAACTGCCCGGCCAGCAACCGGGTCGACCAGTGCGTCACCGCCAGGTGCTCCGGCGGTGGCTCCAACGTCGCCGCCAGGATCGCGGCGTCATCGATCGTCTTCGGCCGCCCGGACCGGGGCTCGTCGTCCAACCCGGCGATCCCCTCCGCCGCGAACCGATCCCGCCACTTGATCACCGTGGGCCGGGACACCCCCAACTGCCGGGCCGTCTCCGACGTCCCCGCCCCGCCAGCCACGGTCAACACGATCCGGGCCCGCTCCACCAACCCCGCTGGCACCGTACGAGACCGTGTCCACGACTCCAGCGTCAGCCGGTCCTGGTCACTGATCTCCACAACAGATGATGGCATGCCCCATCATCCCACACTGTAAACGAACTACTGACGCACGACACTAGGTCACCGTATCGGTAGAATGATACGCGTCGACGCCTCGGGAGGTACCTCGTCGTTCGGTCTGGCGTCTCGGAGGGAGCGTTGTGTCTATTGCTGTCGTGGCGTTGGGGAAGATTGGGTTGCCGTTGGCGGTGCAGTTCGCGGATGCGGGCCACGAGGTGGTGGGCGTGGACGTGAACGAGCGGACGGTCGCGACGGTGAATGCGGGGCGGGAGCCCTTCCCTGGTGAGGCGCACCTGGGGGAGAAGCTCGCCGAGCTGGTCCCGGCGGGGCGGTTGCGGGCCACGACGGAGTACGCCGATGCGATCCCGTGGGCGGACGCGGTGGTGGTCGTGGTGCCGCTGTTCGTGGATGACGAGACGTGGGAGCCGGACTTCGCGTGGATGGAGGCCGCGACCCGGTCGTTGGCCGAGCACCTGTCCCCGGGGACGTTGGTGTCGTATGAGACGACCCTGCCGGTGGGCACCACCCGCAACCGGTGGAAGCCGTTGATCGAGGAGGTCTCGGGCCTGGTGGAGGGCCGGGACTTCCACCTGGTGTTCTCCCCGGAGCGGGTGCTGACCGGGCGGGTGTTCGCGGACCTGCGCCGCTACCCCAAGCTGGTGGGCGGGTTGTCTGCGGAGGGGGCGGCCCGGGCGGTGGAATTCTACGGGCAGGTGTTGTCCTTCGATGAGCGGGCGGACCTGCCGCGCCCGAACGGGGTGTGGGACCTGGGAAGTGCGGAGGCCGCGGAGATGGCCAAGCTGGCCGAGACCACGTTCCGGGACGTCAACATCGCCTTGGCGAACCAGTACGCGGTGTACGCGGACAAGGTGGGGATCGACATCCAGCTCGTCATCGACGCGTGCAACTCCCAGCCGTACTCCCACATCCACAACCCGGGCATCGCGGTGGGGGGTCACTGCATCCCGGTCTACCCGCGCCTGTACCTGTCCACGGATCCGGATGCGTCGGTGGTGCGCACCGCCCGGTCGTTCAACGCGGGGATGCCGGCCTACGTGGTGGGCCGGGCTGCGGAGGTCATGGGGTCCCTGGAGGGATTGAACGTGGTGGTGCTCGGGGCGTCCTACCGGGGCAGGGTGAAGGAGACCGCGTTCTCCGGGGTCTTCCCCACCGTGGCGGAACTGCGTGAGCGCGGGGCGAAGGTTTCCGTGCATGACCCGATGTTCACCGATGAGGAACTGGCCTCCTTCGGGTGGGAGCCCTACCACCTCGGCGAGCCGGTGGACGTGGCGATCGTCCAGGCCGACCACCCCGAGTACCAGGCCCTGACCCCGGCCGACCTGCCCGGCATCCGCCTCCTCTACGACGGCCGCCGGGTCACCGACCCGGACCTCTGGCGTGGCACGCCCCGCCTCGTGATCGGCGCTCGGTCTGATGCACCGGCACTGGGTGCTTGATCCGTCCACTCTCGTGCTGAATGACTCTGAGTAGTCGGCACTCCGAGCACTTTGTCGAAGTCCGGGTAATCCCTGCCACGGCAGGAAGTGGTGACCATTCCCACAGGTCGGGGACTTACACCAGCGTGTTAGCCTTTTCTGGGCTTTCGCGCGACGACCGCGCCCGATAATCGTGAGGGAGACAACGTCTTGGATCTATTGCAGCTGTGGGGACTCGCACGGCGGAACTGGGTGGTGCTGCTGGCCTCCCTGCTGGCGGGCCTCGCTATCGGCGCCGGCGTCTCCTACGTCCAACCGACGCTCTACGCCGCCACCTCCACCGGCTACGTGGTGGCCGGCAACTCCTCGACCGTCGGGGACGCCTTCGCCGGCTCCAACCTCGCCGCCGAGAAGGCGGGCACCTATCTCCCCCTGGTGCAGAGCCGCTCCGTTGCCGAGGCTGTCGCCGAGGAACTCGAGATCTCGCCCGGACGCGTCTCGCTCCAGGGCTCCACGCAGGGCGTGATCTTCCGGATCACGGCGACCGCGCCGTCGGCCGACCTCGCCCGTGACATGGCCGACGCGGGCATCCGGGCAACGTCGATCGCCGCAAATGAACTCGAGACACTCACAGTGTCCGGCGAGAGCTCGGGTCGGACGGTTGTCAGGATCGTTCCAGTTGAGCTGGCGAATACGCCGTCGCAGCCGGTCTCCCCGGACTGGACACGGAACCTGGCCCTTGGCCTCATGCTGGGCCTGCTCTCCGGCTTCGGCCTCGTTGTCCTGCGGCACTCGCTCGACCGGCGCGTCCGGCAGTCCGCCGACGTCGAGGAGATCACCCAATCCAGCGCCATGGGCGTGGTGCCCCTCGCGTCCGAGCTCGTGGACAGCGTCTCCCTCGCGCGGGACCGCGGCGCCGCCGCCGAGGCCCTGCGCCAGCTGCGCACCAACCTCCGGTTCGTCCGCGTCGACAGCCCGCCCCGCAGCATCGTGGTCACCTCCGCCAACCAGAGCGAGGGCAAGTCCACCATCGCCACCCACCTCGCCAGCCTCCTCGCCGAGTCCGGCCAGCCCACCGTGCTCATCGACGCCGACCTGCGGCGCCCCGTGCTCGCCCAGCACTTCGACGTGGACGGCAGCGTGGGCCTCACCCAGGTGATCGCCGGCTCCGTGGACCTCGCCGACGTGCTCGTCCCGACGTCGCAGGACGGGCTGCTCCTCCTGCCGGCCGGGCGTATCCCCCCGAACCCGAGCGAGATCGTCGGCTCCGGGCGGATGGAGAGCCTGATCGCCGGCCTGTCCCAGAGCTACATGGTGATCATCGACGCTCCCCCGCTCCTACCGGTCACAGATGCCGGCCTCCTGGCCGTGGCCGCCGACGGGGCCCTGCTCGTGGTGCGGCACGGGAAGACCCGGAAGGAACAGGTGGCCCAGGCCGCACGTAACCTCGCGCACGTGGACGGCACGCTGCTCGGGTTCGTCATGAACATGGTCCCGAAGAAGGACATGGGCTCNNGTCTACGGCTACGGGTACGGCTCCTACAGCCCGCAGTACTACTACGGCGAGGACGGCTCGCGGAAGCGGCGAGGTGAGGAGCGGGCGTCGCGTCGCACGGCACGGCGGGCTCGGCGGCAGGACAGCGACGTGGTTCCGCCGCAGCACTCCGGGCCCGTGCACCAGGAGGCCGTGGACGAGGCCACCCGGTTCGTCTCAGCCGAGGACCTGCTGGCGGAGCCGTCGGGTCACGCGGGCCCGACCCCCAAGGCCCCGCCCGCGGCGCGGGTGAAGTTCCCGCCCGTTCGTTAGAACAGGGTAGGCGCGGCGATGACGGGAGGCGTCAGCGCCGTCGTCGCCGGGGGCTGAGGAGATCGGCGCCGCGGCGGAGGAACGTCCGGTAGGCCGCGCGGACCTCGTGCCGGTCCGGCTGCCGCCCGGTGAGGCCCGCGAGGC
>DBPQ01000147.1 GCA_002304945.1 Actinomycetales bacterium UBA1416 | reverse complement strand
CGTGCGCCGGCCCCGGGTCGCGGCTCAGCGTGCCGAGCGCGGCCGCGATCAGCCGGGTGACGTGGCCGCGCACGGCCGCGGGGTCGACGCCGGCGGGCAGGTCGAGCGCGGCGCGGACCGCACCGCCGAAGATCCCCACCTGCGCGGTGGTCTGGTTCGCACCGGTGCCCCGCAGCTCGTGGGGCCGGTCCGCCGAGACGACGACGAGCGGGATGCCGCTGTGGGACGCCTCGAGGACGGCGGGGTGGAGGTTGGCGACGGCGGTGCCGGACGTGGTGACGACGGCGACCGGCCGGGCCCGCCCGGCGAGCGCGTGCGCCCTGGCCAGGCCCAGGGCGAGGAAGCCGGCCGTGCGCTCGTCCACCCGGACGTGCACGGTGAGCCACCCGGCCCGTTCGGCGGCGGCGAGCGCGTAGGCGAGCGGCGCGGAGCGGGACCCCGGCGCCAGTACGACGTCCCGCACCCCGGCGGCGGCGAGCTGCGTGACGGCCTCGCGCGCGACGGCCGCGGAGGTCACCCCAGCACCCCGAGGTCCAGGCCTCCCCGGAGTGCCACGGCCTCGAGCCGGGCGCGCCACCGCGCCGTCAGTTCCGGCTCCACCTCGGCGGCGGCGTCGGGCTCCGCCGGGCGCACCGGGAGGTGGCCGTCCTCGGGGAGGAGGGGCGCGGCGCTGACGTCCCGCTCGAGCAGCTGGACGGTGGCGAGCCCGCTCGCCAGCCCGTGGTCCGGCAGGGCGGCCGCGAGGGCCACGCCCATCGCGATGCCGACCGAGCTCTCCAGCGCGGAGGACACCACCACGGGCATGTCGAGCTCCGCGGCGAGCTCGAGGCAGGCGCGCACCCCGCCGAGCGGCTGGACCTTGAGGACGACGACGTCCGCGGCCCCGGCCCGCTTCACCGCGAACGGGTCGGCGGCGCGGCGGATGGACTCGTCGGCCGCGATGGGCACGGCCACGCGGCGGCGCACCTCGGCGAGCTCGGCGACGGTACGGCAGGGCTGCTCGGCGTACTGGAGTCCCCCGGCGGCGCGGTCGAGGACGGGCAGGACGGAGACGGCCTCGGCGGCGGTCCACGCCCCGTTGGCGTCGATGCGGATCTGGCCGGTGGGCCCGAGGGCCGACCGGACGGCGGCGAGGCGCTCGACCTCGTCCTCGAGTCCCTGCCCGGGCTCGGCGACCTTCACCTTGGCGGTGGTGCAGCCGCGGGAGTCCCGCACCAGCCGGGCCGCCAGTTCCGGGCCCACCGCGGGAATGGTGACGTTGACGGGCACGCGGTCGCGAAGCGGCGCCGGGAAGCCCTCGGTGGCCGCCTCGAGTGCGGCACGGAGCCACGGGACGGCGACCTCGTCGTCGTACTCCCAGAAGGGCGAGAACTCCGCCCACCCGGCGGGGCCGCGCAGGAGCAGTCCGTCGCGCGCGTCCAGGGAGCGGAAGCGGGCGCGCAGTGGGCTCGACCAGGCGAGGTTCACGGGCGCGCCACCGGGGAGAGGGCCTGGTACATGGGGAGGAACTTCTGAGCGGTCTCGGCGAGCTCCTCGTTGGGGATCGAGCCGTCCACGATGCCCCCGCCCGCGAAGAGGCGCACGGAGCACCCGTCGGCGGCGAGCTGCCCGGAGCGCAGCGCGATCGCGAACTGCCCGTTGCCCTCGGCGTCCACCCAGCCGACCGGCCCGGCGTAGCGGCCACGGTCGAGGCCCTCGAGTTCGGCGATGAGGTCGCGCGCCCGCTCGGTGGGCGTGCCGCACACCGCGGCCGAGGGGTGGACGAGTGCGGCGACGTCGAGGGCCGAGAGGTCCTGGGTCAGGGTGCCGGTCACCTCGGTGGACAGGTGCATGATCGTGGGCAGCCGCAGCACCTCCGGCTCCCCGGCCCGGACCTCCGCCACGCTGGCGAGGCGGTCCGCGACGGACCGGGCGGCGTAGGCGTGCTCCGCGTGGTCCTTCCCGCTGCCCATCAGGTCGGAGGCGGCGGCGGCGTCCGCGTCGGGCCGCCCCGTCACCGGCGCGGAGCCGGCGAGCACCCGGGAGTACACGGAGCGGCCGTGCACCGCGGCGAGGAGCTCGGGGCTCGAGCCGAACATGCCGTCGACGTGGAAGGTCCACGACTCGGGGTTGGCGTACTGGAGGCGGGCGAGCACCGCGGGCAGGTCGATGGGGTGGGTGGCGACGGCCTCGAGGTCCCGTGCCAGCACGATCTTCTCCACCTCGCCGTCGGCGATCAGGCCGACGGCGCGGGCGACGGCGCGGCGGTACTGCTCGCGGGTGAGGCTGCCCGCCCGGAAGTCGAGCTCCTCGAACTCGGCCGGCTCCGAGGGCTCCGGGACGCCGGCGGCGGGGAGCTCCAGCTGGCCGCTGTGCCAGCGGCCCACCACGTCCGGCACCACGAGGACGGAGTCGGTCGCCGAGTCCGGGGAGAACGTCACGGTGACGAACGCGAGCGGGGCGGGGCCGCCGTCCGCCCGGGTGGCCGCCACGTGCTCCCGGAAGGCGGCCGAGAGCGCGGCGAACCGCTCCGGCCCGCGGGCCGTGACTCGGAAGCGCTCGCCCCAGCCGAGGAGGGCGCGGCGCTCGCGCCCGTCCCCGGACGCCCACACGAGCGGGGTGCCCCGGCGCAACGACGTGGTCAGCGGCTCGCGGATGGCGAGGAGCACGTCGTCGGTGGGCAGCACAATGGGCAAGATTACCCGACCACCTCGGGGCCCGCCGATATCGTGGCCGCATGGACAACCCGTTCGATCCCACCCGCTGGCGCACCGTCGCGGGGTTCGCCCTCACGGACATCACCTACCACCGCGCGATCGCCGACGACGGCCGTGACCTCCCCGCCGTCCGCGTCGCCTTCGACCGGCCCGAGGTCCGCAACGCGTTCCGGCCCCACACCGTGGACGAGCTCTACCGCGCCCTCGATCACGCCCGGATGACGTCCGACGTGGGCACCGTGATCCTCACCGGCAACGGGCCCTCCCCGAAGGACGGCGGGTGGGCGTTCTGCTCGGGCGGGGACCAGCGGATCCGGGGGCGTGACGGTTACCGCTACGAGGTGGACGGCGCGGACGACGAGGCCGGCCGGGAACAGCGGCGCGAGCAGATCGACCCGGCGCGTGCCGGACGGCTCCACATCCTGGAGGTGCAGCGCCTCATCCGCACCATGCCCAAGGTGGTGGTGGGCGTGGTGAGCGGCTGGGCGGCCGGGGGTGGCCACTCGCTGAACGTGGTGTGCGATCTGTCCATCGCCTCCCGGCAGCACGCCCGGTTCATGCAGACGGACGCCAACGTGGGGTCCTTCGATGCCGGGTACGGCTCCGCACTGCTCGCCCGGCAGGCGGGGGACAAGCGGGCCCGCGAGATCTTCCTGCTGGCGCGCGAGTACTCGGCGGAGGACGCCGAGCGGTGGGGCGTGGTGAACGAGGTGGCCGACCACGGGGAGATCGAGAACCTGGCGCTGGAGTACGCCCGGATCATCTCCACGAAGTCACCCCAGGCGATCCGGATGCTGAAGTTCGCCTTCAACCTCGCCGATGACGGGCTGGCCGGCCAGCAGGTCTTCGCCGGGGAGGCCACCCGCCTGGCGTACATGACGGACGAGGCCGTGGAGGGCCGGGATGCCTTCCTGGAGCGGCGCTCCCCGGAGTGGAGCCGCTTCCCGTACCACTACTGAGCCACTCCTCCTGGGCCCTCCTACTGGACGCCGGACTCCAGGGTCCCGGTCGAGGGCAGCAGTTCCACCCAGGTGTTTCCCGGGCGCAGGAGCAGGGGTTGCCCGGCGGCGTCCGTGAACACGAAGGGGTCGTTGTCCGCGCCCTTGGTCCACGTTCCGCCCACCTGCTGGCCACCGCTGAAGAGGGTAAGCTCGCCGGACCCGGTCAGGACGGTCTCCGGGACGGAACCGCCGGCCGCGTCCTTCGCCCCGGTGTCCCTGGTGGTCACCCGCAGGACGAGCACGTTGGTGGCTCCGAGGCGGGTGGTGCCGTCGGCCGCGAGGGACTCCACGCCGTCGTCGAAGCGCACCCACCGCCCGGCGGTGGCGTCCCAGTCCCAGCCCGACCGGGCGGTCGGGTAGTTCACCCGGATCCACGCGGCCGGCGAGCCGGCCGGCGGGGTGGCGGAATACGCGAACACCGCGGTCGGCGGGGTGGTGCGGCCCGCTTCCATCGCGGCGATGGCGGCCGGGAGCTCGACGTACAGGTTGTGCGGCGCCCGGCGGCTGCGATCGCGGAAGAAGCCGAACGCGTCGGCCTCGTACATGAGCTGGATGTCCGCGTCCGCCACCCTGCGCTCGAACTGGGGCTGCCCCCCGGAGTAGACGAGCGCCGTGCGCCACGGGCCGAGGATCGCGGCGTCCATGGGCCGCAGGGACCGGACGGGCCCGACCACGGGCGGGATCACCGAGTTGTAGAGGGCGTGGTAGCGGGTGAGGCCCCACTCCACCATCTCGACGAACACGATGTCCGCCGCCTCGAGTCCCGTCTGGGGGCGCGCCTGCCGCGAGTTCTCCACCTTCACGGCGATCACGGGGGCGCCGTCGTGGCTCGGGGCGGGCAGGCCGGTGAGCGGCCACACGGGCTCGGGGGTCGGCGTGGGCTCGGGCGTGGGAGTCGGGGTCGGCGTCGGCGTCGGCGAGGCGGTCGTCGGCGTGGGCGTGGGCTCCGGCTCGGCGCTGGTGCAGCCCGCGAGGGAGGCGGTCGAGGCCACCAGCACGGACACGGCCAGGATGAGTGTTCGCTTCATCGGGCTCCCTCGCTGGGAATGGACTTGCCCACACTAGCGCCGCGTGGGGACGCGCCCGGCCGGCGCGCCGCGGGCCGGAGGAGGGAACGGAGAACCGCGCCGAGCTGGGCGGTGCGGACGTCACCCGCCACGTCCTCCCCCGCGATGACCGCCCCGACGGCGCCGTGCTCGAACACGGCGTTGAGGACGTCGATCGCGGCGGCACCGGGGACGGCCAGCTCGTAGCCGAGCTGGGCGGCCGTGCCCTCGATCAGCGCCACGAACTCGCGGGTGGAGCGCTCCACGCGATCGCGGTAGGCGGAGCGGATCGTGGAGGAGCGTGCTGCGTGGAGGCGCAGCTCGGCGGAGCCGAGCACCCAGGCCCGGTCCGCCCGCTGCGCCCGCATGAACACCCCAACCGCGTGGCCCACCAGCTCCTCGGTGGTCGGCTCGCCCAGCGTGGCCAGCGGCAGGGAGGAGATGGCCTCGCGCGTCGCGTCGAGACTCTCGGCGGTGAGCGTGTCCAGCACGGCGACGCAGAGGCCGTCCTTGGACTCGAAGTTGCTGTAGAACGCGCCGCGGGTGAAGCCGGCCGCGTCGCAGATCTCCTCGACCGTGGCCGCGAGGACCCCCTTCTCCGCGAACACGCCGAGGGCGGCCTCGATGAGCCGGTCGCGGGTGGCGGTGCGGCGTGGACTAGGCCGATCGATCACTCCACAACCCTAGCGGATACGCCGCCGTATCGAATACGCTTGCGTATCGGATACACAGATGTATCCGGCGATCCAGCGAGGGAGCCACGTGTCATCGGTGTTGTACCGGCTCGCGCGGGCCAGCTACCGCGCCCGCGGCCGGGTGATCGCAGCGTGGGCGGCGCTGCTCGCCCTCCTCGGTGTGCTGGCGCTGGCCTTCGGGGGCACCTTCAACGACGAGTTCTCCATCCCCGGGGCCTCCTCGCAGGTGGCGCTCGACCAGCTCCGCATGACCTTCCCCGAGGCCGCCGAGAGTTCGGCCACGATGGTGCTCCTCGCCCCGCCGGGCACCACCGTGGACGACCCGGGCATCCGGGACGCGCTCGACGAGGCGGCGGAGCGGATGGAACGGATCCCCTTCGTCACCGACGTCCAGCTCCCTCACGACGCGTTCGGCAGCGGCGTGGCGAGCGACGACGGCGCTGCCGCCATCGTCTCCGTGCGGGTGGGGGGCCTCATGGTCTCCACCATCACGGACGAGCAACGCTCCGCGCTCATCGCGGCCGGGGAGGATCTCGAAGCGGCGATCCCGGGGAGCGAGGTCCACGTGGGCGGTGACCTGTTCGCCGTCAGCATGCCGGAGATGTCCGCGCTGGACTTCGCGGGCGTCGCAGTCGCCCTGGTCGTGCTGCTCGTGGTCCTCGGCTCGCTGCAGGCCGCCCTCATGCCCATCGCACTCTCGCTCGTGGGCGCGGGCGCCTCCATGCTGTTCGTGGTCATCGCGGCCGGACTCGCGACCATCAACTCGACCACGATGATCCTCGCCCTCATGCTCGCCCTGGCCGTCGGGATCGACTACGGCCTCCTCATCGTCGCCCGCCACCGCGATCAGCTCGCCACGGGGATGGAACTGGAGGAGTCGGTGGCACGGGCCACGGGCACCGCGGGCTCCGCGGTGGTGTTCGCCGGCACCACGAACGTCATCGCACTGGCGGGCATGGCGGTGGCCGGGCTGCCCTTCCTCACGATCATGGGCGCGTTCGCCTCCCTCGCCGTCACGATCGAGGTGGCCCTGGCGCTGACCGCACTGCCGGCGCTGCTCGGGTACGCCGGGGAGCGGCTCCGGCCGGCAGCGTCCCGCACCCGCCGCCACCCCGGGGCGACCTCGCGCCTGTGGGTGGGAGTCGTGACCCGGCTCCCGCTGCTGACGGTCGTGCTGGTCGTGGGAGGGCTCCTCGCGCTCAGCCTGCCCGCGCGGGATCTCGAGCTCGCCCTGCCGAACTCCGGCCAGAATCCGCCCGGGACCCCCGACCGCGTCACGTTCGACCTGATCGCCGAGCACTTCGGGCCGGGCCGGAACGGGCCGCTCATCATTACCGGGACGATCGTGGAGTCCGAGGACCCCCTTGGCGTCGTCGAGGGAATCCGGTCCGACGTCGCCGCGATGCCCGGCGTCCGCGAGGTGCCCCTCGCCGTCCCCAACGTGAACGCGGACACCGCCCTCATCCAGGTGATCCCGGAGACCGGCCCGGACGACCCGGCCACGGCGCGGCTCGTCGAGGACCTGCGCGGCCTCGGCCCCGACTGGGAGGAACGGTACGGCGTCCGGACCGCCGTGACCGGCTACACCGCGGCCTCGATCGACATCTCCAACCGGCTCGCCGAGGCGCTGCTGCCCTTCGCCCTCTTCGTGGTCGGGTTGACGCTCGTCCTGCTCCTGCTCGTGTTCCGCTCCGCGCTGGTGTCGCTGAAGACGGCCCTCAGCTACCTGCTGAGCGTCGGGGGCGCGCTGGGCGCCACCGCCCTCGTGTTCAACGAGGGCCGGCTGCTGGGGCTGGTGAACCTGCCGGAGACGGTCCCGGTGATCTCCTTCTTCCCCATCATCCTCATGGGCATCCTGTTCGGGCTGTCCATGGACTACGAGATGTTCCTCTCCTCACGGATGCGGGAGGAGTGGGTGCACGGCAACCGCACCACCTCGATCGAGGCGGGCTTCGCCCACTCCGCGAAGGTGGTGGTGGCCGCCGCCCTCATCATGGTCTCGGTGTTCGCGTTCTTCGTGCCGGCCGGGGAGGGCGTCATCAAGCCGATCGCCTTCGGGCTGGCGGTGGGGGTCTCGATCGACGCCTTCCTCGTTCGCATGACGCTCGGCCCCGCTCTCATGCGGCTCATGGGCGCCGCCGCGTGGTGGCTCCCCCGCTGGGTGGACGAGCGCCTGCCCGAGCTCGACGTGGAGGGCGAGGCGATCCTCCACCAGCTCCGCCTCGCCACCTGGCCCTTCCCCGGCGCCACCCACGCGATCCACGGGGAGGGTCTCGGCGTGGTGGCGCGCGGCCGGGAACTGTTCGCCGGCGTCGAGGTGGACCTCCAGCCCGGGGAGGCGATGGTGGTGACCGGCGAGGCCACCGCACGGCGGGCGCTCCTGCTCGCCCTCACGGGCCGACTGCGGATCACCGCGGGCGACCTGAAGGTGCTCGGCCTCGCCCTGCCCGAGCAGGCGGGCGAGCTGCGCCGCCGCGCCACGTTCGTCGACGGCGCCGCCCGGGACACCGCGCGGATGCTCGCCGATCCCGTCGGCGACCTCGTCGTCGTCGACGACGCCGACCGGCTGCCCGCTCCCGGGCGCGCCGCCCTGGCCCGCCTCGCCGGGCACCGGACCCTCGTCCTCGGGACCTCGGACGGGGCCACCATCACCGACCTCCTGGCCCCGGCCGGGGACGTCGTCGCCGTCGGAGGTGCGACATGACCATCACCCAGCCCAGGACCATCCTCGCCCTGCTGCTCGTCCCCCTCCTCCTCGCCGGAGGCCTGCTGTGGGGGACCTGGGGCGCCGGCGACCGGCTGCGGTCCGTCGAGGCCGCGGTCGTCAACGAGGACCGCATGGTCACGCTGGACGGGCAGGCCATGCCCCTCGGCCGCCAGCTCGCCGCGGAACTCGTGGACAGCTCGAGGGCCGAGAACCTCACGTGGGTACTCGCGGACGGCGACGGCGCCCGCGCGGGCCTCGCCTCCGGGCGGTTCGCCGCCGTGGTCACCATCCCGCCGGGGTTCTCGGCCGCCGCCACCTCGTTCTCCGGGGACGCGTCCGCGGCACGGCAGGCGACGATCGACGTCCAGACCTCCCCCGTCGTGGGGATCAACGAGACCGCGCTCGGGCTGACCATCGCGGACGCCGCCGCGGACGCGCTCAACCGCTTCCTGACGGGCGAGTACCTGAAGGGGATCTACCTGGGATTCAACGACCTGGAGGCCCAGTTCGTGGAGCTGCGCGACGGCACCGCCCAGCTCGCGGACGGCGCCGCCCAGCTCGCGGGCGGCACCGGCCAGTCCGCCGCCGGGGCCGGCGACCTCGCCGACGGCCTCGGGGCCGCCTCGGACGGCGGCATGGACCTGCGGGACGGAGCCGACCGGTCCGCAGCCGGAGCGCGGGAGCTGGCGGGAGGCGCGGACCAGCTCGGCGCCGGCGCCACGGAACTGGCGGACGGCGCCGGTGCGTTCGCCTCCGGCGTCGACCGGTACGCCGACGGCGCTGCCCTGTTCGCGGCGGGAACCGGCACGTTCACCGGTGGGATCACCCAGCTCGCGGACGGGGCGGGCACCTACGCGGCGGGCGTGGAGGCCCTCGCCGACGGCGCCGAGCGCTACGCGGACGGCAGCGCCACGTTCGCGAGCGGGGTGCGGGAGTACACGGACGGCGTGGCCCAGTACGTGGGCGTGGTGAACCCGCTCGTCGCGGCTGTGCGCACCCTCGTGGAACTCATCCCGGCGTGGGACGCGTGGCTCGACGACGCCATGGCATGGGTCGAGGACCTGCCCGCGTGGGCGCTCGAGCTCGACGCCAGGGTCCAGGAGTTCGTGGCGGACCTGACCGCCTTCCTGGAGCGGGTGCGGGACCTCCTCACCGCCGGGCAGGCCCTCGACGACGCGGTGCAGGAGCACCGGGACGTCCTCGGCTCCCTCGCCGTGACGTGCCCGCCGGACCTCGACGACGCCGGGTGCGCCGCCTTCGCCGCCGGCGTGGAGGCGGCGGGGGCAGCGGCGGCCTCGCACGCGGAGCAGCTCGCCGCGGACTCGACGGAGTGGTCCCTGGACGCCGACGAGCTCCTGCGCCTCATCGACGGCCTCCTCGCGGCCGCCGACAGGCTCGCCACGCTCACTGCCGACTTCGCGGCACTGGCACCGAATCTCCAGGAGCGGCTGCTCGCCCTCGCGGAGCAGTTCCCCTCCGGCACCCTCCCGACCAGGGCGGAGCTGCTCGCCCTCCTCGGCCAGTTCCTGGGCGGCGGCGACGAGCTGGTCTCCGGCGGGACCGCCCTCGCCGACGGCGCCGACGCCCTCGCGGCGGGCGCGGGAGAGCTGGCCGACGGCGCCGGCACCCTCGCGGCGGGAGCGGACGAGCTGGCGGCCGGGGC
>DBPQ01000102.1 GCA_002304945.1 Actinomycetales bacterium UBA1416 | reverse complement strand
GCGCGGGTTGGCCAGGCGGCGCCGCTCGGAGCGCCTCCAGGCCACGACGACGGCGACCGTCACGCCGACCGCGCCCGCCAGGACCGCGATCGTCCACGTCCAGTAGGCGAGGGGGCCGGGCATCGGCGTTCCCCACGCCGCGGTCGGGTCACCCGGGCCGACGACGACGGACACCGCCCCCGAGAGGCCCGCCTCGGGCGGGACGTGCCCCGTCGTCGTCGCGGCCACCCACGCCCCCACCCACAACAGCCAAGCGACGGCGATGAGACCGCCGAGCCCGGCCAGCGCGAGCGTGCTCATATCCGTCGACGGGGGAGCGGTCCGTGGCGGGGTCACCGGGACACCCCCGCCGGAGGAGCGGTGAGCATCGTGGTGTGCCGGGTGCGGCGCTCCGCCGGCTCCACGTTCCTGTCGACGGCGGGTGGTTGCCCGCCCAGGCCGTGGTCGGTGGGCAGGGTGTCGAGGATGGTGCGGGCGGTGCGCACCACCCGCTCCGCAGTCGCCCGGACCGTGGCCGCAGGGTCCTTCCCGCCGGCCCAGGTCGCGACGTACGGCAGCGAGTAACTCGCGGTGTCCATGCCGTGGGCGGCACCGATGAGGTACGCGACGGATTCGGCCTCGACCTCGAGGACCCCGCGGTGGATGTCCCGCGGGTCGGTCCCGGTGCGGGCGGGGTCGTGGAGCAGGGCGTGGGCCAGCTCGTGGGCCAGCGTCTTGACCTGGGCGGCGTCATCGAAGTCGGTGCAGACCTGCACCAGGCGGGTGGTGAAGTTGGTGACCCCGTTGGCGCCGCCGATGTCGTCGCTCGTCGGAACAGTCACGACCTCGAAGCCCAGATCCTGCAACTGGGCGACCAGCCCATCCCACAGCCTCGGAGGTGCCGCGCCCTGCAACAGTGCCGGGCGTGGCGGCAGTGGGAGCGGGTCGCCCTCGGTCTGCGACAGCGAGAACACGGTCGCTGTCGTCCACCCCGTGACCCTCCGCCGCGCCGAGACAACGTCACCGTTGTCCGGCGGCTCCGTGCGGCTCGGTGAGTGATCGTCACCGTTGGGGGTGTCGGCGTCGCGGACGGTGCGGGTGCGGGGACACAGGATCGTGTGCCCCTGTTGCCCGCGCTGCACCTGCCGACCCAGTCCCTGCCACGTGCGATACCCGGCCACGAGGTCGGGCTGCGGGTCCGGGACCCGGCCTTCGGCGTAGGCGCGGGCGTGGGACGCGGCGATCAGCAGGCTGTTGCCGAAGCTGTACCGGTGGAACCGTGCCGCGGTGTCGAGAGCCGTCGTCCAGTCGGCACTGGACTGTAAGCCCTGGACGAGGTTGATCAGGGTGTCATGCGCCGCGGTCACCTTGTCCGTCGTCGTGGAGGTGTGCGCCCTCGGAGTGGTCGTCATGGTCGAGGGAGTCGATCCCCCGCGCACCCAGAACTACGGTCAGCTGACCGGCACCCAGTTGCCACCACGGCGCCGCAGCACCCGGAACCGTCCCGTGCCGGCGATGCGCTCCACGGCATTCCGCACACGGTGCGCGGCTTCCTGCGCGGCCCGGTCTTCCTCTGCCTCGCTGGCTGCTGGCACCGTGAAGCGCAACCGGATGAACGGGGTTCCGTCGCTCACCTTGAGATCGGTGGCGTCCACGTGAAGCGAGCCGAAGGATGCCACGGCCGTATCCATCACCTCCTCCGGGGCTCTACGGGGGCGCAGGGCTCCGATCTCGAGTTCCACACGGTAGGAGGGCATGCGCGAGAGTCTAGGTACACCAACCAGCGTGGACCTGTTGCGGGCGCACACCGCACCAGGAGGGCCGGGACGCGCCGTCACCCCCCTTTAGCTCATCGGCATGGGGGCGTCCTGGCAGGCTCGGTGTGATCCATGCCAGATGCGGGCGGCATGCTCGATTGCTGCCTCACCCCTCGCGATAAGAGATACCGAACCCTCCCCGTGGGTAGTGCCATGTCAGGGAGCCGGGGGTGGCGACGGCGAGGCAGGTGCCGCACTCCAGGCACGCGGCGTACTCCACCCGGATAGTGCCGTCCGGCTCCTCGGAGTAGACGTGCGCGGGGCACACGGCGACGAGGAGCTTCCCGGTGCCGGTAGCTTTCGCGATCGCCTGATGGACCTCGATGTGCGACTCGTCCTCATCAAGATCGAAGTGGTTCTTCGCGAGCCGTTCCGGAACGGAGCCCAAGAGTGTCATGGCAGTGTCTCCTCCCTCGTCACAAGGACCGAACCGCAGCCACCCCGAGCCTGGTGAGCTGGGTGAGCTTGATCCCGGACTTCCTGAACGCCCCCAAAGCTGTGGCGACCAGATGCTTCCGCGGGGTCAGATCGAGGTTGAACACCCCGTGGAACACGTCAGCCGCCAGCAGGCCAACCTCGCGATACATGAGCGGGTTCTCCAGGAACGCCGGGGCCCTGGCATACGTCTTCATGTCCGCTCCCACCCACGACTCAGCGATCCCTGCCGGGTAGGCGTCCATCGCCGCCTGGGAGAAGTCCCCCGCCGCCAGCGCCGCATCCGCCGCCGCCGCCGCCGCAAGGGCAGAACCCGCGGCCAGGTCCATCCCCCGGATCGTCAACCCGGTGTTCAACGTGAACCCGGCGGCGTCCCCGATGATCATCAATCCGGGCCGGGTGAGGTCATGGCCCACCATCGCAGGTCCGTCCTCGATGGTCAGGTGGCAGCCGTACTCCAACAGCTCCCCACCCGCAAGGTAGGGGGCAATCGCCGGGTGCGCCACGAAGTGGTCATGCACCCCCGAGGATGTGAGTCCCTTTTCCACAAGGTCATCCAGCCGCAGCACGACCCCCACGGAGACGGAGTCGAGGTTGGTGTACAGGAACCCCCCGCCGGCCACGCCCTGCGTGCAGTCCCCGACCACGGCGTACGCGGCGCCGTCGTCGCCCGTGAGGTGGAATCGATCCTCAATCACGGCACGGGGAAGCCGGATGACGGATTTCACCCCGACCGCGAGATACTTCGGCGGCTCCTTCGCCCGGATTCCCGCGTCCTGTGCGAGGAAGGAGTTGACGCCGTCAGCGGCGATCACCACGTGGGCGCGCAAATCGTCGTCGCCCGCCCGCACGCCCACGACCTGCTCCCCCTCCAAGATCAGGCTGTCGACCCGAATGCCGGGCATCACCATGACACCGGCGTCCTCGCACTGCGACGCCAGCCACGCGTCCAGCTTCGCTCGCAGGACCGTCACTGCGTTCACCGGCTCGGCGAGCCGGGCGTCCCAGTAGTCGATGTTCACCGCGGATGTCTCGTTCAGGAACGACAGCACGTTGTGCGTGACCCGCCGCTCCACCGGCGCGGACTCCGCGAACCCGGGGAAGACCTGCTCCATCACCCGGCAGTAGAACACCCCACCGGAGAGGTTCTTGGAACCCGCCTCCGCACCCCGTTCCAGCAGCACCACCGAGCGACCAGCCTGCGCGAGCTGGTACGCCGCCACACAGCCGGCCACGCCGCCACCCACGACGATGACGTCGAAGACCTCGTCGTCCTCTTCCATCCCACACCCCTCTCGCAGGTCATGGGCCGGGGGCCGGGGACGTGCCCCGACCCCCGGCCGCCGCTCTCAGACGAGCTCGCCGGCCTTGATGCGCACGGCGATGTCGTCGGCGCTGAGCCACCCCGACGTCATGGCGAAGCCGTTGGCCGAGCCCGGGACGGTGAGTTGGTAGGACTCACCGAAAAGACCGCCGGCGTCGCAGCCCACGCAGTACAGGCCCGGGATGGGTTCGCCCTGCGCGTCAAGGGCACGCAGGCGGTCGTCGATCTTCATCGCGCCCATGCTGACCATGATCCCGGTCTCCATCTTGATGGCGTAGAACGGACCGTTGTCGTTCGGGCGCAGGTACTTGGCCTGCTTGCGGAACTTCGGGTCGAACCCCGCCCGTGCGTAGCCGTTGTACTCCTCGACCTCGGCCTCGAGGACCTCGGGCTTCACGCCGATCTTCTCGGCCAGCTCGGCGATGGTCTCGCCCTTGTAGACGTTGGTGCGGTTCTCGTCGGCCGCGTCGGCCTCGATCTCGCCGGGCAGGTTGACCATCTTCTCGTAGTTGTGCACGTAGATGCCCAGCCCGACCTCGTTGCCGTCGTTGACGAGGTGGTTGATGTGGCCCTGGTCGATGATGCACCAGTACATGGCCCCCGGCAGGCCGGCCGTGATGTCGCCCGCGTTGCCGAAGTTGAGGCCGGCCTCCTCGTTGGTGAAGCGCTTGCCGTTCTTGTCCACCCACAGGTAGGGCTGCATGCCGGTGCAGTTCACGTGGCTCGTGATGGTCTTCTCCCGCATCAGGGGGAACAGCAGGACCGTGCCGATGTTCGGGTTCTCCACCGCGCCGGCCTCCAGCATCATGTTGATGCCGTCCCCGGTGTTGCCCGGGCCGCCGGCGTTGATCATCTGCGCGCCGACGCCGTACTTCGTGTACTTGTCGAGCATCTCCGGGCTCGCCGCGTAGCCGCCGGTGGCGACGACGACGGCCTTGGCGCCGAGCCTGACCTCCTCGCCGTCCGAGTCGAGGGCGACGACGCCGGCGACCTTGCCGTCCTCCATCACGATCTTCTTGGCGGCGGTCTGCATGAAGAGGTCCACGCCACGCCGGCGGGCGTCGGCTTCCAGTAACTCGATGAGGCGGGCGATCTCGCCTTCCACGAGGTGCCAGGTGACGAGTTCACCCGGCTGGTCCGGCGCGGTGATGGTGACGTCCTCGTAGTGGGCGCCCACCTCGTCCCGCATCTTCTTGATGGTGGTTGCTGCGTTCTCCACGTACCGGGAAACGAGTGCGGGGTCGCAGCGCCAGTGGCTGTAGGACAGGTAGGCCCAGTAGGCCTCGTCCTTGGTGACGGTGATGCCCCGCTTCTCCTGCTCGTCGGACTCGAAGGCGGCGTGGCCCTCGGCGAACGAGGAGCTGCCACCGGTCTGGGCCTCCTTCTCGAGGACCGCGCAGGTGAGGCCGTCCTTCGCGGCCTGGACTGCGGCGGACAGTCCGGACCCGCCGCCACCGATCACGACGACGTCGTACTCAGCGTCGAATTGCTCTGCCATCTGTTCCATCTCCTTGTGGTTGAAAAGGGTTGTCTTTGCGTGACCGCTGCGTCACGGTCCGTCACTTCTTCAGGGCGGCGATCAGGGCCGGGACCACCTCGTAGAGATCACCCACGATCCCGTAGTCGGCGGTGCGGAAGACGGGCGCCTTCGGGTCGTTGTTGACCGCTGCCACGACCTTCGCGTCCCGCACCCCCTCCATGTGTTGCGGCGTGCCGGAGATCCCGAGCGCCAGGTACAGTCGCGGCGCGATGTGCTGGCCCGACCTCCCGATGTAGCGTTCCTTCGCCACCCAGCCGAAGTCATCCGCGATGGGCATCGAGCAGGCGATCTCCGCCCCGAGGGTGTCCGCGAGCCCCTGCACGACGGCCAGATCCTCCCTGGCCTTCAGTCCGCGGCCCACAGAGACCACCCGGGCGGCGTCGCGCACGCCGGAGGTCCCCCCGGTGGCGGGTTCGCGCCGCTCGACACGCATGTCGGCGGCCGCCACCTCGGCCGGGAGCTCCGCCACCGGCGCGGCCGCCTCTGGCGAGGGCACATCCTCGCCTGCGAAGATCACGGCCACCGGACCGAGGCTGGTGACGGTCTCGAGGACCGCCCCACCGATCGCGAGCCGTTCCACGACGACGGCGTCACCCTCGACGGCGAGGCCCACCGCACCGGGCACCACCGCGGCACCGAGCCTGGCCGCGGCAGCGCCCAGGAGCACGCGGGCTGCCGGAGCAGCGGTCGACACGAGGATGCGGACGCCCGCGGCCTCGGCGGCGTCGGCCATCCAGGCGGCGTAGGCTTCAGCCGGCACGCTGTCGTCGGGCAGGAGCCACTGGACGTCGTCTGGGCCCGCTGCGGCGGCCGCATCCGCCAGCTCACGCGGTCCGACGGCGACGGCGGTCACCTTCCCGCCCGCGCCGCGGGCAGCGGCGATAGCCGCTACGAGGCCTCGCGCGTCGGTGGCCAGAACCCAGGTGGCGCTCATGCCAGCACTCCTTCCGCACGCAGTGCCGCCACGAGCTGATCCGCGGCGACTGTGGGGTCGCCCTCGAATACCCGGGCCGGGGTGGTCTCCGGGACGCGGGTGCCGCGATCCTCGAGCAGCGTGGGAACCGCAGCGTCGAGTTCGGCAACGGTCAGCTTGGTAACCGGCCGCTTCCGGGCGGCGAGCATCTCCTTCATGCCGGGCGTGCGGCTCTCGGCGCCGACGGCGGCCACACCCAGGACGGCTGGGGTGGCCAAGGAAACCGTCTCCGCGCCGTCGGCCGAAGAGCGGATCGCTTCGATGCGGCCGTCGCGGGAGGTAGCCGTCGTGACGCCGAGGAGCGCCGGCCAGCCGAGGTGTCCCGCAAGCGTCGCCGCGACACCGGGGTACTGTTCGGAGTCGCCGATGACCACGACGTCGACGTCCTCCACGGAGCGGACGGCGGCGGCGAGGATCGCCGCCGTGGCGGCGTTGTCGGGCAGGAAGGGCGCGTCGGTCACCGAGATCGCCTGCTGGACGCCGCGGGCCAGTGCCCAACTGGCGTCGCCGTCGCCGATCGTCAGGCCGATGAGCTGCCCGTCCGACGTCGCCGCGATCGCCTTCGCGGCGTCGAGGGCGGCGGGATCGTCCTCGCCGGCCGTCATCTTGGCGTTGCGCCAGTCGACCGAACCGTCGTTCCGGACGGCGGCGTTCTCCACGTCGCGCGCCCACTTGTACACGATGACCGTCTTCATGCAGTGCCTCTCGTCCGGGCCGCTCCCCGACTTCAAGGTCTGCTTCGCTGCCGACCGTCCCGGAGAGCACTCTTGCCCCGTGCTGGCGGGACATCCATCACCGAGTCTGGCCAACACGCGTCGGGTGGCACCAGCACCCCTCGGCTACATCGGGGTAGCCGATCGGCTACTCGACGATGCCCTGGCGCACGCCGTACACGGCGATCTGGACGCGGTTGCGCATGTGGAGCTTCGTCATGATGCTCCCAAGGTGCTTCTTGACCGTGGCCTCGCTCAGGTGGATGCGGCGGGCGATCTCCTCGTTGGACAGGCCGTCCACCACGAAGCGCAACACCTCCCGCTCCCGGTTGGTGAGCCGCTCGTGCGACGGGGGAATCGGGATCGCAGAAGTCCGGCTGGCCGTGCCGAACTCGGCGAGGACCTTGGCCGCGATGGTGGAGGAGAGCGCGACCTCGCCCTTCATCACGCCCACGAGGTATTCGTGCAGCCGGTCGGCGGGTTCGTCCTTGCTGAGGTAGCCCAGGGCACCGTTGCGGAGCGCCTGGTAGACGTCCTCGCCGAGATTGGACATGGTGAGCATGACAACGCGGGTCTCGGGGTCCGCGGCCGTGATGGCGCTGGTGGCCTCGACGCCACCCATGCCGGCCATGCGGACGTCCATGAGGACGAGCTGCGGCCGGAGCCGGCGCGCGAGCTGGATCGCCTCGACGCCGTCGGAGGCGGAGCCCACCACCTCGAAGTCCTCCCATCGGCTGATGAGGGCGATAAGGCCGTCCCGGAAGAGGGCGTGGTCGTCCACCACCAGGACGGTGGTCGGGGTGCCGGGCACCTCAGCCACCCACCTCGGCTGGCAGGGCGCGCCCGCGCCGGGCCGCACGCAGCGGGGCCTCTGCGACCACGAGCGTGCCACCCGCCGCGCCGCGGCCCAGCTGGACAACGCCGTCGACCTGCTGCATCCGCTCGGTCATGATCCGCACCCCGAGGCGGGAGTCAGGGACGCTCGTGGGGTCGAAGCCACGGCCGTCGTCCTCGATCTCGAGCCGGATGCGCGTGCGGGAGGGCAGCACGCGCACGGTGGCGGCGCTGGCATGGGAGTGGAGATGCACGTTGGCGAGCGCCTCCTGGAGCACGCGCAGCAGCTGCGCGCCGACGGCGAGTGGGACGGCGTCAGAATCGCAGCCGTAACCGCACTCCAACTTGAGGGGGATCCCGACCTGCAGCCGGAAGTTCGCCACGTGGGTGCGGACCTGCTCGACGAACGTGCCCTGGACGAGTTCGGCGTCGGCGCGCAGGCCCAGCATCTGGTGCCGGAGGGTGCGTTTCAGAGTGGTTACCATGCCGTCAAGCTGGCGGACGTCCTCCGCGAGCCGGTCGATGTTTCGGTCCACCACATCCAGCTTCATCGCGCCCACGTGGAGGCCGAGGGCGGCGATCTGCTGGGAGAGGTCGACGTGGAGCTCATCGCTCAGGCGGCGGCGCTCCTCCAACGCCCCGAGTTCGCGTTCGCGGCCACCCACCTGCCAGCGGTACACCGCGTTCCCGAGGATCCGGCCCGCGGCGGCGAGGAACTCCTTGCGCTCCTGGGTGAGCTCGAAGGGCCCGTCGAAGCAGAGCAGCACCGCCCCCAGGTGGCGTCCGTCCGCGTGGATGGATAACACCACCCCGGACGTACCGAACCAGGCCTTGAAGTCCTCCGGGAGGATCCGCCACGACTCGTGGTCGAGGTGGTCAGCAGCGGAGACAGGCCATTCCTCGGGGTTGATCCACGGCTCCCGGATGTGCTCGTGGGCCGGCATCGTGGCGAACTCCTCGCCGACGGCCGCACGTGTCTCCACATCCGCCACCAGGACGAGGGTGTTGCCGGCCTCATTCAGCAGGTACGTGGGCGCAATGCGGGCACCCAAGAGCTCCCTGATGATCGCGACGGCCTCGATGTACGAGTCAGTACGGTCCCGGGACCAGATGAGTGCGTCATTGATCCGCACAAGTTCGGCGAGGTACGAACGGCTGTGGCCCATTGGGCAATGGTAGGCATCGAATCCCACGACCATGCACGCATGGCGTGTCTTGCGCTCGCCGAGCCAAGGCACCGGTCAGTGCATTCTGGCGGTGGTGTCGAAGAGGTCGTGTTCGCCGGTGGTGAGTTGGTGTTGGATGCGGAAGGCGCGGTCGCGGATGCGCCAGAGTCCTTGGCCGACGCCGAGAGAGGTGAGGGTGTCGCGTTCGGTGTCGGTGAGGCCGAGCGCCACCGCGGAGTGCGCGAGCTGGTCCGACTCTTGCCGGTAGATGATGCGGGTGGAGCAGTCCGCGAGCAGTCCCTGGGCCAGCGCCCTGGCTTCTGAGAGGTGTTCGCCGACGGCGTCGAGGTCGGAGAGCCGGTGGATGACCATGAGGTTGGCGATCCCGTACGCGCGGGAGAGCTTCCACTGGGTCTGCATCCGCCGGATCAACGCGGGGTGGCGCATGATGCGCCAGGCCTCGTCGTAGATGACCCACCGTTTGCCGCCGTCGGGGTCGAGGATGGCGGCTTCCATCCAGGTGGACGCGCACGTCATCACGAGGGACAGGAGGGTGTCGTTGCCGGTGACGCCGGACAGGTCGAGGGAGATCATGGGGGCGTCGGGGTCGAACTTCACGGTGGAGGGCCCGTCGAAGAGGCCGGCGAGGTCGCCGTGGACCATGCGCCGTAGGGCGTGGGCGACGTCGCGGCCCTCCACCCGCAACAGGGACGCGTCCTCGGTACCCTCGTCGGGGTTGAGGAGGTGGGCGACGACGTCGGGCAGCGTGGGCACCCCTGGCGTCCGGGTGGTCGCCGTCAGTGCCGCGTCCAACGCGGTGTGCTCCACGGGGTGGAGGGTTCGGCCGAGGACGGTCTCGGTGAGGACCCCGAGCAGGTCACGCTGGCGGGCCCAGACCATGGACGCCCACTGGGTGTCGGTGAGCCCGGCAGGACGCCGGCCCTCATCCAACCGGTTGAGGCGGGTGTCCTGGCCCTGCCCCAACGTGATGGCGGTGCCCCCGACGGCGCGGGTGACGGCGGTCCATTCGCCTTTGGGGTCGCCGGGGACGTAGACCCGGATCCCGAAGGCCACGGAGCGGGTGGCGATGGACTTGGCGAGGGCGGACTTCCCGGTGCCAATGACGCCGGCGAGGAGGACGTTGGGGTTGGTGATCACTCCTTGGCGGTAGAGCTCCCAGGGGTCGTAGACGAAGGACCCACCAGAGCGGGTGTCGGTGCCGATGAGGACCCCGTGGGTGCCAAGCCCGGCCTCGGCGAGGAACGGGTAGGCCCCCGCCAGGGTCGCCGACGTCGCTGCGTGCGGTGGCACGGTGAAGCGCAGCCAGGACCGCAAGGCCGCGGGTCCTGGTTCGCCGGACGCCGGGATCGCGCCCATGGACTTGTCGGGCTTCTCCTTCGCAGGCCGTGCGCCGGCGGCGGCCGCGCGGGCGCGGCGCTGTTGGAGGGTGGCGATCTGCTTGCGGCGGCGCCGTTCGGAGCGGCGTTCCTTGCGGGGGGTGAGCAGGGAGGTGACGTGGGTGCGGGGCTTGTCCATGGTGGTGGTCCTTCCGGTCAGATGCCGCGGCCGAGCGGCAGGGCGGCGGCGGCGAACGCCTGGGTCTGTTGCCCGAGGAGGAGACGGGTCTCGCAGGAGGCGTTGACGGCGGCCTGCTCGATCGTCGCCTTGGCCTGCTGCAGTCCTTCGAGGGTGGGGGCGGTGACGCACAGGAATCCGGCGTAGCGGAGTTCCCCGTGGCCGGCGACGAGGTCGCGTTCGCGTTGGTTGACGTCGGCCCATTCCTGTTCGGTGGCGTAGTCGGTGATCTGCCCGATCCGGGCCCGCTGGGTGGCGTCGGCCTGGTACTCCACCCGTTCCCGGCGCAGGGACCGCAGCGCCTCCCCGGTGGTGAGCGGTTGAGCCACCAGGGTGAAGGCCCGCCGGACCCCGGGGGCGAGGAGCAGGCTCTCGAGGAATCCGGGGCGGACCTCGGAGCGGGGCCATTCGGAGATCCAGTACACGCAGTGGTACCCGGAGTCGGTGCGCAGGTGGTCCAGCTCCTCGGTCACCAGGGTGGGGCCGGCGGTCTGAAGGTCCCTGCCCACCCGGGTGGTCCACTCGAGCTGGTGGACGGCGTCGGGGTCGTAGGCGAGGCGGAGGATGCCGGCGAGGTCGTCGGGTTCCACCCACCCGTCCACGATCAGTTCGGCGGCGTGCAACGCCGCACCCAGGGTGGCCATCTCCTGCCGGAGGACGGCGGCGGCGCCGGTGATGCCGCCGCCGTGGGCGCGCACCGCTCGGCGGGTTCGGGTCAGGTCCACGGTGATGGAGATGGTGGTCTCGTGGCGCTCGGAGGTGGGGGCGGCGCCCGCGATGAGGGTCTCGTACTGGGTGGCGGCCCACCCGCCGTCGTGCCGGCCGTGCTGGGCCCAGTACTGCCGGATCCCTTCGCCGGTGTCGGGCATGGTGCGCTCCAGGACCTGGACGCGGGCGATCCGCCCCGAGGCGCAGCAGGTGGCCAGGGCGCGGCCCCACCCGGTGACGCGGCGGGCCTGGTCGGTGCCGGCGAGGAGGTAGAAGGAGGGGTGGCGCACCTTCGCGGCGGCGGTGATCGTGCCCGCGACGGGGTCGTGGATCATCGCGGCCCCGGTGACGGGGTCGTGGTGGTACCGCAGCCGGGCGGCGTCCCCGGGCAGCGCGAGGGTGCCCTGGGGTCGGGGTTTGAGGACCCGGACCCGGTAGAGGTGCTGCCCCAGCGCCCGGCGGACGATCCAGTGGCCGTAGATCGGCAACCACTCGACGGCGGTGCGGGAGCCGATGGTCACCCACGCGGAGGCGACGGCGAGCCCCCAGGCCGGCGAGGTCCACACCAGCCCGGTGAATCCGGCCAGGTACACCGCCGGCAGCGCGATCACGAGGGCGACGGCCAGGGCCGCGACCCGGGGGGCGGACAGGCCGAGCATCACCCCGCGGGTGGAACGCCGCCCGAACCGGACGGTCGGGACAGAAGCCTTGCTGGTGCTGCTGGTCACGGGGTACTCCTCGAGAACGGGCTGGACGGCGCCGGCGTCGGCGCGGGTGACGGCGACGGCGGTGCCGACGTCGTCGGCGGCGGGGGCGGTGCCGACGTCGTCGGCTGCAGCGGGGGTTGGGGCGCCGGTGCCGTCGTCGGTGGCGGTGCCGACGTCGCCGGTGGCGGGGGTGGGGAGCCTGGTGGTGGGGCCGGCGTGGGGAAGAGTGGGCCGGGCGCCGTGGGCAGGTGGGGTCCGGGGGGTGGGCTGCCGGTCGGGCCGCCTGCGCCGGGGGGTGGGCCGGCGGCTGCGGCGGCGGTGATCCCGGCGCCGGCGGGTCCGCCGACGATGGGGGCGATGGTCCGCATCACGGATTGGGCGGTGGTTCTGCCGTGGTGCATCACGGCGAGGGTGGCGCCGTTGGTGGCCCGGTGGAACTCGGAGGCGATTGCGGTGCCGGCGAAGTCGAGGAACTTGAAGGACGCCCAGGGGGCGAGGCAGGCCAGCAGGATGAGGATGAGGCCGGAGAGCAGCGCCCCGACCCCGGTGGCCCCACCCACCAGCCCAACGGCCACGACGAACACCACCACGATCGCGATCTTGGACACGATCAACGCCAACGTGACCTGGAGCCAGCGGCGGACCCACCCGGTGGTGATGCGGGCGGTGCCCCCGGCGATCGCCAACGGGGCGATGACCACAGCGACGACGATGAGGGCCTCGCGCACCAACAGCGTCCCCAAGGTGAGCACCGCCCCGACGATGTACAAGGCGCCGAACACGATCACCAGCACCGAGCCCGAGCCCGGGCCGCCCAGCACGCTCGTGAGCATGGTGACGTCCAACAGCCGGCGGGCGGCGTCCTCGATGCTGGTGCCGGCGGCCGAAGCGATGGTCTCGCAGATCCCGTCCACCGCGATGAGCAGGGACTGGATGATCGCGACGGCAGCCGCAGTGCCCAGCACCGCGGCCCCGGCGCCGGTGATGGCCCGCCCGAGACCGCCGGGTTCCCGGCGCAGCGCCGCAGCGATCACCTGGACCACGAACAGGCCCACGATCATCACCAACGCGACGGAGGTGAGCACGGCGACATTGCGGCCCACGTAGCTCGCGGTCAGGTCCACCGTCGAGACGCTCGAGATCGCCTCGAACGTGGCGTCCAGGACGGTCTCGACGGCGCGGGCGAACGCGTCCCCCACGGAGTCCAGCACGCTGTTGGCGGCCGCACCTGCGAGGGTGCCGGCCACGCCGACCGGGAGGCAGGCGGGGGAGAGCGGGGCGACGTCACAGATGTCCACGGGCTGCTCAGATCGTGGCGCCGACGTTGGAGAAGAACGTCACGATCGCGTTCGCCGCGCCGATCAGCAGGGCCGCGCCCGCCGCGACGAGGACCCCGGACTTGCCCCGCCCCGCGAGGTGCGGGTTGCCGGAGTTGGAGCCGAAACCCCACACCACGGCGGCGATCACCAGGGCGGCCACGCACGCCACGAGGCCGAAGGTCAGCAGGGCGCCGACGATCTGCCGGAGCTGGGCCAGGCCGGGCAGACCGGACCCGTTGGAGATGATGCCGGGGTCTTCGAGCGGCAGAAGGAGGGGGGTCGGGAGAGGCATGTCGGCTCCTGTCAGGGGTTTGAGTGTTGACAGGGAGAGACCCTCGTCTGCGCACTCGGGGGACCAGTGCGCGGGGTGGCGGCTGGAGTCAGCCGCTGCCCAGTTGGACGCCTTGGGCGAGGAGGTAGGCGGACGGGTCGACCGCCTGCCCGTTGATGTTGACCTCGAAGTGGAGGTGGCAGCCCGTGCTCGAACCCGCGCCGATGGGGTCGAGGTCGGGGTCACCACCCATCGCCGCGATCGGCATGCCGGCGGTGACGAGGTCGCCGGGCCGGACGATCATGGTGCCAGTCAGCGCGTGCCCGTAGCGGGTGGTGACCCCGCCGCCGTGGTCGATGATGATCTGGTTTCCGGTCCGCCCCTGGTAGGGCCCCGGCGCCGCCCGCAGCACGATCCCGGCGGCCGCGGCCCGCAACGGGATACCGCACCGGTTCGCGACGTCGGTCCCCGTGTGGGTGCCGATCACACCGGTGACCGGGTGCACCCGGGTCCCGAACGGGGAGGTCAGCTTCCCGCCGGCGGGGTTCCCCCACCCCTGCGCCGTCACCGTCCCAGCACCCGCGCTCGTTCCGCACCCCGCCGCGGGCGCGGCCGCCATGCCCGGCACGGCTCCCTGTGGGGTGCCGGCCAGGGCGGTGACCACGGCGACGGCGTCGTCCCAGTACGGGGCGTAATGCTGCGGGTCGGCGTCGCGTTGCACCCGGTGCGCCGCAATGGTCGGGGGCAGCGTCTCCCACCCCTCCACCTGCAGCAGCGCCTTGTAGAAGTTGGAGGCTGAGGTCTGGGGGTCCATGCGATCCGCGTACGATCCCCAGGCCCCGTTGGCGCGCTGCTGGAACAGCCCCCGCGAGTCGGGTCCGGCGGTGTCCCCGTAGTCGACGTTGATCAGCGAACTCTCGCCCATGGCCGTCATCACGGCCACCGTCTGGCCGTGCACCCCCACGTTCAGGGCGACGCCGGCGCGCATGATCGCCGCGGCGTTCGCGAGCTGGTCCCCGGAGTAGCCGGCCACGGACTCGGGCAGGTCCTCGAGGGGGAGCACGGCCGGACCGCCGGGTCCGCAGTTCGCCTGGGCGGCGGCGTCGTTCGCCACGCCCAGCAGCCCGACGGCGGCCACCGCCGCCGGCCCGCCCATCACCAGAGCGGTCAGGGCAACCAGGAGGAGCAGGACCTTCTTCATCGCTTCGCCCCTTTGATCTGGTCCGGGAGTTGGATGCTCAGGGGATGACCACCGTGCCGAGCAGGGTGAGGTGGCACCGGTCGACGTCGGCGCCGGCAGCAGGGCAGCGCATCCCGACCGTGAGCGTGGGTTCGCTGACCGCGGTGCGGGCCTCACCGCCGTCGACGTAGTACGTGGTCTGGGTGCCGGTGACGTTGCGCATCACCCAGCCCGGTTCAGCCAGGCCGTCGGTGACGACCTCGGCCCAGGTCTGCGGCTCCCACACCGCGGTGGACGACCAGGTGGACCACTGCTTGTTGGCCCGCATGCGGGCCCACTGGGTCGCGTCCTGGATGCGCTCGTCGACCATCAGCTCGAGGTCCGCAAGGCCGCTGTCCGACATCGTGGGGTCTGCCTCGGCGAGCAGAGCGGCGCGGTAGTCCTCCGAGCCGAACGCCCGAGGGTCCATCGAGAACACGAACGCGGCGACAGAGTCCGCGTAGGCGTCCGGGTCCGCCGTGCGGGCGATAGTGGGCATCCCGGGCACCTCCGTGGCGGGAGCGGTCACCGTCGGGGTCGCCGGCTCCATGGTCGGCTGAGTGCCGGTGGCCGCGGCGTTGGGTGAGGTGGCGGTTACGTTCTCGTCACCGTCACTGGCCGCCAAAGCGACCGCCACGACGACGACCACGACGATGAGCAGGGCAACGGCCCAGCGGATGTGCTTCACGGGACCTCCTCGGGGTGGACACCCGGGGGGAGCGCCCCCGCTGCGCACGTGCGGCACTTCGGCACGTGCCCCATAGATTGCCCTACATCGCCGATACCCCTCGGAAGTTTTCCACAGGTACCCTTGCTACTGCCTCTTCCTCAGCCAAGTGCCGGAAGTGCCGAAGGGGGAGCAACGGGCCGCTGAGCTGGACACATACCAGCGGCACTTGCGTTGGACACCGACAGGGCGAGTGCCGGAACTGCCGGTCGTGGCGCACAACAGCACCGGCACTTCCTGTATGTGTTGGAGTTGATCAAGGACTGCCAACTGGTGATTGAGGTCCCGGGATTCTGTACGTGGCTCCGCAGAGCAACGTCAGATCGTGCGGCAGTTGAACCCCCGTCGTCTGGACTCGCGGCGTCCCCAGTCCAACTTCGCTGAGAGACCAAAGTCGCATGCGAGACTGAAGTGTGCTTAACGCGGTCCGTGTCCTCTCCTTCATACTGCTCGCTGCCGCTTTCGTTGGCCTAGGTTGCATGTTCAGCACGACGCCCACGAACGAATGGGGCTCGATACCCACCGCGGGGGGCGTCTCGGTCATCACCGCGAGTCTCGCCGCGCTCGTCGCCTTGGCCGCCACGGAGTCGTTCAATGCGCGCCGTCAAAGGGAGACCGAAAGCGCATTGCGATCGCGACGGGAAGATGTCTACGAGAAGCTACTGGGGCACATGACGGGAATCTTCCGGGGCGGGAATCCAAATAAGAGCGAGGTTGAAATAAGGGCGGCAGTCGCGGTGTGGGCAAGTGCCGACGTCATCGACAAACTGGCAGCTTGGAACGCGGTCACGTACCGGATCATGCGCGATCACAACGGCAACGTGCCGCCAGAGGACCGCGTCTGGCTCCAAGAGGCTCTGGGAGACATTGCGGTCGCGGTGAGAAAGGACTTGGCCCCCCACTTGGCGGATTCCGTCAGTGTTTCCTCAGAACGCATCGCGAAAATGGTATTCAATGACTACAGCCAGTAGCTATTTGCTCGCTTCGTTATCCTGGACACTACCGCATGAGTGACACACGTCAGCAAGAGATGACCAGACAATAATCCGAGAACAAGGAAAACTCCTTCTCAACCAGCATGACTCATCGTCGACGCGGTCCATTCGGAGTTGAACCTCCCCGATCAGTAGTGGCGTCCCGCATGTAACGGCCGAAGCCCGAGCCCGAGGCGAAGACTCCCCGTGGTGCGGTCGGGGGCGACGGGGTGCCCACGGCTGGTGAGTCGTTGGGCGAATCCTTTGATCCCGAGGACGTTGCGGACGCCGTGGTCGCGGCACCATTCTGCGTAGTCGGCGTGGAGGCGTGACGTCGTCGTTCCACCCGATTCTGAGATGATGACGCGTTCTTCCCACCACTCGGCGAGGGGGTCCATTTCGGCGAAGAACGCGGTGAGGGCATCCCGCACCTGCATCGGCGGCCGCAACGCGGCGAGGTCGCCGCCGTCGGCCAGCCAGTGGCGAGCACCGTGCACGGCGAACGCCAGCAGCGCGGCGCGCCCTTCCTCGGTGTCCTCCAGGGTCGCTTTCAAGGTCGTGTCTCGGCGGGAGAGGGTGGCTTCCACCCGTAGCGGCAGCAGTCGGCGGCGGAGCCCGACGTCGTCGTCGGGGATGACGGCCAGTTCGTTGGCGGTGAAGGCGAGCTTGAATCGGGGCTGGAAGGTGACGGGGTTGCGGTGCAGCAACCGGGCCACGAGGGGGTCGCCGCCGACGATGGCCTTGATCCGTGAGGCGTCCAACCGCAGTCCCCCGGCTTCGGGGACGTAGACGAACCGCTTACCGGCCAGCCGTGCGAGCTCCGGCGTCGCCCCACCTGCGGAAGAGCGGGGTGCGAAGGACTCCGGTGAGGA